>JBBRYY010000014.1:0-52771 GCA_038237245.1 Gemmatimonadales bacterium | reverse complement strand
GATGCGGTCGTTGTTCTCGCGCGCGAGACCGATCGACGTCTTGAGGCGGAACTTCGCGGTCGCATCGTAGTCGACGTTGACGCGCGCATTGGCGCGATTGTACGCCGAGCCGATGACGATACCGGTCTGCTTGAAGAACGAACCTTCGACATTGTAACGGAGCGCCTCCGTACCGCCGCTCAGGCCGAGATGCAGGTTCTGGACGGGACCGGTGCGGAAGATGGCGTCCTGCCAGTCGGTGCTCGTCAGCCCTTCGATGCTCGCATCGAAGGGCGCACTATCGCTGTCGTTCGCCGCGCCCTCATTCATGTATGTGATGTACTGCGACGCGTTCATGAGCTTGAGCTTCGTCGCGGCATTCTGAATGCCCGTCGAGAGATCAATGTTGAAGCGCGCCTTTCCAGCCTGGCCGCGCTTCGTCGTGATCATCACGACGCCATTCGAGGCGCGCGATCCGTAGATGGCCGCGGACGCTGCATCCTTGAGCACGGTGATCGACTCGATCTCGTTCGGATTCAGCCCCGTGATCGCCGTAGGTACTTCGCTGCCGGCCGGAGAGAGCTGCTGCGAAAGCGGATCGTTGGCGATCGGCACGCCGTCGACCACGTAGAGCGGCTGGTTCGACGCCGAGAGCGACGCCGCTCCGCGGACGCGAACGCTGATGCCCGTTCCGGGCTGACCCGAGTTCTGCGATACCTGGACGCCTGCCGCTTTTCCCTGGAGTGCGGCGTCGATGCCGGCGACCGGCTGATTCTGCACGTCCTGCCCGGACACGGTCGTCAATGCACCCGTCACCTCGGCGCGATTCTGTGTGCCGTAACCCGTTACGACCACTTCGGACAAGACGGTCGAGATCGCGCGAAGCATGAAGTCCGCCGTCGCCGTGCCGTCCAGCGTCGCGGTGACCGTGCGCTGTGCTGGTGCATAGCCAATGCGCTGGACACGAAGCGAGACGGTGCCCGGTGAGACTCGCAGGGTATACGCACCGGCGCTGTCCGTTCGGGCTCCTCTCGTGGTTCCAACCGCAACGACCTGCGCACCGGCGACGGGCGCATGAGACGCGGAGTCGGTCACCGTACCGCGAACGATCGCTACGTTCGGGGCGGTGTCCTGTGCGCTCGCTTGCGCAAACGGGGCCGCCATGCACGCAGCCAGGGTGATCTTCCAGATCGAACTGGGAAAACTCATTGGCATATCTCCATCGGGGAGGTGCAGACAAAAATCCGCCCGAAACTCCAAAAAGAGCGCGGCGAAGTGTCGGCCGGATCGTGAAACACAAAGTTTTCTATACGTCCGAGCTAACTAAATGGGGAGCGGTCGCCCTATCCGCAAGGTCAGGTTGTGATTCCTGACCTACCCCAGTTCAACTGGCACAAGGAAGCACTCACGTCCGTCATTACGCCGCTCGCCCCGCGATCGTTGACACTCCCCGCATCCCCGATGCGAAAATCGCCCGGCGTGCGAAAGCACGCCGGGCGATTCTCCCTGCCTCGATCCAGCGTCGGCTATCCGCCGATTCGCAGATTCACCACACGGGACTGCTTCTGCTGCGTGTTGTACACAAGGAGGCTGACCACATCGCCCGTCTTCAGCTTCGAGATCGACGTGTCCAGGTCCGCCACCGTCCGGATCGCGTGCGGCATCGGGTTCAATACCCGCACGATCACGTCCGCCTCGGCGAAGAGCTTCTGATACGACGGCCCGAGCGCGTCCACGCTCATTACCACCAGCCCTCGCTGCGCATCCGTCACTTCCGCGCGGCTCGCACGGTCGGTGGTCATCGGCTCGACCGAGATCCCGAGCTTGTCGTAGCTCGCCGGCTTTGCCACCGCGCTGTCCGCACTGTTGCCGCCATCGTCACCGCTCGCCAGCTGCATCTCGTTCGGCGCCTCGGCGAGCTTCACCTTGTACGTGTGCTTCTGGCCGTAGCGCATCACATCCACCGACACCGACTCGCCCGGCTTGTGCACCCGGATGATCCGCTGCAGCTGTGCGACACGATCCACCGGCGTGCCATCGATCGCGACGATCACGTCACCCGCCTCGATCCCCGCCTGCTCGGCAGGACTCGCCTGTCCTGGCGTTCCGCCGCCCACCAGCGCGCCACGGATTTCCTTGAGCCCCGCGGCCTGCGCGTCTTCCGGACGCAGATCGCTGATCGACACGCCGAGGATCGCCCGGCGCACGCGGCCGTACTGAATGAGGTCGTTCATGACCGTCTTTGCGAGCGTGATCGGAATCGCAAAGCCGTAGCCGGAGTAGTAGCCCGTGCCGCTGGCGATCGCGCTGTTGATGCCGATGACGTCGCCGTGGCTGTTGACGAGCGGCCCACCCGAGTTGCCCGGGTTGATCGCCGCGTCGGTCTGGATGTAGTCGACAATCGCGTATTGGCTCGCGTAGAGACCACGAAGCTGGCCGCTGCGCCCCTTCGCGCTGATGATTCCCGCCGTGACGGTGAAGTCGAGGCCGAGCGGATTGCCGACCGCGAGCACCCACTCACCGACCCGCGACGTCTCATCGTTGCCGAGATTCAGCGTCGGGAAGCCAGTGCCGTCGATCTTGATCACGGCGACATCCGTCGTCGGATCGCGGCCGATCACCTTCGCCTTGAACACCCGCTTGTCGAGCAGCGTCACGGTGAGCTTGTCCGCATCCGCGACGACGTGATTGTTCGTGAGAATGTATCCATCAGCCGTGACCAGAAAGCCGGAGCCGCTGCCTTCCATCGGCTGCTGCTGTTGCTGCCTGGGGTCGAACTGCTTGAAGAAATCTTCCATGCCGGGCGGTATCTGCTGCTGACCATGCGGCGATTTCATGGGGCGCGCCTGACGCTCCATCTGAATGGAGACGACGGCCGGCGTCACGTGCTCGGCGATCGCGACGAAGGCGTTGCTCGCGTCGGTGACCTGTTGTATCGCGGCCTGCGGCGGCTTCGCGCTGCCACCAGCCTGTTGTGCGTAGCCAAACGGGGTGAGGTTGAAGCCTGCGGCGACAACCAGCCCACCGATGAACGCGACGACGCCGACCGCTAGTCGCGTGGAGAATCGAGATGCCATTGCGAATGCCAACCGTGTAGAGGGTTACTCGTACTACACCACGCGCCGCCGGCAGTTTCGTTGCCGGCGGCGCGGGTGTCGACTCGCTTACTTCTTTTCTTCGTCCACGATCTCGTAGTCCGCATCGACCACGTTGTCCGAGCCCTTCGGATTTGCATGGGCGCTGGCCGTTGCCGCTTCCTCCGTCGCGGTCGTGCCCGCATCCTGCTCACCCTGCGCATACAGCGACTGTCCCGCCTCGCTGTAGACCCTGCTCAGCTCTTCCTGAGCGCTTCGGATCTCGGAGAGATCATCGGCCCGGAGCGCCTTGCGCGCCCGCTCCACCGACGTCTCGAGCTTCGTCTTCAGCTCGGCGCTGAGCTTGTCGGACCACTCCTTCGCGTTCTTCTCGACCTCGTACGTGAGGCTGTCGAGACGATTCCTCGTGTCGATCTCCTCGCGCTTGCTCTTGTCGGCGTCCGCGTTCTGCTCGGCATCCTTGACCATCTTCTGGATATCGTTCTCCGACAGCCCGCTCGACGCCTCGATCCGGATCTTCTGCTCCTTTCCGGTCGCCTTGTCCTTCGCGGTGACGTGGAGAATGCCGTTGGCATCGATGTCGAAGGTCACCTCGACCTGCGGCATGCCGCGCTGTGCTGGCGGAATTCCGGTAAGCTGGAATTTGCCGATGGTCTTGTTGCCGCTGGCGAGCTCGCGCTCACCTTGCAGCACGTGGATCTCTACCGTCGTCTGATTGTCCTCGGCAGTGGAGAATACCTCGGACTTCTTCGTCGGGATGGTCGTGTTCCGCGGAATGAGCACCGTGGTCACGCCGCCCAGCGTCTCGATGCCGAGCGACAGCGGGTTCACGTCGAGGAGCAGCACATCCTTCTGCTCGCCGGTGAGCACCGCGCCCTGAATGGCCGCGCCGATCGCGACGACCTCATCGGGGTTGACGCCCTTGTGCGGCTCTTTCTTGAAGTAGTCCTTGACGATCTGCTGCACCTTCGGAATGCGCGTCGAGCCGCCGACGAGAATGACCTCATCGATCTCCTCGGGCTTCATGCCGGCATCCTTGAGCGCCTGCTGCATGGGCGGGATCGTGCGCTGGATGAGATCGTCCACCAGCTGCTCGAACTTCGCGCGCGTCAGCGAGTAGTTGAGGTGCTTCGGACCGCTCTGGTCCGCCGTGATGAAGGGCAGGTTGATGTCGGTCTGCTGCGTGCCCGACAGCTCCATCTTTGCCTTCTCGGCGGCTTCCTTCAGGCGCTGAAGCGCCATCGGATCCTTGGAGAGGTCGATCGCCTGGTCCTTCTTGAACTCCGCGACGAGCCAGTCGATGACGCGCTGATCGAAGTCGTCGCCGCCCAAGTGGGTGTCACCATTGGTGGACTTCACCTCGAACTGACGGGAGCCTTCGACGTCGTAGAGCTCGAGCACGGAGATGTCGTACGTGCCGCCACCGAGATCGAACACCGCGACCTTCTCATCCTTCTTCTTGTCGAGCCCGTACGCGAGTGCGGCGGCGGTGGGTTCGTTGATGATGCGCAGCACGTCGAGACCGGCGACGCGACCGGCGTCCTTCGTGGCCTGGCGCTGTGAATCGTTGAAGTATGCGGGCACGGTGACGACTGCCTTGTCGACCTTGTGGCCGAGGTAGTCTTCAGCGGTCTGCTTCATTTTCTGCAGGATCATCGCGGAGATCTCGGGCGGCGAATACCGCTTGCCCGCGACCTCGATCATTGCGACATCGTTGGGACCCGCGACGACCTTGTAGGGGACGCGCTTGGTCTCTTCCTGGACCTCGGACATCTTGCGGCCCATGAAGCGCTTGATCGAGAAAATGGTGTTTTGCGGGTTCGTGACGGCCTGGCGCTTCGCGACCGTACCGACGAGCCGTTCGCCGTCCTTGGTGAAGGCGACAACGGATGGGGTGACGCGTCCGCCTTCCGAATTCGGAATGACGATCGGATCTCCGCCTTCCATGACGGCAACGACGGAGTTCGTCGTTCCCAGATCAATTCCAATTACCTTTTCGGCCATGACAAGCCTCGAATGTGTGTGAAAGCGCGGGTGGGCGCGCCAATGGCGCTTGCTCTGCCATATGCCAAACCCAATTTACGCGGTGATAGTTCAGCGCAATTGGGGTGCCTGAGATATGAGCCGTTTTGACAGGATCAGCTGTAAGGGCGTTCTTATCTCTGTAACTGTGGCGCATTTAGCGTTCGGCGGAGCTGCTGCTGAGTGCGCCTTTCCGGCATGGAGAGTGGTTGAATGATCCCGTTGGGCGACGACATCAAGCTGGCACGGAGACCGGTGATGACGTATCTGCTGCTCTTGGCGACCTGGGCCGTGTGGCTGATCGTTCAGCGGGCGGGCGCAGATCCGAACGTGCTGGCGATGACCGTCTGCAACTTCGGGATGGTGCCCGCCGAGCTCACGCATCGCGCCGCCGTCGGCTTCGCGGTGGCGATCGGGCCCGGGATGGCGTGCGTAATCGACAACGATCCGATCAACCGTTTCACGCCGCTCCTCTCGGTTTTTTTACACGGCGGGTGGGGGCACATCATCGGCAACTCGATCTATCTCTGGGTGTTTGGGAAGAACGTCGAGGGGAGCATGGGGCCGGTGCGCTTCCTCGCCTTCTATCTGGTGTGCGGTCTCGTGGCGGCTGCGTCGCATGTGGCGGTAAACCCGTCGTCCGCCGTGCCGACGGTGGGTGCGTCGGGCGCGATCTCCGGGATTCTCGGCGGCTACCTGCTGCTGTTCCCGCGCGCGCGCATCCGCATGTACTTCCCGCCGATCTTCTTCTTCTCGATACCGGCGGTGCTCGTGCTCCTCTTCTGGTTCGGGGAGCAGCTGCTCGCGGGGATACCGCAGCTCTCGGCGCTCAATACCAACGTGTCCGGAGGCGTGGCGGTGTGGGCGCACGTCGGCGGCTTTCTCGCGGGGGTGACCCTCATCCGACTCTTCACGAAGCCGGCGACTCCGGGGGCGCAGTATGGGAACGTGTAGGGTCGAGCGAGGAGCAAGCTCAGAGTAAGAGAGGCGCGAACAGATTGGTGAAGCGACAAAAAACGGACAAAAAATCGACAACAAACGGATGAATGCCCACGACTTGGGGCAGACTGACCAGTCCCAATTTCGCAGTTGTCCGTTTGTTGTCCGTTTAATCCGTCTTTGTCGTCCTTCCAGTTGTGACTCTCACCGCTGATTGCGACCACGAGCCGAAACAGAAGCTGCAATCGCGTGCTGCAAAGGGGTTGGCCGAGGGGGCGGGTGGCGGGTAGCTTCCCTGTCACGAACGTGTGACCTCCCCCACCCGATGATTCGATAGCCGTGCGGCTCATTCCACGCGACACCGCGTTCTTCGAGATGTTTTCCGATCTCGCCAAGCACGCCACGACCTCGGCCACCCTCCTGCACGATCTGTTTGCCGACCCTGTCCATCTCGAGCGATATGTTGCCGAGATCAAGGAGGTCGAGCATCAGGCGGACGACATCACGAGAGACGTGATCGGGCGGATCGACAAGTCGTTCGTCACGCCGATCGACCGCGAGGACATCCATCTCCTCGTGTCGCAGCTGGACAACGTCATCGACCTGATCGACGGCACGGCGAGGCGGGCGGCGATGTTTCATATCACCGAGGTGAAGGAGCCCGCCAAGCGGCTGTGCGACGTGCTCCTCGAGGCAACGCAGTCGATCGAGAGCGCGGTGATGAACATGCGCGACTCGAAGCACGTCGTGATGCGCGGGCGCGAGATCAAGCTCAAGGAGGAGGAGGGGGATGCGCTCTACCATCAGGCGGTGGGCGCCCTCTTCGCCGGCACTCCTGATCCGCTGGAAGTGATCAAGTGGAAGGAGCTGTACGACACGCTCGAGCGGGCGCTCGATCAATGCGAGGACGTGGCGAACGTGCTCGAGAGCATTGCATTGAAACACGCGTAGCTCGTGGTTCACTACATCCTCGCGATCGTCGCAGTCGCGTTCCTGTTCGATTTCAGCAACGGTTTCCACGACTCGGCGAACTCCATCGCGACGGTCGTGGGCACGCGTGTGCTCAAGCCGCTGCAGGCCGTCGTCTGGGCCGCGTTCTTCAACTTCGCGGCGGCGTTCATCGTCGGCACCGCGGTAGCGAAGGCGGTGTTCACCGGGTTCGTGCCGCCGGCGATCGTCGACCCGAACGTGATCCTCGCGGGGCTGCTCGGCGCGATCGCCTGGAACATCGTCACGTGGAGTATCGGGCTGCCGTCGAGCTCATCGCACGCGCTGATCGGCGCGTACGCGGGGGCCGCGGTGGCGAAGGCGGGGCTCGGCGGATTGGTGCTCGCGAACGGGAAGTGGCCGACGACGCTGCTCTTCATCGTGCTCTCCCCCGTGATCGGCGCCGTGCTCGGCTTCATGCTGATGACGGCGGTGTACTGGATTTTCCAGAAGATGGCACCGGCGCGCGTCGACCGATTTTTTCGTGGCGCGCAGCTCGTGAGCTCGGCGCTCTTCTCGCTGTCGCACGGCGCGAACGACGCGCAGAAGACGATGGGGATCATCGTCGGGCTGCTCGTGGCGAGCAAGGAATTGTTCGCGGGGCAGACCGGCTGGATGCACCACCTGTATCTCCAGAACGGAAACTCTATTCCTGCGTGGGTCGAGATGGGCGCGTACAGCGCGATCTCCCTTGGCACGCTGTTCGGCGGATGGCGTATCGTGCACACGATGGGGAATCGCATTACGAAGCTCCGTCCCGTGGGCGGCTTTTGCGCAGAGACCGGTGGCGCGCTGAGCATTTTGCTCGCGACTACGCTCGGCATTCCTGTCAGCACGACGCACGCAATTACGGGTGCGATCGTCGGCGTAGGGGCGACGACGCGGTTGAGCGCGGTGCGATGGGGTGTGGCGACGAGGATCGTGTGGGCGTGGATCCTGACACTCCCAGCGGCCGCGGCCATGGCGGCGTTGTCTTGGGTCATTCTCAGCGCGGTTCACCCGTTGTAATCGGGGGCGAAGGAAGGGCGAATCCGATGTAACGGATCGCTCGTGACCGATTCGTGTCGTGTCGATTTCGGCTATCATCCGTATACTGTGTGTTGAGGCTCCTCCTCGCCGTCCGTGCGCTCCGCATGGGCGGTTTGCTTTCGGCAATGACGAATGTCAGACCTGACGCGCTCCGCTCCTCCGATCGTTCTGTCGCCTCAGCTCTACATCAATCGTGAGCTGAGCTGGCTGGAATTCAATTCGAGGGTGTTGCACGAGGCGTTCGACGAGAGAAATCCGCTGCTCGAGCGGCTCAAGTTCGCGGCGATCTTCAGCACGAATCTCGACGAGTTCTACATGGTGCGCGTCGCCGGGCTTCGCCGACAGCTCGCCGCGAACGTCACCGTCACCGCGCCCGATGGTCTGTCGCCGCAGGAGCAGCTCGACGCGATCGCGGTGCGCGTGCACCAGCTGCTCGCACAGCAGCAGCACCTTCTGCACGAGCAGCTCCTTCCCGCGCTGTCCCAGCGCGGAGTGCGGCTCGTGCCCCTGGAAGAGATCACGGCGGCGGAGTGGCAACGGCTCGACGAGTATTTCGAGCGACAGGTCTATCCGGTGCTCACGCCGCTCGCGGTCGATCCCGGGCATCCCTTTCCGTATATCTCGAATCTCTCGCTCTCGCTCGCGGTGGAGATTCGCGATCCGGATACGCAGGAGGAGCACTTCGCGCGCGTGAAGGTGCCGCGCAGCCTCCCACGCTGGGTGAAATTCGGACGGCCCAACCAGTTCATACCGCTCGAGCAGCTGATCGGCATCAACTTGCGCGCGCTGTTTCCGGGGATGGAGGTGCGGAACTGGTACGCGTTCAGGATCACGCGAAACTCGGACATCGAGCTGCTCTCGTCGGAAGAGCCGGACGACCTGCTGGCGACGATCGAGGAGCAAGTTTTCCTGCGCCGCTTCGGCGAGGTGGTGCGCCTCGAGGTGCAGTCGGGGACGCCGCCGGAGATGCGCACGCTGCTGCTCGACGAGCTGCGCGACGATCGGTTGCCTCCGCACGCGACGCTGACCGAGACCGACGTGCACGAGATGGGTCCGTTGCTCGAGCTCGGCGATTTGCGGGAGCTTGCGTCGCTGGACGTCCCGGAGCTACGCGATCCGCCGCTCGTGCCGAGCACGCCGCCGAGGCTGCGCGGGGTGAATGGCGGGATGTTCGACGTCATTCGGCAGGGCGACGTGCTCGTACATCATCCCTTCGACTCCTTCCAGACGACGGTGGAGCAGTTCATCGAGCGCGCGGCGGAAGACGACGATGTGCTCGCGATCAAGCTGACGTTGTATCGCACTTCGGGCGACACGCCGATCGTTCGCGCGCTCACGGAGGCCGCGGAGAGCGGGAAGCAGGTGGTGGTGCTCGTCGAGCTCAAGGCGCGCTTCGACGAAACGAACAACATCACGTGGGCGCGGCAGCTCGAAAGCGCGGGCGTGCACGTGGTGTACGGGATGATGGATCTCAAGACGCACACGAAGACCTGCCTGGTAGTGCGGCGCGAGGCGGATGGGATCAGACGCTACGTGCACGTCGGCACGGGAAACTACAACTCGAAGACGGCGCGGCAGTACACCGACCTCGGACTGTTCACGTGCAGTCCGGAGATCGGCGCGGACCTCAGCGATTTGTTCAACTTCCTCACGGGATTCTCGCGGCAGCGGCACTATCGGAAGCTGATCATCGCGCCGGGTGACATGCGCGCGCGCTTCCATGCGCTCATCGCGCGCGAGATGGAGCACGCGCGCGCCGGGCGTCCGGCGCGACTCATCGCGAAGATGAACGCGCTCGCAGACCCCGAGGCCATCATCGCACTGTACGAAGCAGCGCAGGCCGGCGTGATGATTGACCTCATCGTGCGCGGCATCTGCTGCCTCAGACCGGGGGTCGAGGGGATCAGCGACAACATCCGCGTCACCAGCATCGTCGGACGTTTCCTCGAGCACTCGCGGCTCTGGTATTTCCTCAACGATGGCGAGGAGGAGTATTACCTGGGCTCCGCCGACTGGATGCCGCGCAACTTCGAGCGCCGCGTGGAGGCGGTCACTCCGGTTGAGGACAAGGCGCTGCACGAGCCGCTGCGCACGCTGCTTGCGACGTACCTGCGCGACAATCGAAATGCGTGGACGCTGCAGCCCGACGGGTGCTACCAGCAGCGTGAGCTCGATGGCGAGGCCGAACGTCAGGCCCAGCTCATCATGGTGAGCTCTACGTGGGGGAGCGCGCCGCTCGATCCGTAAGTGCGGCGACGGTGTGCGCCACGCGCGACCCTACGATCTCCACGGGCACGCCGGCGATTTTTTCGAGGAGCTGCGACTTGCGGCTCGCGCCCCAGATCTCGAGGCGCATTGGCTGGTGGATGTTGCGCGCGATCGGCGTGATGCGGATGCAGTCCTTCATCCAGCGCACTTTCACGCGGTCAACGGCCGAGATGTGCCCGCGGTCGAGCCCGTCCGCAAGGCGGAGGATGGCCGAGAGGCGGCGGACCTGATCGCGCACCGGCTTTGCGAGCGACGCGTAGCTGGGATGCTCCTTCGAAGGCGGTGCGCCGCGATGGTAGCGCGCGACGTTCGCCACCACGATCTGCTCCATCGGGGACATTCCGAGGAGCTCGGCGTTCGTGATCAGATAGTACGAGTGCTTGTGGTGCTTGTCGTAGCTGATGTGGTAGCCGATGTCGTGCAGCATTGCGGCGGCGGCGAGGATGTCGCGCTCGCCGGGCTTCGCGCCGAGCCGCGCACCGGCGGCGTCGAAGAGCTGAAGGGCCAGCCGCTGCACGTGCATCGAATGTCGCTCCTCGAAGTGGCACGCCTCGGCGAGCCGTCGCACGGAGCGCTCGCGCGCTTCGCCCGGGCTCGCGACGGTGGGGAGCACGTGCGCGGTCTCGAGGAGCAGCCCCTCGCGAATTCCGTATGCGGATACCACGAGGCTCGGGGAGTCGAGGCGCGCCATCACTTCCGCGATGACCGCGAGCCCGGCCACGATGATGTCGGCGCGGCCGGCGTTGAGCCCTGCGACCGTGAGTCGCTCCGTCGGCGTCATGTCCTGCAGGCTGTCGAGAATGTGCTCGAGGTCGACGCGGGTGACGCGGGTGCCGTGCACGCTTTGCGCGGGGCGAATTCCCTGACGCGCGAGCGACATCCCAGCCAGGTTGGTGAAGGTGCCGCCCGAGCCGATCACCTGCGCGTTCCGCCACTCGCGCGCGGGGAGATGGCGCAGGAGCTCGTGACGGACATCCTTGCGCAGCGCCTTTACCGCCGCGCGCGTGATCTTCTTCGGGAAGTAGCGCTCGGTCATGCGCAGCGCGCCGAAGGGGAGGGAGACGAGGCGATCGACGAGGCCGGCGGCGCTGAGCGCGAGCTCGACCGAGCCGCCACCGATGTCGACGACTGCGGCACGTCCCGAGGCGAGGTCGAAGTGCGCGAGCGCGCTGCGGAAGCCGAGCAGTGCCTCGTCGCTCCCTTCGAGCACGCGAATCTGGAGCTTCGCCGCCTTGCGGACCATCTCGGCGAAGTGCCGCGCGTTGGATGCGTCGCGGACTGCGCTGGTGGCGACCGCCTCGATGCGCGTGGCGCCGAGCTGGCGCGCGAGGGTGGCCATGCGCACCACCGCTTCTGTGGCGCGCTGCATCGCGGAGTGCGCGAGCTCGCCGCGCTCATCCATCCCCGCACCGAGTCGCGGCGCGGATTTCATCTCATCGACGACCCGGATGTGGCCGTCGGCCGACACGTCGGCCACGATCGCACGGATCGAGTTCGATCCGATATCGATTGCGGCGACGCGGTCCAGATTGCTCGCGGGGTCAGGCCGTTGCGGCGACAGTGCGATCCTCCGGGTCCTCAAGGCGATGCTTGATGGTCTTTCCCTCCGCCAAGTATACCGCGTCCTCGGCGATGTTGGTGGCGAGGTCGGCGACACGCTCGAGGTTGCGGCTCACGAGGAAGAGCTCGAGGGCTGCAGAGATCGTCGTCGGATCCTCGAGCATGTGGGTGAGGAGAATGCGGAAGAGCGAGTCGTGCAGCGCATCGACCTGATCGTCGCGGCGACAGACGTCGCGGCCCAGCACACCGTCGCCGCGAACGAAGGCGTCGAGCGCGTCGCCGAGCATGTGGCGGGCGCGGCGAGCCATGTCCTCGACTTCCGGGTCGGGGGTGATGTTGGAGCGCATCGCGACGAGGCGCTGGGTGGACTGCGCGATGTTCACTGCATGATCGCCGACGCGCTCGAGGTCGCTCGAGATCTTGATCGCGCTGATGATGAAGCGGAGATCGCGCGCCATCGGCTGCTGGAGCGCGAGGAGCGAGACGGCGAGCCCTTCGACTTCTACTTCGAGGGTATCGAGCTCACTGTCAGCCTCGATGACGGCATCTGCCTTGCCGGCGTCGCGATGCAGTAGGGCGTCCACGGACATGTCGACCAGCGCCTCTGCGCGCTCGGACATGTCGAGCAGCCGCTGCTTCAGCTGATCGAGCTGCTCGTGAAAGTGTCGAAAACCAGCGGTGTCGGCGGGGGTCATCCGAATCTCCCAGTCACGTAGGCTTCGGTCCGCGGCTCGCGAGGACTGGTGAAGAGACGATCAGTTGCATTTACCTCTACCAGGCGGCCCAGGTAGAAGAAGGCGGTGAATTCGGAGACGCGAGCCGCTTGCTGCATGTTGTGAGTGACGATGACGATCGTCAACTCCCGCTTCAGCTCGTACAGTAGCTCTTCGACTTTTTGTGTGGCGATCGGATCGAGCGCGCTCGCGGGCTCATCGAGGAGGAGCACCTCGGGATCATTCGCGAGTGCGCGGGCGATGCAGAGGCGCTGCTGCTGCCCGCCCGAGAGTCCCAACGCGCTCTGGCGCAGCCGGTCCTTCACCTCATCCCACAGCGCGGCGCGGCGGAGCGACGTCTCGACGATCTCGTCGAGTGCCGCGCGGGAGGATGTTCCGTTGATCTTCGGGCCGAAAGCGACGTTGTCGTAGATCGACTTCGGGAATGGGTTCCAGCGCTGGAAGACCATCCCCGCGCGCTGGCGAAGAGCGACGATGTCGGCGTGCGGCGAGTAGATGTCCTGGCCATCGAGCTCGATGGCGCCCGTGTGGCGGGCGCCCGGGATGAGCGCGTTGAGACGGTTGATCGAGCGGAGCAGCGTCGACTTCCCGCATCCGGAAGGACCGATGAACGCGGTCACCGAGCGCGCGGGAATCGTGAGGTTCACGTCGAAGAGTGCCTGCTTCTCGCCGTAGAAGAACGAGAAGTCCTTCGTGAGGATCGTTCCCGGATGCGTGGAATTCGCAGTCGGGAGGATAGCGTCGGGGCGCTCGATCATGGCGGTCGCGTCGGTCATCCGAAGCGACCCGTGATGTAGGCTTCCGTGCGGCTGTCGCGCGGTGTCGTGAAGATCGCGCTGGTATCGCTCATCTCGACCATTTCGCCGTTCAGGAAGAACGCGGTGGAGTCGGAGACGCGTGCGGCCTGCTGCATGTTGTGCGTCACGATCACGATGGTCATGTCGCTGCGCAGCTCGTAGACCAGCTCTTCGACCGCCTGCGTGCTGATCGGATCGAGCGACGCGGTGGGCTCGTCGAGCAGGAGCACCGTTGGCTCGGTCGCGAGGGCGCGCGCGATGCAGAGGCGCTGCTGCTGGCCGCCGGAGAGACCGATCGCACTGGTCGACAGGCGGTCTTTCACCTCAGTCCAGAGCACTGCGCGTGTGAGCGCGCGCTCGACGATCTCGTCGGTTTCCGCGCGCGAGTGATGACGCTTCTCCATGACGCGAAGACCCGCGGCGACGTTGTCGCGGATCGACATCGTGGGGAAGGGTGTCGGGCGCTGGAAGACCATCCCGATGTGCTTGCGCACCGCGATCGCGTTGACGCCGCGCGCGTAGATGTTGCGGCCGTCGAGCTCCACCTCTCCTTCGACGCGCGCCGTCGGCACGGTCTCGTGCATGCGGTTGAGGCAGCGCAGGAAGGTCGACTTGCCGCAGCCCGACGGTCCGATGATCGCCGTCACCTGGCGGTCGCGAATGTTCATATCGACGCCCTTCACCGCATGCACGCTCCCGAAGTACGCGTCGAGCGAGCCCACGCGCATGCGCGGGACGGCTTCGGGCGTGACTGCGGGGCGGCTCATGAGTGACACGTCGTCCTGCAGTTTCGAGCGCTCAGTCGCCACCGCCGGTCGCGAAACGGGCGCGCGTTGCGAAACGCGCGATGAGACTAATGATGAAGATGAGCGCGATGAGGACGAGCGCTCCGGCCCACGCGAGGGAGTGCCATGCGTCATAGGGGCTGATCGCGTAAGAGAAGACCTGCAACGGGAGCGCGGATATCGGCTGCGCCAGTGACGTCGACCAGAACTGATTGCCGAATGCGGTAAAGAGGAGCGGGGCAGTCTCACCCGCGATGCGGGCAATGGCGACCAGCGCGCCGGTGACGATGCCCGCGCTCGCGGTGCGAAGAACGATCGAGAGCGATGTGCGCCAGCGCGAGTACCCGAGCGCGAGCGCCGCCTCGCGCAGCGACACCGGCACGATGCCAACCATCTCCTCCGTGGTGCGCGCGACCATCGGGATCATCATCGCGCCCAGCGCCACGCCGCCGGCGAGCGCGGAGAAGTGGCCCACAGGGCGCACGAGAAATTCCCAGGCGAAAATTCCCATCACGATCGACGGGAGCCCGTTGAGCACATCCGAGAGAAAGCGCACGCCGTTCGCCAGCTTCGCTCCCTTCTTTTCGGCCAGATACAGTCCGGCGCCGACACCCACGGGCAGCCCGACCGCGCTGGCGAGCCCGATGAGGATGAGCGTGCCGACGATCGCGTTCGCGAGTCCGCCGCCCGTCTCACCGACGGGCTTCGGCATCTTCGTGAAGAAGTCCCACGACAGCGAGCCGATGCCGAGCGTGAGCAGATGGCCGAAGATGAAGATCAGCGGCAGCACTGCGAGCACCGCGGCGCCGACGAGAACGAAGAGCATGATCCCGCTCACAACGCGGCGTCGCTTGAGCGTGCGGACAGTGCGCTCACTGAACGCGCGCTGTCGCAGCGTGGGCCGAAGTGGCGGTGCCATGGGGGGAGTCGCGGCGCTCATGCAGCTCTCCCGCTCGTATTGCGCGACACCTGCCACACCAGCCAGCGCGCGATCGCGTTCACGATCAACGTGATCACGAAGAGCACGAAGGCGACGGCCATGAGCGCGGAGAGATGCGCGTCGCTCGAGGCCTCGCTGAACTCGTTCGCGAGCAACGATGCCATCGTGTACCCCGGAGCGAAGAGCGACGCCGCGATCTCCGGCCGATTGCCTATCAGCATCGTCACGGCCATCGTCTCGCCGAGCGCGCGGCCGAGGCCGAGGATCACGCCGCCGACGATGCCGGAGCGCGCGTAGGGAAGCACCGCGCCCCAGATCGCCTCCCAGCGCGTCGCGCCGAGTGCGAGCGCCGCCTCGCGCTGCGAGCGCGGAACGGCGAGCAGCACCTCGCGCGACACCGACGCGATGTAGGGCAATACCATAATCGCGAGAATGATGCCGGCCGCGAGCATGCTCGGTCCGTATGCGGGCCCGGAGAACAGCCCGGTCTTGTCGAGATGCAGCGTGTCGCGCAGGAAGGGCATCACGGGATCGCGCAGGATCGGAAGCAGTACGAAGATCCCCCACAGTCCGTAGACGACGCTCGGGATCGCGGCCAGCAGGTCGACGAGAAAGCCGACCGGCTGCCGCAGCCAGCGCGGCGCGAGCTCCGAGAGAAAGAGCGAGACCCCGATCGCGAGCGGGGTCGCGAGCGCGAGCGCGATGATCGACGAGACGATCGTCCCGTAGATCGCCGGCGCGGCGCCGAACTGGCCCTTGACCGGATCCCACTCGCTCGAGGTGAGAAAAGCGAAGCCGAACTTGTGCAGCGTCGGCCAGCCGGCGATGCCGATCTCCCACGCGATGGCGAGCAGCAACAGCGGCACGCACAGCGCGAAGAAGGTGATCACGCCGGAGTAGATGCGGTCGCCGATCGCGGAGCCGTGAATGCTGAGCGTGACGCCGTCGCCCTCCCGCGCCTCCACTACCGCCCGTCCGCCATCCGGGAGAGTCACGGCGCGGTGCCGGCCGAGATCGAGTCGATGCGAGTGGTGAGCGTGGCGATGAGCGGCTGCGGGAGCGGTGCGTAGTCGAGCGAGGCCGCGCTCGTCTCTCCCTGCGTCAGATACCAGCGCAGGAAGTCGGTGAGCTGCTTCTGCTTCTTCGCGCTCGGGATCGTCCTCGGGATGAGCAGCCACGTGAACGACGTGAGCGGATACGCACCGGCGCCCGGCGCGTTCACGATCGAGACGCGGAAGTCGGTTGTGGGCGGAAGCTTCGCGCTGATGCCGGCGGCCGCCGCGGTGGCCGACTCGATCGACGGCTCGACGAACTCGCCCGCCTGGTTCGCGATCGCGGCGGTGGCGAGGTGATTCTGCTTCGCGTAGGCGAGCTCGGTGTACCCGATCGCGCCCTCGGTCTGCTTCACCTGGCCGGCGACCCCCTCATTCCCCTTCGCGCCGATGCCCACGGGCCATGACAGCTCCTTCCCCTTGCCCGGCGCCGCAGCCCACGCGGTGTTCACTGCGCTGAGATAGTCGGAGAAGATGTACGTCGTGCCGCTGCCATCGGAGCGGTGCACCACGAGAATGTCCTTCGCGGGGAGCTTCGCGCCCGCATTGAGCGCAGCGATCCGCGAGTCGTTCCACCTGGTGATCTTCCCCGCGAAGATCTGCGCGACCGCATCGCCGTCGAGCTTGAGCGGCCTGTCGAGCGCGGCGAGGTTGTAGGTGATGACGACCGCACCGAGCACGGTCGGGAAGTGCAGGATCGGTCCCTTCGCCTTCGCGAGCTCGGCGTCCGTCATCGGTGCATCGGAGGCGCCGAAATCGACGGTGCCCTCGGTGAGCTGGCGAATGCCGCCGCCGGAGCCGATCGACTGATAGTTGATCTTCACGCCGGTCTTCGAGGCATAGTCGCCGAACCACTTGCTGTAGATCGGATACGGGAAGGTTGCGCCAGCACCCGTGAGGTCCGCGCCGCTGGTGGTGGACGCTGTGGCAGCGCTGCCCTCTGCGCCGCCGGTCTTCTTGTCACCACCGCAGGCGAACGCGGCGAGGACGGGGATCACGAGGAGAATACGACGATTCACGTGTGTGCTCCGGGAGGGCGGAAATCGTTACGAGAGGAAAGATGCGGGGCCACCTTCATAGAAAGAGGCCGGGCCTGTAACAGCATCGTCACAGGCCCGGCCCGAGCTGCTATCGCGTTACGGAACCGCTTAGAAGACGAGGTTCCAATGCAGGAAGACGGAGGACGTCTTCGCCCCCGAAATGCCGCTCTTCGGGCTCTGTTCCTGGTAGTCGAGCGCCATCGTGACCTTGCGCGTCGGCTCCCAGAACACACCGGCAACGATGAACTGCACGTAGCCGTCGACATCCTTGTTCGGCTTCCAGTGGTCGTACCGGCCCACCACACCGAACGACTGCTTCGTGTCCGGCTGCGAGAACTCGAGCGGGCGGACGAGCACGAATCCGTCGAACAGTTGCCCGGTCGTGTTCACGATGTTGTCGAGCGTCACATCCGACGTGTTGCTGTCGGTGCCATCCTTCCGCTCGGCGTAGTCCGCACCGAAGGTCAGGCGGCGGTCCTTGTTGCCGACGAAAATGCCGTACCGATTCTTGTCGAGGCGGTCGGTGATCGGACTGGTGGGATTGGTGAGGAACACGCTGGCATTGCCGCCGTAGGAGAACCAGGGCGAGATGGCGAACGTCTTCAGGATCGAGTTCGACTTCGCGAGCGGCGTGATGGTGACGCGCGCCTGGAAATCCTTGTACTTGTTGTTCTCCGGATTGTCATAGCCCGTTCCGTTCACGACGTCGGCGTAGATCTCGCCCAGCTTGTTCGGAAGCGTGAACTGCGTGGCAACGCCGAGGTCTGCAGAGGAGAAGAAGCCGTACTTCTCGACGGCCGTGTTGGTGAGGTAGCGCGGCCAGAAGTTTTCCTCGTGATCGATGAGCATCGTGTGCAGCATACCGAGGCGCGCGAAGGCCGAGGCGCCGTCGGCGTTCGGCTTCATGAGGTCGTACTGCAGGAAGCCGTACTTGAGGCGAACGAACCATCCCTTGTACGAATCCGTTCCGCCGCCCTGCTTGATGTCCGTCGTCACGCGGTAGGAAACGCGATCGCCGAGCGGGCCCTTGAGGGTCAGGTAGGCGCGACCGATGTCGAACTTGTTCGGGTGCGAGCCGCCGTTCGCCGCCTTCGAGGCGTCATCGGTCTGATACTGGAAGTCTCCGAAGACCCAGGCGGAGAAGTCGAGTCCGGGCGTCGCGGGCTTGACGGCCTGCGGCGCGGGCGCTGGCTTCGGTGCATCGGGCGACTTGGCGGTGTCGGACTTGGTCGTGTCGGGCGTCATGGCCTGGGCACGCACGGTGCGCGGTGTGGCGATGAGCGACGCGACGAGGAGTGCGGACCACAACGAAATGGCACGTGTCATTCGAGTATCTCAGAGGGTTGGTGTGGGGCGTGGTGAGCGGTGAAGCGGCGATTGCCGCGTCACCGCCTGCACGGTATCTAGCGTGACGCCATCTGGATGGTGCCGAGGCGCTTCTCCAGCTGCGCGATCATGTTGTCCGGAAGCGGCGCGTAGTCGAGCGACGCCGCGGACTTCTCGCCGTTGCGGAGGTACCAGCGGAGGAAGTCGACGAGCTTCTTCCCTTTCGCGGCATCAGGCTGCGTTTGATAGACGAGCAGCCATGTGAACGACGAGATCGGGTAAGCGCCCTTGCCCGGCGCATTCACGATCGAGATGCGGTAGTCGGTGTTCGGCGGGAGCTTCGCCGATGCCCCCGCAGCGGCTTTGGTCACCGATTCGATCGTGGGGGCGACGAACTCACCCTCCGCGTTCTGCAGCTCGGCGTACGGAAGATGGTTCTGCTTCGCATAGGCCAGCTCGACGTAGCCAATGGCGCCCGGCGTCTGCTTGACCTGTCCGGCGACGCCCTCGTTGCCCTTGCCGCCGAGGCCGACGGGCCAGGACAGCTCCTTCCCCTTGCCCGGCGCCTGCGCCCACGACGGGCTCACGGCGGAGAGATAGTCGGAGAAGATGTACGTCGTGCCGCTGCCATCCGAACGATGAACGACCAGGATGTCGCTCGACGGAAGCCTGGTTCCCTTGTTGAGCGATGCGATCCTGTCGTCGTTCCACTTCGTGATCTTGCCGGCGAAGATGTCGGCGACGATGGGACCGGTGAGGTGAATGGCCTTGGAGACGCCGGGGATGTTGTAGGTGATCACGACCGCGCCGAGCACGGTCGGGAAGTGCAGCACCGGTCCCTTGAGCTTCGCCATCTCGGCGTCGCTCATCGGTGCATCGGACGCGCCGAAATCGACGGTGCCTTCGGTGAGCTGGCGAATGCCGCCGCCCGAACCGATCGACTGGTAGTTGATCTTGACGCCAGTCGCCGTCGCATAATCGGAGAACCACTTGCTGTAGATCGGATTCGGAAACGTGGCGCCGGCGCCGTTGAGATCCTGCGCCATGAGCGTGCCAGCAAAGGTGCCGGCAACTGCACTCGCCACGGCGAGCATGCGTACACGAGAGTTCACAAAATTCTCCGCGAAGGTTGTTCGTGCGGGGAATGATGCAGCTTGCTCGTAACCGACTGTTTGTTACCGAGTAACGCTCGTGTCACAGCGGCCGTGGTCGGCGTGACTGGAGCCACGAGGTTTATGCCGCGGCGTCCGGGAATGTCGCGAAGACGATCGTGCCGTTGCCGACCACACTTTCCACGCGCACACGTCCACGATGCGCCTCGACGAGATGGCGCACGATCGCGAGCCCCAGTCCCGTGCCGCCGGCATCTCTCGCGCGACCGGAATCCGCGCGGTAAAAGCGCTCGAAGATGCGCGAGAGATGCTCGGGTGCGATGCCGACACCCGTGTCGCGCACGCCGATCGTGGTACCACGTTCGCCGCGCTCGCTGAACAGTACGATCGATCCCGCGGAGTTGGTGTGACGAATTGCATTGTCCGCGAGATTCGCATACACCTGCCGGATCGCCGTGGGATCGGCGAACGCGCGTTCGGCACCATTCTCGATCTCGATCGTGAGTCGCACCCCCTTTTCGAGCGCCGCGCGCATCCGTCCGGCGGCGACCTCGCTCGCGACCTCACGCAGATCGACGGTGCCGGGATTCGGCACCCAACCCCCGCTTTCGATGCGCGAGAGATCCAGGAGGTCGTCGACGATCTGCTGCATGCGCTGCGCGTTCGACTGAATCGCCTCGACGAATTGGATTCCCTGCTCGGGCGGCACGTCGCCCGCGGCAAGCGTCTCCGCGAAGCCGAGGATGACGGTGAGCGGCGTCTTGAGTTCGTGCGAGACGTTCGCGACGAAATCCCGCCGCACCGCATCGACGCGACGAGATGCGGTGAGATCGAACACAGCGAGCACGACGCCGCCGTCGCCCAGCGCGCGCGCGGTGAGCATCATGCTTTGCCCATCGACGGTAATCTCAGTCGACTCCGTCGACTCGCCCGCCAGCGCAGCACCGAGCGCTTCGCGCAGGGTGCGGTCGCGCGGAAGACGATCCGCCGAGAAGGGGACGTCGTCGGGGAGACGCAGCAGCTGTCTGCCGCTCTCGTTCACGCGAACGATCTGCCGTCGCGCGTCGACCGCGATTACGCCCTCCTGGAGCGACTCGATCACCGCGTTCATGTGCATGTCGTCGTCCTCCAGCGCCTTGAGGCGGCTCGTGAGCTGCTCGGCCATTCGGTGCACGGCTGCCGCCAGATCGCCGACCTCGCCCGGTGCGGAGAGCGCAGGGCGGCGCGAGAGGTCGCCCGCCGCGAGTGCCTGCGCGACATCGCGCAGCTCGACGACGGGATTCGAGACCGCGCGCGAGAACGCGGCGGCGAGGATGAGTGCTGCGACGAGCGCGACGAATCCGGAGATGAGCACGTCGCGCCGACCGCGCGCGACGATGGCGTCGAGGCTCGCGGTGGAGACGGAGACGCGTGTCACGCCGTACTGCGACCTGATCGCGACGTACAGTTCATGGTCGCCGGCGGACGGGCTCGCACGATCGGCTGTGCCGACGCTGTCGCGGAGTGCGGCGACGACTTCGGGGCGCGTGCGATGGTTCTCGAGACGGCTGCGCGACTCACCGTGAAACTCGGAATCGCCGATGACCCTTCCCTCGTGATCGATGAGCGTCACACGATGGCCGATCGAGGCTCCAGCGCTCGAGGCCAGGGCATCGGGGTCGACCGTGGGGGTCCATTCGCGCGCGATGAGGCGCGCCTCGCTGGTGAGTCTGGCCACCTCGAGCTCTTCGAGCTGTTGGCGCAGTCGCACGCCGCTCAACAGCACGAGCAGCGCGATCAGCACGGTGACGACCAGCACGGCCCCGAGGAGGAGCCGGTGGGCGAGCTTCACGACGCTCGGGCTGACGGTGAGCGCAGCCGGTAGCCGAAGCCGCGCACCGTTTCGATGAGATCCGACGCGACCCCCAGCTTGGTGCGAAGCCGCTGGATGTGCATGTCGACGGTGCGCGTCTGAATGTCGGGAGCGGCATCCCACACCGTCTCGAGGAGGTGCGCGCGTCCCTGCACGCGCCCGCGACGCTCGGCCAGCGTCAGCAGCAGCTTGAACTCCGTTGCCGTGAGCTCGATCTCGAGCCCATCGATCTTCACACGGTGCGCCGAGCGGTCGATCTCGATTGGGCCGATCGTGAGTGCATCGCTCGCCCCGGTTCCGGCTGCAGAGAGTCGCCGCAGGATCGCGCCGACGCGCAGCACCAGCTCCTGCGGGCTGAAGGGCTTGGCGAGATAGTCGTCCGCGCCGAGGGAGAGGCCGCGAATGCGGTCGGCCTCTTCGCGACGAGCGGTAAGCATGAGCACGGCCACATCGCGCGTGCCCTCGTCTGCGCGCAACTGCTCGAGCACATCGAAGCCGGACATGCCGGGAAGCATGAGGTCGAGCACCACGAGCGCCGGGCGCTCTTCGCGCGCCGCCTGGAGCGCCTCGGCGCCCGTCGACGCGGTGGAGACGCGGTAGCCGCCCTTGGCGAGATGGTAGGCGACCAGCGCGACGATGTCCTTTTCGTCATCGACGACGAGAACGCGCTCTCCGCCGGCGGTCGCGCTCACGTCGTCACCGTACGCAGGCGTTCCTGAATTCGTGCGGCAATCATCTCGATGGCGACCGCATTCTGGCCGCCATGGGGAACAATGATGTCGGCGAACTGTTTCGTCGGTTCCACGAACTCCTCGTGCATGGGTCGGACGGTGCTCAGGTACTGTTCGAGAATGTCCCGCAGCCGCCGTCCGCGGACGCGCATGTCGCGTCCAATGCGGCGGATCAGCCGGATGTCGGCTTCGACGTCGACGAAGATCTTGATGTCGCAGAGCGCGCGAACCCGCGCGTTCCAGTACAACAGAATTCCATCGACGATCACGACATCCGCTCCTGCTTCGGCCTCCGTACGCTCCGCGCGCAGATGCGTCACGAAGTCGTATACCGGCTTGTCGATCGCCGCGCCGCCCGCGAGCGCCTCGAGCTGATCACCCAACAGCTCCATGTCCACCACATCTGGATGGTCCCAATTGAGCTGCCTGCGCTCGTCGAACGTGAGGTGCGTCATGTTGCAGTAGTACGCATCCATGCTCACCGACGCGACGGAAATATCCGTCAGCAGCTCCGCCACCTTGCGCGCTACGGTGGACTTCCCCGAACCGGAACCGCCGGCGACGCCGACTATCAACGACGGCATCGCGTGCTCTCTGCGCACGGATGTTCGCAAGCACGCATACGAATGAGAAGCGCAAAGGCCGTCACGATCGTGTAACCCATGTCTCGAAGTTGCCGGCGCCGCGCGCCGCGGTCAACGGCGCGAGCGCACTCGCACCGCCTGGGGAGGGCCGTTAACTTTTCGCGATGCGATTTCGGGCACGCGCCGCGCTCCATCTGCTTCCGCTCGCCGCGCTCGCGGCGGCCGTCGGGAGGCCACGTGTGGAGCGTGAAGTGACGCTGCTCGTCGCGGCGACGACCGACGTCCACGGCCACCTCGTCGGCTGGGACTACTATGCCACACGCGCGGACGCCGCGCGAGGGCTCGCCCGCGCCGCGACGATCGTCGACTCGCTGCGCGCGGCGGCGCCGGGGCGCGTCGTGCTGATCGATGCGGGAGACATGCTGCAGGGGACGCCGCTTACCTACGTCGCCGCCGTCGCTACACGCGGGGGGAACTTTGCTCTCCACCCCGTGTTCGCATCGATGAACGCGATGCACTACGACGCGGCAGCTGTCGGGAATCACGAGTTCAACTACGGACTTCCGTTTCTCTACGGCGCCGCGAAGGGCGCGCGATTCCCGCTGCTCGCCGCGAACGCATACGCCGTCAGCGGTCCCGCGCCCTTTCCCGGCCGCACGATGATCGATCGTGATGGCGTGCGCATCGCGATCATCGGTGCGACGACGCCGGGCTCGAACGCGTGGGACAAGGACAATCTCTCGGGACGATTGACCATCGGGGCCATCGTTCCCGCGGTGCGTGCGCAGGTCGACTCCGCGCGGCGCGAGCATGCGGACGTGATCGTCGTCGTCTTGCACACCGGGCTCGGCGAGCCTTCCAGCTACGACACGATCGCTACGCGGTTGCCGAGCGAGAACGTCGCGGCGGAGGTTGCCCGTGCGGTGCCGGGGATCGATCTCATCGTCTACGGACACTCCCACAAGCAGATTGCGGACACGGTGATCGCGGGAACGCTACTGATGCAGCCAAAGAACTGGGCGCAGAGCGTGGCCGTTGCGGCGCTGCATGTCGAGCAAACGGCGAGCGGCTGGCGCGTGGTGAGCAAAAGCTCGTCGCTGATTCAGTCCGCCGGGCACATCGAGAATGCGCTGGTCGTGAGCGCGGTGAGAGCAGGGCATGCTGCGGCGATGAAGTACGTCGCGACCACGATCGGCACATCCGAAGCTCGCTGGAGCGCCGATTCCGGGCGCGTGATCGATACGCCGTTGGCTGATTTCATTCTCGAGGTCGAGCGCCGTACCGCGCACAGCGATCTCTCCTCCACCGCGGTGTTCGACGTCGGCGCGAAGATCGATTCGGGGCCGGTAACCGTCGGAGAGATCGCGAGGCTCTATCCGTACGAGAATACGCTGTCCGCCGTCCGCATTACCGGAGCCCAGCTGCGGGCGTATCTGGAATACAGCGCCCGCTACTATGGTACGTATGGCACCGCCGAGCCTCCCGTGCACACTGATGTCCCGGGGTACAACTTCGACGTCGTCGCGGGCGCGGACTACACGATCGATCTCTCAAAACCCGTGGGAAGCCGGATCACCTCGCTCAGCGTACGGGGTAACGCCGTGCGCGACGCCGATTCCTTCACACTCGCGCTCAACAACTATCGCCGCTCCGGCGGAGGCGGCTACGCGATGCTGCGTGATGCCCCCGAGGTCTACAACGGCACCGCGGAGATACGCGATCTGCTGATCGCGGAAGTCGAACGGCGCAAGCACATTGCTCCTGCCGATTACTTTCAGCGCAACTGGTCGATCGTTCCCGCGGCCGCCATATCGTCCGCCTACACCGCCACTCATCATTACACGCAATGACGCGCATCATTCCCGTGTTCGTGAATTCCGCGAAGGTCGAGCTTCCGGCCGAGTCGACCGCGCTCGACGCCATCCGTCTCTGGAACGCCGATGCGGCGCTCGAGGTAACCAGCGGAGCGCGCATCGTGCTCGATGATCGCGGGCTTCCGATTGACTCCGGCACGGTGATCCACGGCGGATCGATCTACCGGCTCGTACCGGCGCGGGCCGCCGGCGCTCCCGCGGACGAGCCGGCGGAATAACGAGTGACGGAGCATCTGCGCAATCTGCTGCTGCAACTGCCCAAGGCGGAGCTGCACTGTCATCTCGATGGCTCGGTGCGCCTCCAGACGCTCATCGAGCTCGCCGCTGAGCGCGAGGTCGTGCTCCCCGCGGAGAACGCGGCGGAGCTCCATGAGTACATGATCGTGAGCAATGCCGACCACCTCGAGGACTATCTCGCGCGGTTCACGGTGACGCTCTCGGTGATGCAGGACGCGGCGGCGCTCGAGCGGATCGCGCGCGAGCTCGTGGTCGACGCGGCGCACGATGGAATTCGCTACATCGAGATCCGCTACTCGCCGGTGCTCAACACGCAGCAAGGGCTATCCCTCGACGAGGCGGTCGATGCGCCGCTGCGCGGCATCGCGGCCGGAACCTTCGAGACTGGAACGACAGGGCGGCTGATCATCTGCGCGCTGCGTCATCTCGAGCCGGACGTCTCGAGCGAGCTCGCGCGCCTCGCGGTCGCATACAAGCACCACGGCGTCGTGGGCTTCGATCTCGCCGGCGGAGAGCGCGGTCATCCGGCGAGCGTGCACAGCGAATCGTTCGCCTATGCACGCGCACACGATCTCGCGGTGACAGTCCACGCGGGCGAGGGCGACGGTGCGGACTCCGTGCGCCAGGCCGTACACGTCTGCGGCGCGAATCGCATCGGCCACGCAACGCGGCTGATCGAGGATCAGTCGCTCACGCAGTACGTCAACGACCGCCGCATCGCGCTCGAGATCTGCCTCACGAGCAATGTGCAGACGCGAGCGATTCCATCGTACGCCGCGCACCCGCTTCGGTCGTACTTCGATCACGGTCAGAACGTCGTACTCAACACCGACAATCGTCTCATGAGCGGCGTGACGCTCACCGATGAATACATGCACGCCGCCGCCGCGCTCGGCTTCACCTTCCCCGAGCTCGCGGTCATCGCCCGCAATGGCTTCGAGAGTGCATTCGCCTCGCGGCACGAACGCCGCACGATGCTCGACACCTTCGATCGCGAGCTTCCCTCACTCCTCTCGCAGGCGTGAGCGGCGACGCGGAGACGGTGACGCGTGCCTCCGAGATGGTGCGCGACAAGCTCGGCGCCGCGATCGAGACGGCCCTGATCCTCGGATCGGGACTCGGCGGGCTCGCCGAGCGGATCGCGGATCCCATCTCGATCCCGTATCGCGCGATTCCCGGCTTTCCGCCGTCGAGCGTTCCGGGACACGCGGCCCGCTTCGTTGCTGGAACGCTCGGAGAGCGACGCGTGATCGTCGCTGCGGGGCGTTACCATCTCTACGAAGGGCGCTCCCTCGGCACGGTGGCGCTGCCGACGCGCGTGTTGCATGCGTGCGGTGTGCGCACGCTGTTCGTTTCGAACGCTGCGGGCGGCATCAATCGCGCGATGCGCGCGGGCGACCTCATGATCATCGAGGACCATCTGAATCTGATGTCGCGCACGCCGCTCGAGGGTCCGGCGCGGCACGACGAGAGTCGTTTCCCCGACATGTCGGCGCCCTACGACCCGGCGCTCATTCGCGCTCTTCGGGAGGCGGCGCTCGAGAGCGGAGTTCCCGTGACGAGCGGCGTCTACGCGGCGCTGCTCGGCCCCGCGTACGAGACGCCCGCGGAGATCCGGATGCTCGAGAAGCTCGGCGCCGACGCAGTCGGGATGTCGACGGTGCCGGAGGTGTTGACGGCGCGCGCGCTGGGGATGCGCGTCGCCGGCATCAGCTGCATTACCAACGTCGCCGCGGGGATGAGCAGCACCCCGCTCAGTCATGCCGAGGTGATCGAGACGACCGGTCGGGTGGCAGCGAGCTTCGAGCGCCTCGTGACCGCCTTCATCCAGCGAATAGCGTAGCTACGCGCGAGGCAGCGTCACGGTGAACGCGCTGCCGGCATTGACCTCGCTTTCCGCCACGAGGTTTCCACCCATTCCGCGCGCCAGCTCGCGACTGATCGCGAGCCCCAAACCGGTGCCCTCCGCTGCGCGCGTGAGCCTCGTATCTACCTGCACGAACGGCTGGAAGATTCGCTCGAGCTGCTCGGATGCGATGCCGTGCCCGGTGTCTGATACCCGTATTGCGATCTCGTTCTCTCCGGCAGGCACGCATTCCAGCGTGACGCGTCCTCCGGCATCCGTGAACTTGATCGCGTTCGACAGAAGGTTGAAGAGGATCTGCTGGAGCTTTTCCTCGTCGGCGCGCACGGTGAGCCGTGCGTCGCAGCGAACATATCGGAGATCGAGCTGCTTGGTGCGCGCCTGCGGCGCTGTGAGCGCCTCGCAGGTATTGAGCACCTCGTCGAGGTGGACCTCCGTGATCTCGTAGAAGACGGCCCCAGCGTCGATCTTCGCGTAGTTCAGCACTCCGTTGATGAGTCCCAGCAGATGCCGCTGGCTTCTTTGAATGCGCTCGAGCGCGGTGAGCTGCTCGGCAGTAACCGCGCCATGCACGCCGAGCTCGATCAGTTGCGCGTGCCCACCGATTGCGTTGAGCGGCGTGCGAAGCTCGTGGCTCATCACCGCGAGGAACTCGCTTTTCGCGCGGTTCGCCTCTTCCGCGTCTGCGCGCGCTCGCTCGGCCTGGTGAAGGAGACGCTCCCTCTCGAGTAATCCGGCGCGACGATCCGTCACTTCGACGAGCACGGCGACGATGCCGCGCACGGTGTCGCCCGATGCCCGGAGCGGATGGTAGACGAGATCGAAGTAATGCATCACGGTCTCGCCGGTTCGCGTTGCGTCGACCATCACTCCGAAGTCGGTTGCGGCGAATGGCACGCCCGTATCGAAGACGCGTTGAAGTACATTCTCAATCTCCGAACCAGCGAGATCCGGAAAGACCTCGACGAGCGTCATGCCGACCGGATTGCGGCCGCCGATGACGTCGAGATACCGGTCGTTCGCGACCGTGAAGCGCAGCTCGCGCCCATCGAACACCGCGATCGCGACCGGCGCCTGCGCAAACACCTCGCTCAGCACCTGTCGCGCCGAGTCGGCCTCTGCGTGCGCAGCCCGCTCCGCCGCGAGCAGCGTCTCGCGCTCGGCGAGCATGCGCACGCGCGCGGTGGTCTCCTGGCAGACCACGAGCACGCCCGCGATCACGCCTGCATCGCGCACCGGACTGTAGCTGTACGTCCACCACACATCCTCGAGCTGTTCGTTACGCTCGATCGGCAGATACTGGTCCTCGTGCCAAGTTGCCTCGCCGGTGCTCATCACCTGGTCGATCTGCGGACCGATCGTGGGCCAGATGTCCGTCCAGAAGTCGCGTCCCTTCGCGCCAAGCGCGCGCGAGTCACGCGTGCCACGTCCGAGGCTTGGGCGATAGGCATCGTTGTAGAGCTGCACGAGCTCCGGTCCCCACCAGAGAAACATCGGATTGCGCGACTCGAGTACGATGCTCACGGTCGTGCGAAGACTCGGCGACCACGTCGAGACTGGCCCGAGCGGCGTCGCCGCCCAGTCGAAGGCACGACAACGCGCCGCCATCTCACCTGATCCGACGAAGAGCCGAGCTGCGAGCTCGCGTTCGAGATCGGTCATCGCTAATCCGCCCAATGGTCGAGTGGCCCATGGCCACCGCCGAGGGCGGGAGCGGAGGCGATCGCGCGGTGCACCCAGTCGATCGACTGCTCGACGGCGGAATCGAGTGCATTGCCGAGCGCGAGTAGCGCAGTGATCGCCGATGAGAGTGTACAGCCGGTGCCGTGCGTGTGACGTGTGTCGAGCCGCGGATGTGTGAAGACGCGAACGCGGTCGCCGTGCACGAGCACATCAATGGCAGCATCGCCGACGAGGTGTCCACCCTTGATCAGCGCGGCCGTCGCACCGCGAGCGACGAGCACGCGCCCCGCGCGCTCCATCGCCTCCAGGTCGCGCACCGTCTCGGCCACGAGAATCTCTGCTTCGTCGAGATTCGGAGTGACGAGCGTCGCGAGCGGGATGAGCCGCTCGCGCAACGCGGTCACCGCGTCGCGCTCGAGCAGCGATTCGCCCGAAGCCGAGACCATCACGGGATCCACCACCAGCGGCGCGAGCGCGTGCCGTCGCACTGCGGCAGCGACGGCCTCGACGATCGACGCATCGGCAAGCATCCCCGTCTTCGTTGCAGCGGGGCGCAAATCTCCCGCGACGGCGTCGATCTGCGCCTCGATCATTGCGACCGGCACGGCGACCCACCCCTGCACGCCTCGCGTATTCTGTGCCGTGACCGCGGTGATCGCGGAGGTGCCGAAGACGCGGAAATGGTGGAAGGTCTTCAGGTCGGCCTGGATGCCGGCCCCACCCCCCGAGTCGGAGCCGGCGATCGTAAGGGCGATTGGGGGCGTGAGCATCGCCGAAGGATGCCCTTAACTGCGGATCGCGACAACCGTGCGTGACCACTGCGCCGGCGGGGCCGTCATTTCTAACCGGCACTCGTTGGTCTACTTCCGTACATCGCGGTGAACAATGGATCTCCAGCCGATTACAGCACTGCTGATCACGAGCGACTCGCCCGCCTCGCGCCTCCTGAGCGCGTCGCTGGCACCGTCCGTCCCGTCGCGTCTCGCGTCCTTCACGCTCACGCCGGTCGCCATGGGCGACGAAGCGCTCGTGCGGCTCGCGGAGCAGCGTGTCGATGTCGTGCTGCTGGACCTCACCGGCCCGTTCGACCTGGCGATGGACATCCTGATCCGCGCGCGCGTCGAAGTCCCGGAGGTTCCCATCGTCGTTCTCGTGGATCCTGGTCACAGGGGCGAGTCGAACGGTGCCGCTGCGATCGAGGCGGGAGCCTGCGATTCCGTCGTGAAGGAGGAGCTGAGCAGCGCGCTCCTCGCGCGCGTGCTGCACTACGCGATCGAGCGCTATCGTCTCCACGCGACGCTCGACCAGCTCTCGCTCACCGATCCGCTCACGGGCCTCTACAACTCGCGCGGCTTCCGCACGCTCGCCGAGCATCATCTCAAGCTCGCACACCGTACGCGAGGACTCGTGATCGCGGTTGCGGATGTGCGAGCGCTCGACGATATCAACTCTGCGTGGGGCCGCGATGCGGGCGATCGCGCACTGGTCGCAGCATCGCAGGTGCTGCGCGAGACCTTCCGCGCGTCGGACGTCATCGCGCGCATCGGCAACGATGACTTCGCGACGCTGATGCTCGACGCAACGGATGACACCACCGAAGTCGTCGCGCCGCGGCTGCGCCAGCGCCTCGAGCTCTACCGCGCGGCGCATCGCGACTCGCCGTGGCTCCTCGGAATGACGGTCGGCCTCGTGCGCGTCGCGCCGGGGATGCACCCGGGCATCGCCGAGCTTCTCGCCGAGGCGGGAGCGGCGGCTGCAGCGGAGCAGGTGAAGGTGGCGTAACTTCAGGCACGCCGCTGCACCGTTCCCTCCAGCCCTCCATCATGTCCGCGAAGTTGCTGACCCTCGCCCGCGATCTGCAGCGACGCAAGGCGCGCGAGCGCCAGCAGCTCTTCGTGTGCGAAGGCGTGCGTGCGACGGAGGAGCTGATCACGAGCCCGCTCGAGCTTCGCGGCGCGCTGGTGTCGCCCGCGCTCGTAGGCGCTGCGCGCGGGGCTGCCCTGCGCGACGCGATGGATGCGCGCGGCATCGCGGTGCTCGAGGTCAGCGAGGAAGAGTTCGCGACGGCCGCCTCCACCGATGCACCGCAGGGCGTGCTCGCCGTCGCGGCGATCCCGGAGACCACCGCCGAGTCATTGGTGATCCCCCCGCGTGCGCGACTACTGATACTCGACGCCGTGCAGGACCCCGGAAATGCCGGCACCATGCTCCGCACCTCCGCCGCCCTCGGCGCCGCTGCGACGCTCGCTGCCCCCGGCACCGTTGACTTGTGGAACGCGAAGGTCGTCCGTAGCGCAATGGGCGCTCTCTTCCACTACCCCGCGCTGTCGGTCAGCTGGAGCGAGCTCGATGCGCTCCTCGCCGAGTACGGGATTCCGCTGTGGGGCGCCGACGTGAGCGGTCAGCCGATCGAAACGATCGCTGCGCCAACGTCGGTCGCGCTCGTGGTGGGCAACGAAGGTGCGGGGTTGTCGGACGACGCGCGCTCCCGCTGCACACGCTTCGTCGGCATCTCGCTCGCCCCCGATATCGAATCGCTCAACGTCGCCGTCGCCGCCGGCATTCTCTTATACCACTTCCGCGAGTGACCGACGCCTACGCCTCCCTCGGCTCCTGGTACTTCCCGACGATCGCGTTTCTCTTTGGGGCGTGCATCGGCTCTTTCCTGAACGTCTGCGTGAGCCGCTGGCCCCGCGAACAGTCGGTGGTCAAGCCGCGCTCCCGATGCCCGTATTGCGGACACGAGATCGCCTGGTACGAGAACATCCCGCTCATCAGCTGGCTCGCGCTGCGCGCGAAGTGCAGCGGCTGCAAGGCGCCGATCTCCGCGGTGTATCCGCTGCTCGAGCTCACTGTCGCGCTGCTCTGGCTTGCATGCGTGCTCCAATACGGTCCGACGTTCACCGCCATTCGAGTTGCGGCGTTCGCTACGGTACTGCTCGGGATCATGATCACCGATGCGACCGACTACGTCATTCCGGACGGCTTCACCGTCTTCGGATTCTTCTTTGCGCTCGTGGCGGCAGCGATCGGTACGATGCTCGGTGAAACTCTTCCCTTCGCGACCCTGTATGATTCCATCATAGGAGCGTGCGTCGGTGCCGGTGCCATTGCGATCATCGGATGGCTGGGCGAGCTCGCTCTCAAGAAGGAAGCAATGGGGTTCGGCGATGTGACGTTGATGGCGATGGCAGGCGCGTACCTGGGACCCGGGCGAACGTTGCTCACCGTCTTCATCGGCGCATTTCTGGGAGCCGTCGGCTTTCTCGCCGTCGTCTACCCGATCTCCTGGCTTCGCGCACGCAAGGCGGGAACGCCGTTTGCGCCGCCGCTCGTACCGTTCGGAGTCTTTCTCGCGCCTGCCGCACTGATCGCCCTTCTTTGGGGGAGCCGGATGATGCACTGGTACGCGCACGACATGCTCGGCCTGTGAGCTTCGCCGACATGCTGCGTTCGAGCGGCGATTCGCTCGCGCGATTCACGCGCGACCTCACCGCGGAGGCGCGCGCGGGCCGGCTCGAGCCCGTGCGCTGCCGCGACAACGAGATCGCGCGCGTCATCGACATCCTGCTGCGACACGGGAAGAACAATCCCGCACTGGTCGGCGCCGCTGGCACGGGCAAGACGGCGATCGCCGAGGGCTTTGCACAGCGCATCGCGGCCGGAAACGTGCCATTCGCGCTTCGCGGCGCGCGCGTGCTCGCCCTCGATCACGCGGGACTGCTCGCCGGCACGATGTACCGCGGACAGTACGAGGAGCGTCTCACCGCGATCGTGAATGCGTGCTCGCAGGACCCGAACATCATCCTCTTCATCGACGAGCTGCACAATCTCATCGGCCAGGGTGCGGCGATGGGCGTGGCGATGGATGCGGCGAACATGCTGAAGCCTGCGCTCGTGCGCGGCGAGTTTCGCGTCATCGGCGCCACCACCGATGACGAATATCAGCGCTGGGTGCTCGGCGACCCCGCGCTCGAGCGTCGCTTCCAGAAGATCGCGGTCACCGAGCTCTCGGCCGCGGATACGCTTGCCGTGCTGGAGGCGCGACGCGAGCGGCTGGAGCGGCACCACAACGTGTCGATCGCCGATGAGGCGCTGACGGCGTCCGTCGCGCTCACCGATCGCTACGTGACGGACCGCGTGCGCCCCGACCGAGCGATCGACGCGCTCGATGAGGCGTGCGCGCATGCGCAGGCGACGGCGTCGTACTCGCAGCTGACGGAGTCGCTCATTCGCGAGCGGCTCGCGCTCTTGCGCGATGTCGAGCGCGTCGGCGCGCCGGCACGCGAGCGGGAGAGGGAAGCGGCAGAAGAGCTGACCCCTGACGAATCGCTCGAGCGCATGGTGCGGAACGGAATCGCGGGGCTCGAGCGCTTCGGCCTCGAGCTCGAGAAGGCATTCTCCGGTGCGCCGGCCGCAGCTCCTGCCGCCGCGGCCCCCGCGTCGCAGGCTCCGGGCGCATCCGCGCCGCGCGCGACGACGCCACCGCCGAGCGGCGCTCCCCGCAGTGCGCGGCTTGCTTCCGTCGAGACGGAGCTGCAGCGGCGCCTGATCGAGGAGGGGCTCGTGGTGCGCGCACTGGACATCGCGCGCGTCGTCGCCGTTGCCACGGGACGGGCGGTCGAATGGCCGTGACGCGCCTGTTTGCACGCGGCGCATCGCTCGCGCTGCTGCTCTCGATGACGATGTTCATGGCTGGATGCCGGGGGCGCGAGAAGCTCACCGCGCAGGGGCCGTACGCGCGCGAGGTCTCCGACGCGATCCCGAAGATCGAGAAGGTGACGGGACTCACGTTCAAGAAGCAGCCTGTGCTCGAGCGTCGCACCAAGGCGCAGGTGCACGACTTTCTCGTCAAGCAGTTCGAAGACGAGCGCTCGCAGACGGATCTCGCCGCGCAGCAGACGCTCCTCCGCCGGCTCGGCCTCGTCGGCGAGGACTTCGACCTGCGCTCGCTCATGCTCGATCTCTACACCGAGCAGATCGTCGGCTTCTACGATCCGGAAACCAAGGTGCTCTACGTCGTCGACGGCGCGAAGCCCGAGGAGGTCGGCTTCGTCGTGGAGCACGAGCTCGTGCACGCGCTGCAGGATCAGTACACGAATCTCGATTCGCTGCTGCACTTGAAGGGCGACGATGATCGCGTGCTCGCCGCGCAATCGGTGTTCGAAGGGCAGGCGACGCTCGTCCCGATCCAGGCGATGCTGGGTCCCGCCGCGGGATTGCCGGGTGGCTGGGAAAAGGTGCGCGAGCTCATCCGCGAAAATCAGGGCTCGATGCCGAAGTTCGCCTCCGCGCCGCAGATCCTGCAGGAGACGCTGCTCTTCCCATATCTGAGCGGAGCGGAGTTCATGCGTCGCTTCCGGGAGCAGGAGCCGGGGAAGCTGCCATTCGGCGCTGCAATGCCCGTGTCGTCGACGCAGATCATGCGCCCGGGCGCGTACTTCGGATCGAGGCCGGAGCTACCCGTGACGATCACACTCCCGCCGCTGCACGGCGCATCGAGCACGTACGAGAACGACATGGGCGAATTCGAGACGCGCCTCTTTCTCTTCCAGCATCTCAAGGATCAGAACGCGTCCATTCTCGCGGCCGATGGCTGGGCCGGCGACCGCTACCTGATTCTCAAGACGCCGCACGGCGATGGGCTCGCGTGGGTCACCGTCTGGCGCTCGGCCGTGGACGCCGGCGAGTTCCGAACGGCGATGCAGAAGGTCTTCACCGCCCGCTATCCGAGCGTGCAGGCCACCGAAGGCGCGCAGGGAACGCATCTCATCGCCGATGGTCGCTCGATGCTGCTGTCGGGCGGCGATGTGGCCGGGCACTCGGTGATCGTGTACGTCGACGTGCCTGCGGCGGACAAGACGGACGTGATCGATCTCTCGAAGATCGGGATCAAGTAATTCGGCGCTAGCTGATGAACGGCCCCATCAAAAACCCCAGCACCGCGAACGCCGTCACGAGCGCAGCGATCGATCCGACCGCAATCGCGATAATTTGTCCCGCGCTCACGATTCGCTCGTAGCGCACCGTCCGCTCGGCGCCACGTTCCGCGATCGCGCGCTCCAGAATTCCCCACATCCCGAAAGCGCCGATAACGACCGGCAGGAGCGCGTACATCCACCAGCGCGGACGCGTCGCCGTGAGCGCGACGGTCCAGAGGCCGCCGATGGCGGTGAGCGCCGCCAGCATCGCATCGCTCGCTCCGCGCGCGCGTGTCGCGAGGGTTGCGTCCAGGTTCTGTGGCTCGCCACTCAACGAGTCGTCGTCAAGCGATGCGGTCATGCACCCTCCTTGCGCCTACTGCCCGATGAACCTCGAGAACGTGTAGATCGCCAGCCCCACCAGTCCGCCCACGATCGTGCCGTTGATTCGAATGAACTGAAGATCCTTCCCGATCGCCAGCTCCACCCGGTCCGACGTCACCTTCGGATCCCACGACGTCACCGTCGTCGCGATGAGCTCCGCGACCTCGCCCTGATACCGGTCCACCAGATGCCCCGCGACGTCCGCGATCAGCGCATCGACGCGCGCGAGCAATGCCTCATCGCGCGACACCGCCTCCCCCAGCGACACGAGCCCACGCTCGATCGCCGACGGCGCAAAGGCATTCGGCGCATCCGCATACCGGAACAGCGCCGCCTTCGCATCCTCCCAGATCGTTCGCGAGAAGTTGCGCACCGCATTCGCGTCGAGAATCTCGAGCTTGATCCGCTCCGCCCGCGCCCGCACCTCCGGACTCTCGTTCAGCTTGCGCACGAAGTTCTCGAGTGCATCGTCGAACCGGCGGCGCAGCGGATGGTCCGGATTGTCGCGCACATCCGCGAGCGTCTTGTCCAGTCCACTCACGATCTTCCGATGGATGCGATCGTCCACCATCCCGGGTACCCACCACGGACTCTCGGCCTCGATCCGGTCGCGGATGAGCTCCTGATTGTCATCCACCGCGCGCGCGAGCAGCGCGATGGCCTCGTCGAGGAGCTCCTGGTGGCGGTCGTCCGCGGTCAGCAGCGTCAGCATCTTGCCGAGAATCGGCGCGACCTCCGTGCTCCGGATGCGCTCGACGAGCACCCGATCGATGAGCTCCTGCATGTCCTCGTCGCCGAGCATGCGCGCGCCATTCGCGAGCGCCGTCGCGGTATGATGCGCGAGCGTGCGGCTGTTCTCCGGCACCGCCAGCCACTTCGCGAGATGCGCAGACACGTGCAGCGACGCGAGCCGCGCCGCCATCACATCGCGACTCAGGAAGTGCCGCGAGACGAAGTTGCCCAGGCTCCGCCCGATCTGATCCTTCCGCGCGGCCACGATCGCCGTGTGCGGAATCGGAATGCCGAGCGGGTGCCGGAAGAGAGCCGTCACCGCGAACCAGTCCGCGACGCCGCCGATCATCGACGCCTCGGCCGTCGCGCGCACATATGCCAGCCACGGATAGCGCGCCACGAAGATCACGCTCACTATCCACACGGCGATCGCGATGAGCAGCAACCCGCTCGCGCGACGCTTCATCCGCGCGAGATTTTTGCGCTTCACATCCTCGTCCGGCGGCGGCAGCGGCGCGCTCAACACAGTCGGGGGACGAACGGCCAGATCAGTCACCGGTTTCGATCGGCACCGAGCGCTCGTTGTCCGAGCTGCGACGCTCGGCCTCGACCTCCGGCTCGACGGACGGCGGCATGTCCGCCGGCGTCGACGCAACCGAGGGAAGCATCGCGAGGCGCAACACCTCATCCATGGTCTGCACGAACGTGAACACCATGTTCTTCCGCACCTCGGCCGGAATCTCGCGAAGATCCTTCTCGTTCATCTTCGGGAGGATCACCTCGCGCAGGCCGGCGCGATACGCGGCGAGCACCTTCTCCTTCACGCCGCCGATCTCGAGCACCTTTCCGCGCAGCGTAACCTCGCCGGTCATCGCGAGGTCGCGCCGTACGGGCCGCTCGCTCAGCGTGCTCGCGATCGCCAGCGTCACCGTGATCCCCGCGCTCGGCCCATCCTTCGGAATCGCGCCGGCGGGGAGATGGATGTGCAGGTCGAAGTCGCGGAACATGCGGTCGTCGATCCCGATCTGCCCCGCGCGCGAGCGCACGTACGAGTACGCCGCGTCCACCGACTCGCGCATCACGTCGCCCAGCTGCCCGGTCACGATGAGCCGCCCCGTGCCCGGCATCTTGAGCGCCTCGATGGTCATCAGCTCGCCGCCCGTCGACGTCCATGCCAGCCCCGTCGGCGCGCCGATCTCCGGCTCCTTCTCTGCTTCGTCGCGCGAATATCGCGGCACGCCGAGAATCTCCTCGACCATCTTCTGGTCGACGATCCACGCGCCTTCCTCGTCCTTCGCCTTCCGGTGCGCGCGCTTGCGCATGATCGCCTCGATGTTGCGCGAGAATCCGCGCAGCCCCGCCTCGCGCGAGTAGCCGCTCGAGATCAGACTCAGCATCTCGTCCGTGAACTGCAGGTCGAGATCGGTGATGCCGGTCTCTTCGAACAGCTTCGGAAGCAGATAGCGCCACGCAATTTCAACCTTCTCCTCGATCGTGTAGCCCGCGATGCGGATGACCTCCATGCGGTCGCGGAGCGGCGCGGGAATGTCGAAGAGATTGTTCGCCGTGCAGATGAAGAGCGCGCTCGAGAGATCGAACGGCAAATTCAGATAGTGATCGACGAACGTATTGTTCTGCGACGGATCGAGCACCTCGAGCATCGCGGCCGTCGGGTCGCCGCTCATGCCGCCGTGCGTCATCTTGTCGATCTCGTCGATCATCAAAACGGGATCGCGGACGCCCACGCGACGCAGCGCCTGGAGCAGGAGCCCCGGCATCGCGCCGACGTACGTGCGGCGATGTCCGCGAATCTCCGCCTCGTCTCGCACGCCGCCCACCGAGATGCGATAGAACTCGCGTCCGATCGAGATTGCGATCGCCTCGCCGAGCGATGTCTTGCCGGTGCCCGGGGGGCCGACGAAGCAGAGAATCGGTCCGTGCGTCCCGCCGCCGCGCAGCTTGCGCACGGCGAGGTATTCGAGGATGCGCTCCTTCGCCTCGCCAAGTCCGTAGTGCCGAACATCGAGCGCCTCCTGCACCTTCTGCAATTCGATCTGATCGGTGCTCGAGCGCTTGTTCCACGGCAGCGCGATGATCCAGTCGAGATAGGTGCGGATGACCTGGTACTCGCTCGCGGCCGGCGACAGCATGCGCATGCGCTCCGTCTCGCGTCGGGCCTCCGCCATGACCTTCTCCGGCAGTCCCGCCTCCTCGATCTTCTTGAGCAGATCGATCGCTTCCTTTTCGCCCGGATCGGTCTCGCCGAGCTCCGCCTGGATCGCGCGCAGCTGCTGGCGCAGATAGAACTCGCGCTGGTGCTGCTCGATCTTCACTTCCGTCTGGCGCTTGATGTCCTCCATCACGCGCGCACGCTGCACCTCGCGCTCGAGGCGCGTGAGCACGAAGCGGATGCGCTCGCCGATGTCGAGTCTCTGAATGACCTCATCCTTGTCGGCGATGCGGAAGTTCATGTTGGTCGCGGCGAGATCGGCGAAGCGCCCCGGATCCGACATGTTCATCTTGAGGATCGCCGGCACCTCATCCGGGATGCGATCCACCAGCTCCGCCAGCGTCTCGGCCGCATTCACCAGGCGGGCCATGAGCTCTTCGCCGTGAATCGGATCGAGCGGCACCTCGGGGGCGGGGCGGATGCGCGCGATCGGGTACGGGTCGCGCTGCTCGACGCCCTCGATGATGATCCGCCGCAGCCCCTGCAGCGTAATCTGCACCGTGTCGCCGGGGAGATTGATCCGCTCGTGGACTCGCGCGGCGACGCCGACCCTGCCGAGGAAGGCGCTCGGATCTATCGCTTCATCGTGATCTCCGCTGGCGACGACCAGGCCCACGATCAGCCCCGCTTCGTCGTGGGAGCGGATGATCGAGAGGTTCTCCGGAGCGCCCATCTGCACGGCGATGGTGCCGAGCGGGTAGACGATGGTCGAGCGGAGCGCCATGAGGGGGAGCGTTGGCGGCAGCTCGGACTTGAGAATCTCTTCTTTGCGCTGGGCTCGGGCCATGAACGCCTGGTGGGGGGACCGGGGCAAAGCGACGTGCTCGGATTGCCCTAAATACTAATCACGCATATGTTTAAAGGCTATGTTCGATGAACTGAGCGAAAAGCTCGACGCCGTATTTTCGCGCCTCCGCGGGCGCGGTGTATTGACGGAAGCCGACATCAAGGAAGGGATGCGCGAGGTTCGCCGCGTCCTCCTCGAGGCTGACGTCAATTTTGCGCTCACGCGTGAATTTCTCGAGCGCGTCGAGGCCAAGGCCGCGGGTGTCGCCGCCCTACGGAGCGTGTCCCCGGGGCAGCAGCTAGTCAAGATCGTTCACGACGAGCTGGCCGCCATGCTGGGCGAGAAGCGCGAGGGGCTGCGCATTGGCACCGTCCCACCGGGGATCGTGCTCATGGTGGGGCTCCAGGGCTCCGGCAAGACCACCACCGCGGCGAAGCTCGCACGCAAGCTGAAAGCGGAGGGGAAGCCTCCGCGTCTCGTCGCGGCGGATGTGTATCGCCCCGCTGCGATCGACCAGCTCGAGACGCTCGCGAAGCAGATCGATGTGCCGGTGTTTCTGGATCGCGACAGCAAGGATGTCGTCAAGATCGCGAAGCGTGGCATCGAAGAAGGACGCCGCCATCGCGACCGCGTGGTGCTCATCGATACGGCCGGCCGTCTGCAGATCGACGACGACATGATGAACGAGCTCCGCCGTCTGAAGGAGGCGGTGCGGCCGGACGAGATCCTCTTCGTCGCCGACGGCATGACTGGGCAGGACGCCGTCAAGATCGCCAAGGGCTTCGACGACGCACTCGGCATCACCGGCGTGGTGCTGACGAAGATGGACGGCGACGCGCGCGGCGGTGCGGCGCTCTCGATCTACGGGATCACGAAGAAGCCGATCAAGTACATTGGCGTCGGCGAGAAGATCGACGCGCTCGAGGAATTTCATCCCGAGCGCATGGCGGGACGGATTCTCCAGATGGGCGACATCGTCTCGCTCGTCGAGAAGGCGCAGGAGTCGTTCGACGAAGAGGAGTCGCGCAGGCTCGAGAAGAAGGTGAAGAAGGAAGGACTCGATCTCGAGGACTTTCTCACGAGCATGCGACAGATGCAGAAGCTCGGACCGCTCGAGGGCGTGCTCAAGATGCTTCCGGGTGTGAACGCGAAGATGCTCAAGCAGGCGAACATCGATCCGAAGCGGATGAAGCACATCGAGGCGATCGTGCTCTCGATGACGAAGGAGGAGCGGAAGAGCCCGGGAATCCTCACGGGTTCGCGCAGGGCGCGCATCGCGAAGGGGTGCGGCAGGCCCGTGAGCGAAGTGAATCGGCTCCTCGAGCAGTTCCGCGAGATGCAGAAGATGATGAAGAAGATGGGGAAGGGCGCTGGCGGCCGGATGCGATTCCCCGGTATGCCGCCCGGGATGATGCCCCCGCGCATGGGCGGCCGCTGAGTTAGCTTTGTGCACCACCCGGGTGCGCGCCGGAGCTTCCGGAGCGCGCGATGAGCCCGCGTACCACGACACACTCTGTTGGGAGAACGAGCATGGTCAAGATTCGCCTGCGCCGCGTTGGACGTAAGAAGCTTCCCGTCTATCGCATCGTGATCGCCGACGCGCAGAGTCCGCGCGACGGCCGTTTCATCGAGTTGATCGGCCAGTACAATCCGCGCATCGCAGAGGGTGGCTTGAAAGTGGACGCGGATCGCGCGAACTACTGGCTCGACGTCGGCGCGCAGCCGACGGACACCGTTCGCTCGCTGCTCCGGAAGGCTGGCGTGATGAAGGCGCGTCACGAGACGCGCGTCGCGGCCAAGCGCAGCGGAAGCGCGGTTGCCGTGAAAGAGGACGCCGCGGAGTAGCATGCCCTCGCCCGAATGGGTCATCGTCGGGCGGTTGCGGAAATCGCACGGGCTCCGCGGAGAGATCATCGTGGAGCCGATCACAGACGCGCCGGCCGAAGTCTTTTCGGCCGGCCGCGTGCTTTTCGCCGGTGACGCGTCCGGCGATCCGCTCGCCTCGCCGCCCGAGCTCACCGTCCGCGACGTGCGCCCGCACATGAATGGCCTCCTCGCCGTGCAGTTCGAGGAGATGCGCGATCGCGACGAGGCGTCGCGCTGGACCAATCGCTACCTCTTCTCCCCCGCTGCGGAGCTCGAGCCGCTCGAGGAGGGTGAGGTGTACCAGCACGAGCTCGAGGGGATGACGGTGGTGCTCCAATCGGGGGAGCTCGTCGGCACGGTGGCGAACGTGTTCGAGCTTCCGCAGGGACTCGCGCTCGATGTCACACGCGAGAAGGGGACGGTGCTGATCCCCTTCAACGAGATGTTCATCCACGAGGTGAGGCGCGCGGAGCGGACGGTCGTGATCGCGCCGCCTCCCGGGCTCCTGGACTGATGCTCCGCGTCAACATCATCACGATCTTCCCCGAGTTCTTCGCGACGCCGCTCTCCCTCAGCATCCCCGCGCGCGCGGCAGCGGCCGGGAGTGTGAGCTACCGCGTCATCGACCTTCGCGACTTCACGCACGACAGGCACCGCACCGTCGACGACGCACCCTTCGGGGGCGGTCCCGGCATGGTGATGAAGCCGGAGCCCTTCTTCGAGGCCGTCGAGTCGATCGCGGCGAAGGCGCCCATCGTCCTCGTGTCGGCGCGCGGGCGCGCATTCGCCCAGGCGGACGCGGTGCGGTTCGCCGAGGGGGAAGAGCTGACGATACTGTGCGGACATTACAAGGACGTGGACCAGCGCGTGGCCGACCATCTGGCGACGGAGGAGCTCTCGCTGGGGCACTTTGTCCTGAGTGGCGGGGAAACGGCCGCCCTGGCGATCGTGGACGCCACGGCGAGGCTGCTGCCGGGCGCGATGTCGGATATTGAAAGCGCGCGAACGGACTCGTACTGGGAGGGGAGCGAGCTCAGCGCTCCGAGCTATACGCGGCCGGCCGATTTTCGGGGACAGCGGGTGCCCGAGGTGCTGATGTCGGGGGACCATCGTAAAATCGCGGAGTGGAGGGCGGCGGAGGCGGCGCGGCTGTCGCGCATCAAGAAAGACCGCGCGACGTAGGTCACGGAGGCCTGATTACGGGCTCGGCAAGGGGCGTAGATCGTGCTCTACCGGTGAGGTTTTACTCATGTGTGGGGTCGCCCGTCTATGAGGTAATTCGCGGCTGAATCGGCACTCGCAGGCACATTGTCTGGCCGTTCAGTCAGCGAAGATAAAAGATGCGTTTCACACGGTGGCTTTTTCACCGACGGGTGGTATCCTGGGGCCGGTGCACGAAGGCCGGATGTCGATCCCCCACAAATACCCCACGATCGCATGTCAAGTCAGTGCGAGCGCGTCCGTTGTCCGTAGTGTCCACTCTTCTTGTTGTCGCACGGTTGCTGAGCCACTGGTTTAGTGACAAGGGCAAACCCGCCGAAAGGCGGCGACGCAAAGCCACGAGGCTAACGCATTGCTCCAAATGCCAAGCTAGTCGGGTTGTCGCGCGGACCCTTTTTTTAAGGAGTCCCACGATATGAGGCACCTCCTCACTGGATGCGTTTGCATCCTCTCGCTCGCCGCCTGCACCGACGCAACTGCGCCCTCACCCGCGCAGTCGACGTCCACCCGTATCCCAATCGTCGCCGCAGCTGCCGACGCCTGGACGGGCCACTACATCGTCGTTCTGAAGTCCGGTGCTCCGTCATCGGATGCCCTCGTCCATCGTCACGCGCTCAGCAAGGCGCTCACGATGGATCAGCGCTTCGGAACCGTGCTGCACGGCTTTTCCGCCGCCGTCAGCGACGCAGACATCGACAGCCTCCGCAACGATCCCGACGTCGAAAGCGTCACGCAGGATCGCTTCGTCCACCAGCTCGGGACCGAAACCGGGATGGGCTGGGCGCTCGACCGCGTCGACCAGAAGCTCATGCCGCTCAACGGCGCGTTTGCGTACGGTGCGACGGGTGCCGGCGTCAACATCTACGTCGTCGATGGCGGCATTCGCTACACGCACACCGAGTTCGGTGGCCGCGCCAAGCTCGCCTTCGATGCCCTCGGCGGAAACGGCTCCGACTGCAATGGTCACGGCACTGGCGTCGCCGGCATCGCCGCGGGCACCGTCCATGGCGTCGCGAAGTCGGCTACGATCTGGTCCGTTCGCGTCTTCCCGTGCAGCGGCACGACGACGCTCTCCACGATCCTTGCTGGCGTCGACTGGGTCACTGCGAATCACAGGTCCCCCGCGGTCGCCAATCTCAGCCTCGGCGCCGCTGCTGCGCCGATCCTCGATACGGCCGTCGAGCGCTCGATTCGCTCGGGTGTCACCTACGTAGTCGCCGCCGGCAACAACAGCGGCGACGCGTGTCTCATGTCCCCGGGCAAGCTGAAGGATGTGATCAACGTCGGCGCGACCGATGCGTCGGACTCGCGCGCGTCGTGGTCGAACTACGGCTCGTGCGTCACGATGTTCGCACCGGGCGTGTCCGTCGCGTCTGCCGACTACTTCTCAGACATCTCGCTCGCCAGCTGGAACGGAACCTCGATGTCCGCTCCGATGGTCGCCGGCGCAGCGGCGCTTTATCTCCAGGGGCATCCGACCGCCAGCCCGGCGACGGTGCGCGCAGCGATCGTCGGCAACGGCACCACCGCGACGGTCAAGAATCTCGCCGGCTCGGGGGACAAGCTCCTGTACACGGCGTGGATCGGCTCGAGCACAGTGACGCCGCCCGCTGCACCGACCCCTGCGCCGATCGCCCCTGTCGGCGGCGTCGGCGTCTCCTATCGTTGCGCCGCGCAGGCGTGCGCGTTCGATGCGAGCGGCTCCGCGCCCACCGGCGGCGTCAGCTCGTACAGCTGGAGCTTCGGCGATGGAACGACGGCGACGGGCCGCACAGTCACCCACACATACGCCACCACGGCGTCGAGCTATACGTGGAGCCTTTCGATCGTCGCGACCAGCGGAATGAAGTACTCGACGGGCAAGGCGATCACTCCGGCGAGCGCCTCCGGCTCGGCCACCAATACCGCGCCTACTACCACGCCACCGCCGGCCACGCTGGTGCCTGCGCCGATCGCGGGCGTGGGCGGCGTCGGCGTCTCGTACAAATGTGCCGCGAGGCTCTGCGTCTTCGATGCTAGCGGATCACAGCCCACGAAGGGCGTCGTAGCCTACTACTGGAGCTTCGGTGACGGTACGAAGGCTACCGGCCGCAACGTGAGTCACAGCTACGGCTCCGCCGCGAGCTACACCTGGCACGTCTCGATCCTGACGGGTACCGGAAAGAAGTATTTGACGATCAAGGCGATTGCTCCAGCCAATGACTCGGGCTCGTCCACGAATATCGTTCCCTACTACGTCCCCTGATGTGATGTGCGGCCCGCGTACGACGCGGGGCAGGACTTGAAGAGGTACGAGAGCGGCCAGGGCCTACGAGCCCTGGTCGCTTTCTCGCTCCGGGCTTACGCGCCAACCCACTACGCGCTCTTGAGTTAATCCCCCCGGCCGCTTAGCTTCAACATCTTCCCACGACACTTTTTCCGGGCCCCGTCAGCTGGCCCCGAGCGACCTATGCATGTATTCATCGAAACACAGAAGGAATATCTCCGATCCGACATTCCGCCCTTCCGCGCGGGCGACACGCTGCGTGTGAACGTGCGCGTCAAGGAAGGGGAGAAGGAGCGGCTGCAGGCGTTCGAAGGCGTCTGCATCGCCAAGCGCGGCAGCGGCGTGAGCGAGACCTTCACGGTGCGGAAGATCTCCAACGGCGTCGGCGTCGAGCGCATCTTCCCGATCCACAGCCCGATGCTCGGCGACGTGCACGTCGTTCGCCGTGGCCGCGTCCGTCGCGCGAAGCTCTACTATCTGCGCGCCGCCACCGGCAAGGCCGCACGGATCAAGGAGCGCAAGATTCAGATCGCACGCCCCGTCTAGCTGCACAGGCGGTACGCGCTTCAATGCATCGTGCGCGGTGGACGACGATCGAGCGGGAGCTGCGCCGCACTGGCGGCGCGCTCATCGCCGGAGTGGATGAGGTCGGACGGGGCTCCCTTGCGGGCCCCGTCGTCGCATGCGCGATCGTGATGCCTCCCGACTCACGCGCACTCCGCGGCGTCGATGACTCCAAAATGCTTTCCCCACTTGCTCGCGAGCGCCTCGTCTCGCAGATACTCGCGCGCGCAGTGAGCCTCGGTATCGGCGCCGCATCGGCGCGGGAGATCGACCGCATCAACATCTATCACGCGAGCACGCTCGCCATGCGGCGCGCGCTCGCACGGCTCAAGGTCTCCCCCGATCACGTCCTCATCGACGGCCGGCCGATCCGTGCGCTCGGCGTCGAGCATCACGGCATCGTCGATGGCGATGACAAGTGCTTCAGCATCGCATGCGCATCGATCGTCGCGAAGGTGACACGCGACAGACTCATGTCGAATCTCGCGCGTCGCCACCCGCACTATTGCTGGGATCGCAACTGCGGATACGCCACACGTCGTCACATCGACGCGCTACAGGCGCACGGCTCCTGCGCGCATCATCGACAGTCGTTCGTCGTGAAGGCGCTCGTGGCTGGTGAGTTGGTGTTGGAGATCATCGAAAGTCCGGACGCAGATCACGAAGTGATCACATTCTCCGACCAAGGTTCGTCGATGTGACAGGTGGCACCGTGGCGCGCGTGAGGTGTGTCACAGCGCGACATGCGGGCACGCTTTTAGCTTGTTCCATTACAGGGAAGAGCCAGAAACCGGTTACAGCGTCTTACACGGAGAAAAAAAATGAACGGTCACTATAAGTTGTTTGCGGCATTCGCGATCGTGGCTCCGGTGATGGCCGGTTGCGCCACGAAGGGCTTCGTTCGCGAACACGTCGCCGCCGAGCAAGTTCGTGCCGACGCGCATGCGGATTCCGGTGTGAGCGCCGAGCGCTCCGCGCGGATGTCTGCCGATAGCTCGCTGACGCTCGACGTCGCGTCGCTCCGCAAGGATCTCGACAGCCTCCGCACCGAGTACGGCGCGAAGATCACCGCGCTCGAGAGCGGGATGCAGTTTGCCCTCCCCGTGCACTTCGCGTTCAACGACGCGACGATCCGCGATGAGGACAAGGCTGCGCTCGACCGTTTCGCGAAGGTCGCGACCAAGTACTATCCGGGCTCGAAGATCACGGTGGAAGGCTTCGCCGATCCCGCGGGCAGTGTGAAGTACAATCTCGACCTGTCGAAGAAGCGCGCCGCCTCCGTGCAGTGGTATCTCTCGTCGCAGGCGGGCGTGACGGACGAGATCAACGCGATCGGCTACGGCAAGACGCGCCTCGTGGTTCCGAATGCTTCCGGCGACCAGCCGGGCGCAGACCAGAATCGCCGCGTCGTGTTCGTGATCGAGAGCGCGCAGGCACAGGCGTCCGGCGTTGCGATGACGGCGCAGTAAGAGCGCCACCTCGCAGCAGTGAAGCACGCACGCGGCGCGCCTTCGGGCGCGCCGCGTTGCTTTTGTTGCTGTGAATTTTCAGTCCGCTCTACTGATGCTGTCCGATGAGCGGCGATGGTGCGGCTCCGTCGTGGTCGCGGTGCCGCGCTTGTCTCGCCAGTGGAGGAGCAAGTCCGGCGCGATCGCGATGGCGAGCAACGTGACCGGCAGATTCTGGATCAACTGGAGCAGCAGCGCGACGGCGACGGCCGATGCCTTGTCGAGGCCGAGCGCCTGCGCGGTGACGCCGTAGACGACCTGGAAGACGCCGACATTTCCCGGCGTTGCGCGCACGAGAAAACCGACATTTGCCGTGATGAGCGTCGTGACGCTGCCGACGATGCTGATTGGAAAGTGCGCGGCAACGGCGACGAGATGGTAGGTGGCGATCTGCGCGGCCCAGTTCACGAGCGAGAGCAGCATCGCGAGGAAGATGCGCTGCAACGTGAGGATGCTGCGCACGCTGACCATGAAGCGGTCGAGGTACGTGCGCACGCGACCGAGCACCGTCGTCGGGTAGACCGTTGCGGCGACGATCCCGGGCGAGCGGCGCAGCAGCGCTCCGAAGAGGACGATGATGCCGAGCAGCACGCCGACTGCGACGAAGCGCCAACGCGCGACCTCGTGTGGCATCGGGAGGAAGAACGCGGCGCCGGCCATGAGCGCGATGTAGCCGATGAGATCGAAGAGCCGCTCGAGTGCGAGCGCGGCGAGCACGGCGGCGCTGGACGCCTGCGATGCGCGCGTGACGAAGACCACGCGCGCCGCATCACCGCTGTTCGCGACGAGGATGTTGTTGAGCCCCGCGCCGGCGACGGTCGCCTTCACGGCGAGCGAGAGCGACGGCACACCGACTGCGCGCAGAAAGATCCACCACGTCACCGCCTTCGCGGCGAGCGTGATGAAGTTGGCGAGCGTCGCGACGACGAGAACGGCGATCGACGCGGAGCGGATGGCGGCCCACGCGGAGCTCCAGTCGATCGTGCGGCCGTAGAGCACGACCGCGACGAGCATCGCGATGGAGAAGGCCCATCGGAGCGCCTTCTTTGTTCCTGATGTCACGTGAAGATTCGAGCGCACGGCTAGCGAACGAAGGCCGCGAGCCCCGCGTGGGCGACCTGCTCGTCCTGCGCCGCCGTCACGCCGCTGACGCCGATCGCGCCGATGAAATGCTCGTCGACGACGATCGGGAGTCCGCCCTGCATCGGTAGCGCGCCGTCGACGGCGAGGAGAGCGTGACGGCCCGCCGCGACGGATTCCTCCAGGAGGCGCGAGGGGCGCTTGAATCGTGCAGCCGTGCGCGCCTTGTTGATCGCGATCATATCACTCGCGGGCTGGGTGTTCTCGAGGCGCGAGTAGGCGACGAGCCCGCCCGATGCGTCGACGATGGCGATCGAGACGTTCCATCCATTTTTGAGCCCTTCGGACTCGGCCGCAGCGAGCATCGCCTTCGCGCCGGCGAGCGTAAGTGCGGGGATCGACTTGGTGTGTGACATGTGACTTCCGGCAAAAAAAGTAGGATGATCGGCCACGTCGAGCGTGACCGACCAATATAGGTAGCCGAGAACGGCGTCGAACAGTTGCTTGTGCACTTGAGCGGGGCTCCGCGCCGTCGGCCTTTCGGAAGTCGCGACCTCCGACGGTGCCATCGCGGCCCTCGGGACTCGTGAGGGCTTAGCTTTCGGCCTCGCTCGTCCCTCGCGCCAGTTACGGGAAACAGTGCATGCGAAAAATCGCCATCATCGTCGGCAGCGCCAGTCGCGACTCCATCAACCGGCGAATGGCGAGCGCGCTCAAGCTGCTTGGCAAGGATCGCTTCACGTTCGTCGACGTGCGCATCGATGACTTCCCGTTCTTCAACGTCGATATCGCGAAGGATCCGCCTGCGGAGGTGTTGCGGATGAAGTCCGAGGTCGCTGCGGCGGATGGCGTGATCTTCGTGACACCGGAGCACAACCGGTCGATTTCGGCGCTGCTCAAAAATGCGATCGACTGGGGGTCGCGTCCCGCGGGTTCGAGTTGCTGGATCGGGAAGCCGGCGGGGATGATGGGTGCGTCGACGGGACCGACCGGGACCGCGGCGGCCCAGCAGCACCTGCGAAACATTCTTTCTCCGCAGCAGATGGTGATGATGGGCCAGCCGGAGTTGTATCTTCACTGGAAGGCCGGCCTCGTCGACGACGAGGGCGCGGTGATGGACGAGGCGGTGAAGAAACGGCTGGAGCTCTTTCTCGAGCGCTTCGCGGCGTGGGTCGAGCGCGTGAGCGTGAAGCGCTCCTAAAGCACGACAGTCGAAACAAAGTGAACGGGGAAAGTCGATGGCGAAGAGGATCATGGTCACCGATGCACAGGGGCACGAGTGGTCGTGCAGCTACGTGGTGACGGCGGGCGGCGGCGCGGCATCGGGCGAATCAGAGAAGGGAACGGCTGGCCAAGAGCATTTTTGGCGATGCGTGCGTGGAGAGCACGTGCGGACCATCTCGACGCCGCTGAACGTCGACTTTCGCACCATGTCCAGTGCGGATCGTACGAAGTGCATCGAGGACGCGTTCAACATCTCGGGCGAGTGGGAGCGGCAGTAGGACGGCGGCGGGGTTGAGAAGCGACCGCGTGTGTCCGAGATTTCGTCGTCGCGAGTGAGTGCGCGACGGACCGACCCGATAGCTCAGCTGGTTAGAGCAACGGACTTTTAATCCGTAGGTCCTGGGTTCGATCCCCAGTCGGGTCATAGAGTTACGCAACCGGAAAAATCAAAAGTGCGCCTATAGTGCGCCGGTTGACAAAAAGTGCACCAACCCATCGGCGGGAGTTGATGACGATGACAGGACCAAACTACAATCCGCTGGGCGTGAGCGTGTCCCGCATCCCGTTCGACGTCGACGTGTATCGACGTCCGCTTGCCAAGATGAAAGCCGACAACCCTGCGTTGTTGTGGCGTTGCCGTCCATCGGCATCGGAGGTTTGGACTTGCTGGAAGTTGTACGGCGGTCGCCATAACCAAATCCGACTCACGATCCCCGCAGAAGTATGCGAGCGCGGCGAATGGACAACGAAGGCTGTCTTGATAGCGGCGATCGAAGCGGCGCACGCAAGCTGACCGCGTGTCAATCGACGACCTGCCGGGCGAGCTGGATGTGACCGACGCGGAAGTGGGCGCCGCGTGGCGTTGCCAGCAGATTGACGCGCTCCGGTGGGACTATCGCCTACGCGATCATCCAGAAATCCCGTGGCAGACCCTGACACTTCGCGCAGACGCGCAGGATTTTACGTTGGTTGAGCAACTACGCGCCGCGCTGTTGGAAGCCCTGCGTAACATCACAGGCGTTCGTCCATAGACGCATCGACATTGACGCGTGCGATTGCGTCGCCATCGGTATCGCACATCGACGCATGGCGAGCGGGGTTCTATGACTGATTCGGAGAGGAAGCCAAAGCCTAAGAAGAGGCCAAAGCCTAAGAAGAGGCCAAAGCCAAAGGAGAAGCCCAAGCAGAACTCGCAGCAACCGAAAGCGGCTCGACCAAGAGTAACGATGATTGGAAACGCATCGTCGAATGTTGGGGATGTCGCGATCATTCATGACCCGAATACGGACATCATTTTTAGCGGCAACACCTCGACGAACGTGTCTGGCTCGGTCCTACGAATAGGCTCGCCGAATGTGCCACACACAGACGCATTTATCGATTTTATCGCGAAGCACATCGACGAACTGAAAGTCCAAGACCGCGAGAACGCGAATGCGATCATCGCGGCGATTCGAAAGGAGAAGCCAAACGGTGCGCGTGCGCTTACCATGCTGAAGCCGGTCGCAAAATTCGCAATCGAGGCGAGTGCGCCGATACTCGGTGAATTTTTCAAAGGCTTTCTTAAGCCATAGAGTGCGCGGTGCCCTCAGCAAGAAGCACGAACGCGAGGGCCGACGACGAAGCCGGAACTGTGGGGACATGAATGGTCAACGACATTATGCAATCGAGATTCTATGCGGAAAAAAACCACGGTTCGTGATCAAACCATTGAGGATCACAAAGGCATCGGCATTCACGTGAACAATCCCGAAGGGGATGTGGAGATTTCGGGCGGGACAATGCGTCGCGTGGAAGGCATCGGAATCATGATAGGCGAGGGACCGAGTATTCCCGAACTTCTGAGCGCAATAGAGGCGCGATTAGATGGCTTGGATGTGTCGAAGCGTCCTGCCGTCGAAGCGGCGATCGCAGAGACGCGCGCAGCGACAACAAGAGCAAAACTCATCGCCGGATTTCGAAAGGTGTGCGCGCTGGGAGCCGACGTGATCACGGGTACGCTGGCGGCGCTGGCGGCGAAGCGGCTAGGAGGTTAACCGACTCTTAATCCGTAGTTCTTTGGGTTCGATTCCCAGTCGGGTCATGGAGTTACAGAATTTTCGATTTTGGAAGTGCGCCTTTGGTGCGGTCGGCGCACTTTTCTCGCCGGTGTCCCTCAGGCGGACGATGCGGCGCTCACCGAGGAGTGTGTGCCACGAACTCCTCGTCACAGAACTGGTGACGACCCATTGGCGCCCACGTCTCGGCACCTGCACATCCCCTACAAGTCAAATGTGAAGGTGCCAACGCTCTTCCCTCGGAAATTGCGCGCCTCGGTCGCTTCGTGGCTAAGCAAGTAGAGAACGCGCGAATGTGCTCGCGTAGATCGACTCAACTCATTTCCCCCCGTGTCGTGACGACTACACCGGATACTCCCGGAATTGAGGAGACTTCGCATGCGTTGATTGATTCCGTCGCTCGAAGTGACCTAACGGACATTGCCGCCGACGTATTAGAACGCGGCTTTCATGTCCTGGCTGACAGCGAGGTCTTAAAGGACATCCCGATAGCGGGGGTATTGTTGAAGCTATTCGAGGCGGGTGTTCACATTCGCGACGCCCTATTCACGCAAAAGCTGTTTCAATTCCTGTTGCACGTCGGCAACGGGGTAAGCGAGGAAGCGCGTCAGAAATTTGCGGATGAGATGGATGCGGATCCCGGCACTCGGAAGCGTGTTGGCGAACGACTGCTCTTAGCGATCGATCGGCTAGATGACCTGGGAAAGGCACGCTTTCTGGCAAACGCCTTTTCTGCTCGCCTAAGAGGAGAGATAAAGCTCCGCGAGTTCGATGCTCTCGTCACAGTTATCGATCGCGTGATGCTCACGTACCTGGACGAGTACGCACAGGTGTATTGGCTGCAAAACACCTTCTTAGAAGCCTTCGACGATCGTACCGCCCAACTGCAGAATTGCGATTTGCTCAGTCAATCGCGGAAAGGCGGAGTACCGGGAACCTTTAAGCCTACCGGCCTCGGAGATCTCTTCTTCAACAAGATTGTTCCGCAAGATTTGCCGAGACTTCGCGCCGATTTTGCAATGTCACTCGCGAGCATGCCCGTGATAGAAGAGCTGGCCGAGGAAAGGTATACCAGCATTGTGTGCAACCGGTCGGACGTTGAAGAGGTTCTGTCAGAGTTGACCGACGCGGACTTCTTAGGGCTAAAGGTCTTGGGCAATCAAATCAATCGAAAGGAAAACGAATGGATGGTGCGCCGTATTGGAGCGTATCAATTTCAGCGATTTTGGGAGACGCCCGGCTGACGCGACGCGCTCGGGCGGCGAGGCATGGATTGTTTGCACTTGTGTACTTTTGAAAACTTGCTACCTTCGATTTGAACGCTGTTCGAGAAGACGATACTGACCTTGTAACATCGCGGTTCGCAGGACGCTCAACCGTCGATCTAATCGGCGCGACAGCAACGAACTCTTTCCGGAGCTCGCACGATGCACAACGCCCCCCTTTCGGGGCGTTGTCGCTCGCGGCTATCGGACGAGTTTATTGATGCCGCGCCGATTTTTTCGGAGGATTGGCGATGCTAAGTACGGTTCTACGAGGCGAGCTAGCCGAAGGCGGCCCAACGGTGGCCGGTCGCGTCCCCATGTGGCTTCGGGACGCTCTCGATGACATTTGTGCGCGAGATCGCATGTCGTTGTCCTCTGTCGTGCGCGCGGCACTCTTCGCCTATGTAATCGCTAGGAATCTCACTCAGGACGAGCGTCGATGACGCCGCCACTTCTAACCATTCCCGAGGCGGCCACCATACTGCGCGTGACGGTAGCGCGCGCATACGCTTTGACACGAAGCGGTGCGCTTCCCGTCGTTCGCATCGGTCGACAATTGCGCGTCGCATCGAAAATGCTCGACGAGTATATCGAGCGCGGGGGCCACGTCCTGAATCTTGAGGGCGCAGATGCGAAACAGTGAAGTGTCGCACTCCGCTGCGGTAGCGCGAAACGCGGCACGGCTTGCATCCTGCGGAACATGCCCGAGTCTGCATGGATCAAGTGAATGGCAATGAGAGCGTCTCCATTCGCGGTAGTAAACGCAATAGACGCCGTAGAAGTCCTGACGCACCTCGGCGTGCATCGCGCAAAGCCATCGCGCAAATACGCATGTATCTCATGCCCCTCAAGCGATGGACTACATGCTTACAAAGGCGGCGGGGCATATTGCTTCGCGTGCGGCACTGCGTGGAGTAACATCGATCTCGCGGTCCAGTTCCGCGGAGTCAAAGCGGTAGAAGCGCGAAGATTGCTGGCCGATGCGTTCGGATTGGGCGTGATTGCCTCGTTAGACCATCGCGCAGGACCCAGCACACGCTCTCTGACAAGCGTGCATGGGCTTGAAGCAATGCGGAATCAGGGTCGCGTTCAGGCAACACAAGCCGAGATGTATGCGGCAATGCTCGACGCTCTCACGCTGACGCGAGATGGCCGTGACTATTTGGTTTCGCGTGG
>JBBRYY010000013.1:0-55765 GCA_038237245.1 Gemmatimonadales bacterium | reverse complement strand
TCCGGCGCCGCGTACTTGTAGGTAAAGACGGCGCCCTGTGCAGCGGTGAGCTCGGCGATCTCCCCTCCCTCTTCGAGGAGCTTCGCGATCCCGAAGTCCAGCAGCTTCACCGTGCCGTCCGCGGTCACGAGGATGTTTGCGGGCTTGAGATCGCGATGCACGATGAAATTCGCGTGTGCGAGAGAGACCGCGGTGAGCACCTGAGTGAAGAGTCGGAGTCGCGCGTCGATGGAAAGTCTGCGTGCATCGCAATACCCGTCGATCGGCTGACCTTCGACATATTCCAGTACGAGATACGGCAGGCCGACCGGGCTGATGCCGGCGTCGAGCAGTCGCGCGATGTTGGGATGCGTGAGTCGCGCGAGCGCAGTCCCTTCGCGACGAAATCGTTCCTCTCCCACCGGCCCCGCCACCGCGAGACTCAGGAACTTGATGGCGACGCGGCCTTCGAATCGACCGTCGCTGCGACTCGCGAGCCACACGGAGCCCATGCCGCCCTGCCCGAGCGGTTTCTCAATGACGTAGCTGCCGAACGTTTGGCCGGCGAGCGTCGACCATCGAGACAGCTTTGCCGATTGGCTCTCGCCGAGGAAATCGGCCCTGTCCATGGTGGACTCGTGCTTCAACAGCGCTTCGAGCTCGGCGGCGATCGCCGGATTCCGCGCGCGCTGGCTCGCGAGCCAGGCGGCGCGAGCGTCATCCGGTAGCTCGAGCGCCTCGTCGAGTAGGCGGCTCAGTTCAGGCCAATCCTCGTTGCCGAATCGCGCCACTGTCTCATATGTGCGAGGAGGCCGCCCGTGGAATGCCTCAATATGCAGGTGGCGGAGCACGGCGGCGAGTGAGGAACTCGCCAGGGAGCTGACCCCCTGCAGGGGCGGCACGATGTTTCTGGCGCACCGCCCCGCATCGGACGGCATCAATGGTGCGCCGGGTTCTTGCTGTGCGGCTTCTTCCCGAGGTCGTGCCAACTCTTTTCCTCGACGTTTATTTGGTAGTGCGTGGCCGCCTTCTGGATGTTCGCGAACGCCTGGTACCTGTCCGCGTCCGACGTCCCCTCCACCTGATCGAACCGGGCAAGCGCCGCTTTCACGTGCGAAGCATCGGTGATCGGTTCCTTGCGCTGCTTGGGAAACGCGAAGGCGCTGTCAGGCAGCTTGTGTCGGCCCTCGCTGCTAAGCGTGCCGTGCTCGGTGTGCGGTTCCCATGTGGTTTTCGTGCTCATGTGTCCTCCTCCAGCTCGAGTAATGGCCGCAACGCCACAATTGAGCGCAGAGTTCGTACCGTGAGCACGGTAATCGGCAATCAGTCGCGGACGTAGTGCTGAGCGGAGGTTCACAGGATGCATCGTGTCGTACCTGGTGAGGCTACGCGCGCGTGCGCACGTCCTGCTCTCAGAGCGTACTCGCGCCAGAACGATAGACCAAGATAGTTTCGCGAGTCGCGGGTCCGTTCTCGAACGCGCGCCTCGGCAGGTTGTCGCGTCGGCGTCACTGCGGTGGTAGTCGAGTCATCGCACACCCTCAAATATCATTCGCGGCCAGATCTCCCTCGCGGGAATCCGAGGAAGTGATGAGCGTGGCCCGCGAAACGGTACTATCACGTTGCGGTCCGGAAACTCATCTTCGACAGCTGTGACAGCCGTCACGCGACGAGCGCGTTCGGAAGCGGTATGCTTCGATTTCGCCGCTAAATGACGCGTTCGCAGCAAGGACTGAGGCGGCACACATGCGCTTGTTTCGGGGCATAGCATACGCCAAGTTGGGAGACCGATGTCGTAAATCGGCATTCCACACCTCGCCCGTCCTTCGCCGTAGTGGCGGAGTTCAGCCACATCGATGAATCGCGATCGAAACAATAGCAAGTCGCACAGTACGATTCGACACGTCGCGCGAGCTCTGATGCGCGACGTCTAGGAGGTTGTCGTGCCAACGAAGTCTCTCAACCCGGTAGAGGTCGCTGGCGAATCTCCGATAACAGTCGTTGGAATTGGTGCGTCTGCTGGCGGGCTCGAGGCCCTGTTGCAGCTCTTTTCGCAGATCCCGGCCCATACGGGATTGGCCTACGTCGTCGTGCAACATCTCAGTCCCACGCACGAGAGCATCCTTGCGGAGTTGATCGGACGACGGACGAAAGTCCCCATACACCAAGCGGCCAACGGCATGCGCGTCGCCGTCGATTGCGCCTACGTCATCGCGCCGGACACCGAGATGACGCTTGCCGATGGACATCTGAAGCTGGTGCCGCGCGCTGCCGGCTCCCGGCCACCCCGCCCGATCGATGCGTTTCTGCGATCTCTGGCCGAGGTCCACGGAAGCCGCACGATCGGAGTTATCCTCTCCGGAACGGGATCGGACGGCGCGCTTGGCGTGCAGGATATCAGGCGCGCCGGAGGCATCACGTTCGTCGAGGATCCAAGGTCGGCAGGCTCCACAGGAATGCCGCTCGCGGCCATCGCAACTGGTTCGGTGGACGTCGTCGCGCCCGCAGGCGAGATCGGGACGCAGCTCGCACAACTGGGGCGGCACCCCTACATGCGGCACGAGCGCGCCTCACCCGAGGATGCTTCGGTGACTTCGGCGGAACACGCTGTCGTCTCTAACGAGGGTGAGGATGCAGGGAGTGCTACTTCTCACGAAGGACGGCGCGACGACGGGGCGTCGGCAATCGGCAGCATGCTTCGTCACCGCTTCGCGGTTGATTTCACTTTGTACAAGACCGGTACGATCGAGCGGCGAATTCGACGTCGCATGGCGTTGCGCAAGATCGACTCTTTTGCTGCGTACGTCGATGTGCTTCGGCAGGACCCAAAGGAGCTGGAAGCGCTATACGGCGATCTTCTTATCGGTGTCACGCGATTCTTTCGGGATCCGGAAGTGTTCGCGCTGCTGTCGCGCACATTCTTTCCACACATTCTCGAGAATCGATCCGCTCTCTCTTTACGCAATCGCGACAATCCCCAACCTGTGTAGCGTGGGTTGCGGGCTGCTCGACTGGGGAGGAAGCGTACACCTACGCAATCTGCCTGCTTGAATTCCTGGAAGGCAGCGCGCCCGGCACGCCTGTCCAGATCTTCGCGACCGACTTGAGCGAGGCCGCAATCGCCATCGCGCGTACCGGCGTGTATCCGCAGGGCATTGAGGCCGATGTCACTCCTGATCGACTACGCCGCTACTTCACGCAGGATGAACAAGGCTATCGCGTCAGCAAGGTTGTGCGCGATTGCTGCATCTTCGCTCGGCAGAACATCATGGCCGATCCTCCATTCTCGCAGATGGATCTGGTCAGCTGTCGGAACGTACTCATCTACTTGCAGCCGAGCGTGCACGCCAAGCTCCTCGCAGTCTTTCACTACGCGTTGAAGCCAGACGGCGTCCTCGTTCTCGGCACGTCAGAGTCGACCTCCACTGCCCCAGCGCTGTTCAAGCCAATCGATAAGAAGTTCCGCATCTACGAGCGCGCGCCCGGTCCCGCCAGACCGCTGCACCTGGATTTCGCTGGCGCAGACGCGCGCCACTCCGCAGCGCATCCGCACCGTCGCCGCGACGAGTCGCTCGGTGATTCACCCGGCACGACTGGAATATTCAAGGGGGAGGGCCGTCAGCGGACGAGCGTGCCCGATGTCCAGCGCGCGGCGGATCAGGTCGTGCTCGGCGCATACGCGCCGGCGGCCGTGGTAGTGGATGATCAGCTGCAGATCGTGCAGTTTCGCGGGCAGACAGGGTCCTACCTCGAGCCAACCGCAGGAACGGCGAGCCTGCAACTGCTCTCGCTCGTCAAACCGGAATTGGCCTCCGCGCTGCGCATCGCACTTACGGCAGCGCGCGAAGAGGCGCGGGTGGTGCGAGTGGAGGACGTAACCTTCCATGATGGCGGGCGGCTCGGCCACGTCGCCCTTCGGGTGACGCCGTTTAGAATTGCGGCGTCGGAGGCGCAGTACTTCGTCGTCTCGTTCGAGGAGGACGGGGGCGAGTCTCACGACGAGTACGACGACGAACGCGACCACTCGGCGCGCGCGGCCACGAAGGCGACTACGCGAGCTCGGGGAAGCAAGGCTGGTGGCATCACCGACGGCGCCAGCTCTTCAGGCAAGCGACGGGGCTCAGCGTCCACTGACGCGAAGATAATCGGCGAGCTTCGCCAGGAGCTCGTGGCTGCCGAGCGGCATCTGCAGGCGCTCGGCGAGGAGCACGCCTCTGCCGTCGAAGAATTTCAGGCGGCGAACGAGGAGATCCAGTCGAGCAACGAAGAGCTGCAGAGTACGAACGAAGAGGTCGAGACGGCGAAGGAGGAGCTCCAGTCGCTCAACGAAGAGTTGACGACGCTCAACGATGAGCTACGCCTTCGGAACGCGGAAGCGAGTCGCCTCAATGACGACCTGACGAACCTCCTTACGTCGATGCACGTGCCCGTGATCATCGTCGGAACCGATCTCTGTATCCGGCGGTTCACCGCTGGCGCGGAGCGCCTCGTGAATGTCATTCCGAGCGACATTGGGCGGCCGATTGGAGATATCAAGACGAACATCGATGTTGCGCAGTTGGACGACCTCATCGCGCACGTGATCTCGACGCTGGAGGTGATCGAGCGCGAAGTGCGCGACGTCGACGGACACTGGTTTCAGATGCACATTCGGCCATATCGCACGGCGGATCACAAGATCGACGGCGCTGTGCTCATTTATTATGACATTGATGCGAGCAAGCGCGCCACCGAACACGAGGAAGGAGCGCGCAAATATGCCGAGGCGGTCGTGCAGACGGTGCGCGAGCCGTTGCTGGTGCTCGACGGCGAATTTCGAGCGCTGACTGCAAATCGCGCGTTTTACGACACTTTCGAAACCTCAGCGGAGGAAACCCTTCGCCACAGCCTCTTCGAGATGGGAAACGGGCAGTGGAACATCCCCAGCCTGCGCGCACTCCTCGATCGCGTCATCACGCGCGGCGATTCGTTCAGTGACGTCGACATCGAGCACAACCTTCCGTCCCGGCGCCGCCGAACGATGCTGTTGAACGCGCGGCGTGTTCCTTCCGACCGCAACGGACAGCCGATGGTGCTGCTAGGCATCGCGGACGTCACGGAGCAGAAGCAAGTGGCGCTTCAGCTCGAGCGTGCCAATGTGGAGCTCTTCGGGAGGGCCCGTGAGCTCGAATCCGTGGTCACCGAGTTGCGCGGGAAGACGGCGGAGGCCCTAGCCAGCAGCCGCGCGAAAACGGATTTCCTGGCAACCATGAGTCACGAGCTGAGGACACCACTCAACGCGATCGGCGGTTATGCCCAACTGCTCGACCTGGGGCTTCGCGGCCCCGTGACAGCCGCGCAACGCACCGATCTGGCTCGCATCTCGCGCAGCCAGGAGCATTTGCTGGGACTCATCAACGAAATCCTGAACTTCGCCAAGCTCGAAGCGGGCGTCGTACCGATTGCGTTCGTCCCCGTGAACGTGCGGGAGTTGCTCGAGAGCGTCGAGGCGATGGTCGCACCGCAGATGACTCTGAAGTCGCTGCACTACCAGGTGCACAGCGCGGCCGATGAATGCACTCCCGCGCTCGCGTTGTACGCCGATGAAGACAAGGTGCGCCAGATTCTTCTCAACTTGCTCACCAACGCGCTCAAGTTCACCGAGCCCGGCGGCCGCGTGGACATCAGGTGCGATGCAACCGAAGGACGCGTGGCAATCCTCGTGGCCGACACTGGGATCGGTATCTCGCCGGACCATCTTTCGCGTATCTTCGAGCCATTCGTGCAGGTGAATACCTCATTGACGCGACCGAACGACGGCGTAGGGCTCGGGTTAGCCATCAGTCGGGATCTGGCGCGGGCGATGGGCGGCGACATCGTCACGGAAAGCGTTCTTGGCGAGGGATCGACTTTCACACTGCATCTTCCGCGCGCGGCTGTCTCGACCGACGAGTGATGCGTGCCTTCTCGTGACGGTGCGTCCTCCTCTCGGGCGGCGAAGACTGACTCTGTCTCGAGCGCTGAGTCAACCGCGCAAGCGCCTTACCGACGCCGAGTACGGGGAGCGCGGATTTCGCCTCACCTTGCCATTCGCTGAAGCGGATGGCGATCCGCTCATCGACGACCTTGAGAGAGCGATACGACAGCTTCCGGAACGGCCGGATATACAGTATGAGCGGGGCGGAGTGTCTGTGTGATGGAGGGAAAGTATCCGCCATTCACCCTCACACATTCGTCCACTGCGAGAGCAGCGCTGCGGTCCTCGGCGCACTCTCCGGCCGGGCCCGCAACTCCCGCGCAAGCCGTTCGAGGTCCGTGGGCACATCTACGTCGTACCACTCCTCACTCACTGCCGCTGTCAGCCCCAATCCCCGCCCCCGGGCGATCAGCACTTCGAGCGCCGCTCCCGTCCCCATCGCAATCGGATCAAACAATCCGGCATGCGCCAGACTCCCTCCCACCAAGTAAAACCCGCCGTCCTCACTCGGTCCGAAGACCAAGTCATGATCCGCGAGCGCCTCAAACGCACGCGCCAGCAATGCTGGCGGCAGATGCGGACTGTCCCCATTGATGGCAATCACGCGGCGCGCCGGCTCGCAGAGTAGCTCGAACGCTGACGCCAGCCCCGCAGCGAGTCCCTCCCCGCACTGCTCTACCACGCGAACGTCCGACGGCAGCCACGCCCTGATCTCCTCCGCATCGCCAGCCGGACACACGACCGCCACACTGACGCCGACGGCGCGAGCCAGCGCGATGGTATCTTCGATGAGCGCCCGGTACAGTTCGACGACCTGCGCGTACGTGCACACCGAAGCGAGACGTGTCTTCACGTGACCGGCGCGCGGAGCCTTCGCCATGATCGCCAGCACACGGTCGTGATCAGAGTGCGTCAGATCGTCGCCTCAGCTAGAGATTTGCGGAACTTCAATATCAAGAGTCACACGGCCCATGGCACCCGCACTGTTACCCGCGCACGTCGAGTTGGACGCCGGCGATCATACGTTCGAATCGGGATTGCTGCTCGATCTCCTGTCTGCCCTCAAACGAACGACGGCCGGCGATCTGATTGCGCTCACCAGCCGTGATGCGTCTGCTATCGAATCCGATCTCGACGCTTGGTCGCGCCTCACCGGTCACTCGATTGTCGCACGAACCACCGGCGACGACGGCACACGCTGGGTGATCCGGCACGGCGCCGCGACCAGCCACGATGGCCACACGCGGCCGCTCGGCGAACGCCTGTGGATCTACGTCAACTTTCACTGCAACCTCCATTGCGACTACTGCTGCGTGCGTTCGTCGCCGACGGCGTCGCCGCGCGTACTCGGTCTCGATCGCGTTCGCCGTATCGCGCTGGAGGCGCCCCCGCTCGGCGTGCGCGAGCTCTTCGTCACGGGCGGAGAGCCGTTTCTGCTGGAGGATATAGACGACATCGTCATCGCACTCGTCGAAGCGGCGCCGGTAACTCTGCTCACGAACGGCATGCTCTTTCGAGGGCGGCGGCTCGCCGCTCTCAAACGGTTGCCGCGCTCCGGCGTAACGCTTCAGATCAGCCTCGATAGTCCCGATCCCGCTCTGCACGATGCGCATCGCGGCGACGGCGCCTGGCGGCGTGCGCTCGACGGAATCGATGTGGCGCGGGCCGAGGGCTTTCGCGTGCGTCTGGCGGCGACGGTGGCGACGGACGCGGACGAGGAGCGGTTCGCGGCGTTTCTCGATGCCAGAGAGATCGCGGCGGAGGATCGCGTCATCCGGCGTGTCGCGCTGCGAGGCGCGGCGGACAGCGGCGTCGCGCTGTCACGTAGCGACCTGGTTCCGGAGATCACGATCACCGCCGACGGCGTCTACTGGCATCCGGTCGGCGCCGACGACGCCGACATGCTCGTTACGCGCGAGGTCTTTCCGTTGGCCGACGCGTTCGAAGCGGTTCGAGAGCACCTGGCCCGCGAGCGCGCGCACGGTGATCGCCTCGCCTCCGTGTTCCACTGCGCTTAACCCGGCCGCGCCGCCGGATTTCTGAAGAAGCCCTGTTCGCGGCACGCATCCTCGAGCGCTCCGTATCCATCTAGGTTTGCGGGAATCCACTGTCGCAGCCCTTCGGCTTCGAGAGTTGGCCGATGCACGGGATTATCGAATCTCATTTGCAGCAGCGCCTCGGTGAATCGTCGCTCGATCTCCGGCTCGAGCCCCACTCGAGCGGTGAACATGCAGTGCGAATATTGCGGCGACGACCACACGACGGATAGCGCGCCCACGGGGACGACGTGCTGATCTTGCGCGCCCGCCCAGAATGGGCTGCCGACGGCGCCCGCGTCGGCTCGCCCGTCGAGCACGGCCTTGAGCACATCGACCTCGCTCGAGCCGGTGTCACCATGCTTGCCGACGTCGGTATTGAACCGCAGCGCGCGGTAGTCGCGCCCCTCGACCATGTTCTGCTGCGCGAGGAAGTGGACGGGCAAAATGGCGGCGTGTCCGCTGTCGCGGCTTCCCAACGCGAGCGTTCGCCCGCGAAGGTCGTCGAGCGACGACACCGCGCCGCCCGCCGGCGCGATGATCAGCGTGGCCCAGCCAAGATCGGTGTCCCGCATGGCAATGGGCCGACACGCGTTCGCGCTCCATTCGCGCGCCTGCACAAACGCGAGATTGGTGTTCCACGCGATATCGATGTGCGGTCCGGGGTCGCCGGACGCGGCGAGCAGCGACTGCAGCTGCGCCTCGTAGGTCTGAAAAAGTATGACCTCGACATCAAGGCGCGCCTCGTCGCGAAAATATCGGCGCATGCCTTCCCAGATGGGAACGACCTTCGCGTCGTACGCCACGGCTCCCAGCCAGATCGTTCGAAGGGTCACGCTCTGCTCCTCTTCCACGCTAGTTAGAACAGCGGAAGGCCGAGCAGCGCCTTGCCGATGAATTCGCGCAGGACGTCGTTGGTCGGCGCCATGACGGCGCCCGCGTGCGCGTCGCGGAAATATCGCTCGATGCCAGTGTGACGCGAGAACGCCGCGCCGCCGCACGTGCGCATCGCGAGCGATGTCACCGCGATCGCGGTTTCGCCGGCAGCAGCCTTCACCTCGAGCACCCGCAGCATCGTCAACTCTCCCGGACGTTCCAGGTGACCGACCGTGTCGTCGATGCGCGCATGCAGACCGTCGGTTTCGATCTGCATCGTCGCGAGCTGCGCGCGGAGGTTGGGGAGCGCCTCGCCGAGCGACGCCGAGCCCAGATGCTCGAACTTCGCTTTCTTGAGGTGTGCGATCGTCGCCGCCGTAGCCGCTCGGCAGAGACCGAGCGATACGGCCGCCTGCCCGAGATTGAACAGCGGCAAGACGACGTTGAGCAGCGCCGGAAACCCTCCGTCTTCCACGGTGAGACGCATGTCCGCCGGCACGACGCACTCTTCGAGCACCATCGGCGACGACGCATTGGCGCGCAGCCCGAGACCGTCCCACGCGCCGGCCACCGTCAACCCCGCGGATCCCGCCAGCACGAGATAGAGTGTCGAATCGGTGGCGCTCGCACCGTTCGGCGACAGCGCCGTGGCGACGTAACTCTGGGCGTGGCCGGCGCTCGTCACGAACGACTTGCGCGCCGAGAGACGGGCGCCGTCGCCGTTCAAACTCTCGGCGCGCGAAACCGGTGCCCAGAAGTGGCTGCGCGATCCCGCTTCGCTGAACGCGAGCGTCGACAGGTGCCGACCGCTCGCCATCGCCTTCAGTACCTCCTCAATCGCGGCAGTCCGCGGCGCAGCGGCGGTCGTCACCGACGCGAGCGTGTGCATGAGGAACACCATCGCAACCGACGCATCCGCTTCCGCGAGGGCGGCGATGACGTCGGCCAACGCGCGCGGCCCGAGCGACGCTCCGCCGACGTCGGCGGGGAGCATCAGGCCGAGCAATCCCGCGTTGCCGAGCTCCTGGATGGCTTCGGTCGAAAACCGACCCTGCTTATCATTTTCGGCGGCGGCGGGCGCCAAAACACTTCGCGCGATCGCACTTGCGGCGCTCGCGGCGATCTCCAGATTCATGAGTAATCTCCTGCCGACGCACGATGTTCGGATGTCGGATGCGATCGGTGTCCGAATATCCAGCATGGCGCTCCTCGCGTCAATCACGCTACCCGAGTGTTCCGTGAAGCTGTCGGTTATCGTCCCCACGTTCAATGAAGAATCGTTGATCGCGGAGACGCTACGCCGTGTCGTCGCTGTGCTGGCTCCGTACGAGCTGATCGTGGCCGATGGGTGCAGCGCGGACCGCACGGCGGAATTTGCGCGACCATTCGCCACCGTGCTCGATCTGAAGATGACTCGCGGCGGCGCGCTCAATAGTGCGGCCGCGATCGCCACGGGGGAGGTGCTCCTCTTCCTGCACGCCGACACCATGCTTCCCATGGGAGCGGCGGCGGCCATCGTGGGGGCGCTGCAGGAGACGGACGTGATCGGCGGCGCGTTTCGACTGCGCTTCGATCAGCCGGGACGGCTGCCTGCGCTCGTGGCCCGCCACGTGAATTTTCGATCTTCGCTGTCGAATGTTTTCTTTGGCGACCAGGCGCTGTTCGTCCGTCGCGAGGTTTTTGTGCGGGCGGGTGGCTTCAAGGATTGGAGCGTGATGGAGGACATGGAGATCCTCGCCCGCCTGCGACCGCACGGTCGACTGGCGCTCCTCGACGAGGAGGTCATTACCTCTGCGCGGCGGCACCGAAGGAAGGGGTGGGTGAAAACGATCGGTACCATCTGGATCATGACGCTGCTGCATACACTCGGCGTGTCGAGCGACGCGATGATCAGGTGGTATAAGCCCCACCGCTGACGTGCCATCCGGACTCACGGGATAACGGAGCACAGAAAATGACTGCCCAGGAGCCTCACGACCGCGCCCAAGGTGCCATGGAGCGTCGCCCGTCGCGGTACGCCGCAGCGTTCGCTGCGGCCCGCATCGCGCTCGGCTCGTATTGGCTGTACGAGCAGCATTGGAAGCTCCCACCGGATTTCGGCCTGCACGACCCGCGAGGCCTCATGTTCGCCTTCCGGCAGAGCATCCAGTATCCCACCCTCGATCTCTATCGAGCGTTTCTACAGGACGTGGTCGTGCCGCACTTCCATCTCTTTGGCTGGCTCATCGGATTCACGGAGGTTGCGATCGGTGCGTCGCTGGTGTTGGGCGCATTGACCAGAGCCGGTGCGCTCCTCGGCGCGCTCCAAGCGGTGAACCTCTTGATTGCGCAAGGCGCTACGCCTGAGGGTCCGTGGATCTACGTCGCCTTACTCGCGGCGAATCTCTTCGTGCTCTTCACTCCTTCGAACCGCGGATTCAGCGTCGACAGCCGGCTCGCGCGAAGAGTTTCCGCTAGGCCGGCAGGAGGCACCTTTCTGACCCGCGTGTGGCTGTGGGCCATTTCATGAGTTCCGCCTCTCAGCGTCGTCTGCGCCATCGACACCTTACGCTCCCGCACCGAACGCACCGCCCTCTAGCTGGAACTCCCGACTGTACCGTCGTCGTCCTGGCATGTCGCACCTCCATTCCGAAAGAACACCTTTAAGATGGTGTCCACGGAAGCCGGCATAGCTCAAAGTTGCTCGGCGGGTTGTGGCACCCGTATCGTCGAGCCTGGGCGACGGCTCGAAAGCACCTTCCGATTACGGACGTCGCGGCGGCAGGTGGGTGGAAAGACACCGAAACCCTGCTCGCCTGCTACCAGCAGGCAGATACGCAAACGCTCCTCGCCGTGAGGGCCGAGGAGCGGAAAGTTCATGAACAACACATTGCACGAGCGGCAAACGGGTAATCAAACAGGTCACGCCCGTTCGGCTTGCTTACGTAAGTGCTTCAAAATCAATCGGGACGGCGGGATTTGAACCCGCGACCCCCTGAACCCCATTCAGGTGCGCTACCGGGCTGCGCTACGTCCCGTACTACCGGTGTGCTGCTTTTCGCCGCCAGACCAAATCGCGACGAGACCGAACGTTAGCGGGCTCGAAAGAGCTAAGAAAGGGGTCGCGTCGCCCTCGACGCGCCACGCGTGCCCTCGCTCAATTCCCGCGCACGTACTCCTGCACCGCCGCTCGCTTCGCTCCCGGGTACGGCACATCCGGCCCCTTGATCGCTCTCCACAGAATGCGATTGAACTGCTCGTCGTCGACCTTGTCGGCCTCCGAGAAGTCCAGTCGCGCCGAGCGTCGCGCATCGATGCCTGTGGCGAAGTTGAGCTCCGTGCGCGACTGCGCAGACTCGAGCGCAACGTACGGACGAAGATCCGGCGTATCACTCCAGATGTCCCGCAGTGGGCGACCGAAGCGATCGAAATGAGACATCGGATCGAGGCCGAGCATCTCCTCGATGGTGGCCAGCACATCGGTGGTGTTCGCGAAGCGATGAATGACGCCGCCGCGATTCCACGCCGACATTGCCAGCATCACGGAGCGATGGGAATCGACGTGTTCCGGCCCATCCTGCGCATCATCCTCGACCACGAACACCACCGTGTTCTTCCAGAAGGGCGACCGCGTCAGCGCTTCCATGATGCGGCCGAGCGCGAAATCGTTGTCGGCCATGTACGCTTTGGGCGTGGGCCGTCTCGCGCGCGCGCCCGACGTGTGGTCGCGCGGCAGATGCAAAATCTCGAGCGCCGGCATCTTTCCCGATCGCTCGTATTGGGCGAACTCCGCGAGCCACGTGTCCGCGCGAAGCTGATCCGAAATCGTCATGTCGAATGGCGGATAGGTCGGATTCGTGTACGGAGCCAGCGACGGGATGAGCGAGCGTACGCGCTGCGGTCCCGAATCGCTATCCGCGCGCAGCACGAGCTCGGCGTACTCGCCGTAGACGCGAAGCGTCACTCCTTTCCTGATCGCCGCATCCCAGAGATAGCCGACGGCCGGATCGGACGCCTCGATGGCGGCATCGTCGTGCTCGGGGCGGCTGCCGCGATAGTCGTCGGGCGTCGTCTTCTCGAGAAAGTCGGTGACGTATGCTGCCGTCGACCACGGATGCCCCTGGTTGCTCACCTCCGCGTTCACGAAGTAACGATCGAAGATGCCGAAGCGCTCGGCCAGCGCGTGGTGGTTCGGCGAGATGGCGCGCGGAAAGAAGAGGAGCGTGGTGTCGCCATCGGCCTGTTGCAGATCTCCGAATACCTGGTCGTACGTGCGATTCTCCTTGATGATGTAGACCACGTGCTCGAACGGCGGATAGTGCGCGCGCGCAACGCGGGCCGTATCCCATCCGTTGGCGCGCGCCATGCGATGCGACAGCGCGTCGAGCTCGCTCCCCTGCACCGCGCGCACCACGGAGACGGTGCCGCTGAGCTGGCCCAGCGTGTAGCTGTAGGGATCCGTGTGCTCGAGCGGAAGGGTTGGCTGCGGCCCATTCGGATTGGGACCCGCGCCGCGTCCCTTCCCGTTCACCACCCAGAGCGAGTCGCCGCGCGTACCTACGGCCGTCGGATACCACTCGACGGGAATGCGACCGAGTAGGCTGTCGGCATCAGCGCCCGATGCAATCCCCGCCGCCTGCGCAGACAGCGCGAACATCGCGACGGCATTTGCATCCGCCTCGGCCACGAACAGGCGCGTACCATCGCTCGACAGCGCGAGCGCGTTCGGCGTGCTTCCTTCCGCCACACCGCCTGGCGGCGGATCGAGCAGCCATCGCAGCACGCGATGCGCCCGCGTATCGACGACCGCCACGCGATCCGTGCTGGCGGACGCCACGAAGAGTCGGCTGCCATCAGCGCTCAGCACCATGGCGGACGGATGGCGTCCGACCTCGATCGATCGTTCCGCGGAGAGGTGTCCGCCCGCATTCACGCGAAACGCAGCGACGCTCGAGGCGCCCCACGCCGAAACGTAGACGTGCGCCCCCGACGAATCGTTCGTGGCGACGACGGCATACGGGTACGAGCCAACGGCAACCCGCTGGACGACGCGCCGCGTTGCGAGGTCGAGGACCGCGAGCGAATCGCTGAGATTTTCCGCGACGTAGAGCGATTTGTCGTCGGACGACAGCGCGATGCCGTCGGGATATCGCGCCAGCCCGCGAGGCTGAGCACGAGAAAGCGTCCATCCGGCGATGGCAGCGCAGCAATCGGCATGTTTCCAACCGGAATCGAGCGGGCAGCGGGATCGAGGCGTACGCCGGTCGGAAGCCGGTGCTCCGAGACGGGCTGCGTGCCGACCACACTCGGCGCAGACGCCGACTTCGGCGATCCGCTACCACATGCGAGGGTCGAAACGCAGGCGGCGGCGCATGCCGCACCGCCGAAAATGCGGAGTACTGCGCCCCGGCGATTGCGCGTCGATGATCTCACGTGCGTGTCTCCCCTTGCAGAGCGGTGCTCGTCGAAGTGCGCCTCCCACCATACTCCCCGGACTCGGGCGGCGGCATTGGCCTGGGAGCATAACGAACGGGAAAAACACCCGATCGCGGGCGGGGGCGGCGCCCGCGTATCTTTCGTGCATGCGTGACGGCGCTTTGTCATTTCGACGTCATGTTGCCGATAGAGTTTTCGAGTTCGATTGCCGGCACGCCTCCCGAATCCGCGACATGAACTACGCTGCCATTACGCAGTCGGCGCTGCTGGCGCTCATGCGGAACAAAATGCGAAGCCTGCTCACGGTGCTCGGCATTACGATCGGGATCGCGGCGGTCATTTGCGTGGTTGCGATCGGGAAGGCCGGACAGACGCGCGTCGAGCAGCAACTCAACAACCTCGGCGACAATCTCGTGTGGGTCGAGGCGGGGGGGCGCGCGGTGAACGGCGTACGCACCGGCTCGCACGCTGCACCGACGCTGACGCTCGACGATGCGCTCGCGATCAAGGCGCAGGTGTCGCTCATCAAGTTGGTGTCACCAAACGTCGACGGATCGACGCAGGTCATCTTCGGCAACCAGAACTGGTACACACAGTATCGCGGCGTCTCCCCCGACTATCTGGACATCAAGCGGTGGGATATCGATGAGGGCGCCGCATTCTCCAACGACGATGTCACTCACGCCGCCGACGTGTGCTTGATTGGCCGCACGGTGCGCGAGCAGCTCTTCGGAGCTTCGAATCCGATCGGCCAGGTGATCCGCGTGCGTACGCTGCCCTGCAAGGTGATCGGGACGCTGCGACCGAAGGGGCTGTCGGTGTCGGGACAGGATCAGGATGACACCATCATGATGCCGTACACCACGGTGCAGAAGAAAATCAAGGGCGTGACGTGGCTCGACGACATCCTCTGCTCCGCCATCTCGCAGGACGCCGTGAAGCTCGCGGGGAAGCAGGCGGGTGCCGTGCTCCGCGACCGGCATCATTTGCGCCTGGACGAGGAGGACGATTTCAACATCCGCAATCCGGAGGACGTGATCAAGGCGCAGATCGAGGCGAGCCGCACGCTGAGTCTCCTGCTCATCACCATCGCCTCGATCTCGTTGCTGGTTGGCGGGATCGGGATCATGAATGTGATGCTCGTTTCGGTCACCGAGCGTACGCGCGAGATCGGCGTGCGCGTCGCGGTCGGCGCGCCCGAGGCTGCGATCCAGCTCCAATTCCTCGGCGAGTCCGTGCTACTCAGTCTCGTCGGCGGTTTCGCGGGCGTCATCGTCGGTGTCATCGGCTCGGTGGTCGCCGGACGTACACTGGGATGGGAGATGCAGATGTCGCTCGAGGCGGTCGTGCTCGCGGCGCTCTTCTCGGTAGCGGTCGGCGTCTTCTTCGGATACTACCCGGCGCGCAAGGCATCGCTGCTCGATCCGATCGAGGCGCTTCGCTATGAGTGACGTACCGGCGGCGGACGGCATGTCCTCCTACTCCCCCGTGAGATCGTCGTGGGCACGCAAACACATGACCCGAAATCGCTGGATGATTGTCGGGGCGCTCGTGCTCGTCGTCGTGGCCGGAACGGCCATCGCGCGACGCAAAGTCGACGCGATCGAGTACTTCACTGCGAAGACGGAACGCGGGGACATTCGCGACGCCATCGATGCGAGCGGTCAGGTCAACGCCGTCGTGAGCGTGCAGGTCGGCTCACAAGTCTCTGGCACGATCGCGAAGCTGAACGTCGATTTCAACTCGCACGTGAACAAGGATCAGGTCGTCGCGCTGATCGATCCCTCGCTCTTTCAGGGCGCACTCCTGCAGGCGGATGCGGATCTCGCGGCCTCGAAGGCCAGCGTTGCTGCGGCGGCCGCGAATGTCGCGAAGGCGCAGTCGATGGCGAAGCAGATGGCGGCGGACTACGGCCGCATGTCGCAGCTTGCGCGCACGGGCGCCGCGACGGGTACGGAGCTCAGTCTCGCCACCGCCAACGATGAGGCGGCAAAAGCCACCGTTGACGCCGGACAAGCCGGGCTCGTGCAAGCGCGCGCACAGATGGCGCAGAAGGAGGCGGCCGTGTCGGTCGCGAAGACGAATCTCGATCACACGGTCATTCGCTCCCCGATCGACGGCGTGGTGGTCGCGCGCAGCGTAGACGTGGGACAGACGGTGGCGGCGTCGCTACAGGCCCCGACGATCTTCACGATCGCGCAGGACCTCACGAAGATGCAGCTCTACGCCAAGCTCGACGAGTCCGACGTCGGTCGCATCAGGCTCGGTCAGTCGGTGACGTTCAAGGTCGATGCGTTCCCCAAGGAAACGTTCGACGGCACCGTGAGCCAGATCCGTATGAATCCGACGACGGTGCAGAATGTCGTGACGTACGACGCGATCATCGATTTCGCCAACCCGGGCCGCAAGGTCTTTCCGGGGATGACGGCGTTCGTCACGATTCCGGTGGCGACCGCCACGGATGTCCTCAAGGTTCCCAACAGCGCGCTTCGCTACATGCCGCCACTGTCGCCGGATGAGCTGCGATCGATGCTCGCGAAGTACGATATCAGCCACGACGAGCCGAAGACGACCGCTTCGTCGACATCTGCACGCGAGCGCCCCGCGAGCGGTGAGTCGGAGATCGCGATGGTGTGGAAGCACGGCGCGGACGGCACGCTCGAACCCGTACAGATCGCGCTTGGTATCACCGATCACGCCTTCACGGAAGTTCGAACGGTGGTGAAGGGAAGCCTCGCTATCGGCGACGAGGTGATTACCGGCTCGCTGACGAGAGGCGCCGTCGGCGCGCCCACGGCGCCGACGGTGCGGCGCTAGCGCCCGTGACTGCGATCGATCGCGTGGGCGACGATGCGCGCGTTCACTCCGAGAGCGGCGCTGGTGCGGACACCGTCATCCGCGTCGAGGATGTGCATCGCTACTACGACCTCGGTGAGACGCGCGTCCACGCATTGCGAGGCGTCTCACTGTCCGTGGAGCGTGGTGGCTTCGTCGCGATCATGGGGAGCAGCGGATCCGGGAAGTCGACGCTCATGAATCTGCTCGGCTGCCTCGACCGGCCGAGCTCCGGCCGCTATTACCTCGAGGGCGTGGATGTGTCGACGCTCTCGAAGAATCAGCTCGCCGCGATTCGCAACCGAAAGCTCGGCTTCGTCTTCCAGGGTTTTAATCTGCTCGCGCGCACCACCGCGCTCGAGAACACCGCGCTTCCCACGCTGTACACACCGATCACCAAGGAAGAGCGCATTCGCCGAGCGACGGAAGCGCTGGCGACCGTTGGGCTCGCCAACCGTGCGGAGCATCTGCCCTCCCAGATGTCGGGAGGACAGCAGCAGCGCGTGGCGATCGCGCGCGCCCTCGTCAACGGTCCGTCGATCCTGTTCGCCGATGAGCCGACGGGCAATCTGGACAGCCGGACGGCCGTCGAGATCATGGAGGTCTTCCAGACGCTCAACGACCGCGGGCTGACAGTCGTCATGGTGACGCACGAGCACGATGTCGCGCAATTCGCGAAACGTGTCATCGTGTTTCGCGACGGACGGATTCGTACTGATGCCCCCGTCCGTAGCAGACCGCGCGCCGCGGATGTTCTCGCGACGATGCCGGCGCTAGAAGACTAGCGCGCCGGCCTAGGGTGTTTTCGTAGCGGCCTTTACCTTGGCGGCGCGCGCGTCTGCTGCGGCTTCCTTTTTCTCCTGCGCCGGCCCCTCGTGCGCGACGTGCAGCACCTTACCCGTCATTGCATCCACGTTCACCTCGTCGATACCGGTCTTGCCCGACACTTTGAAGTCATACGAGTACATGAGGTGTCCCTTTTCGCGCTCCAGCTCCATCGCCTGAATCGTTCCGTTCGGGATGCGCTTCTGCGCCGTCGCCGTCGCTGCCGCCTCCATTACCGTGGCAGCCTTCGCGAGTGAGTCTGGAACGTCGCGCTTGTATTGCGGCGCCTGCGCCGCGACGGACCGCGCGCCACCGAATGCGCACGCGATGACGACCGCAGCCGTTACGATGATATTGTTCGACATGTTCACATCTCCCGCTCATGATGATTTGAGAGTCTCGTCTCTCGAGCTCCCTATGAGAGAGCATAGCCGCGGAGTCTGACACGGGCATTACTTAAACCAAATGGCTCGCCATTATCCTGGCCGGTCTCTAATCGGATTCGTTTGTAAGCCTCCTGTCATGCACGACTCGACACGTGCAGGGTCGACGCAACGAACGACTTCACCCGCGCGTACACGACCTGAACGGTCCTCGCTCGTCGGAATGCACCTCACCGTATCTCTTTTCTCGCGCACACACTTCGGAGCATCAATGAAGCGAACCATCATCGCCGTCACGACACTCTCACTCGCATCGGTTGTGATGCTCGCGCTGCCACTGGGACTCCGCGCGCAGAGCTTTCACGTCGCGAAGTACAACATCGGCGGCGATGGCGGAACCGACTACGTCACCGCGGAGCCTGGGACGAGACGGGTGTTCGTCTCGCGCGGCACGCACGTGATGGTGATCGACGGCACCACCGGCAAAGTGCTTGGCGACATTCCCGATACGCCGCGGACGCATGGCATCGCCCTCGCGCCGAAATCGGGGCACGGCTTCACCACGAACGGCGGCGATTCGACTGTCACCATGTTCGACCTGAAGTCGCTCGCAACGATCAAGAAGATCAGGGTGCCGAGCGGCGGCCTCGACGGGATCATGTTCGATGCAGCGGACAACCGAGTCATCCTCACGAATCACAGTCATCCGGTCGGCACCGTAGTCGCGATCGATCCGGGGAGCGGCAGCATCGTCGGTCAGGCCGATCTCGAGGACGATGCTCCCGAGGGCGCGGCCAGCAACGGGAAGGGCCTTCTCTACGTCAACAACGAGGGGAAGAGCACCATGCAGGTCATCGACGCGAAGACGATGAAGGCGACCGCGTCGTGGCCGCTCTCTCCGTGCGAAGGGCCGACCGGCATCGCATACGACGAGGCGAGCAATCGTGTTTTCGCGGGATGCGGAAAGACGTCAGTGGTTCTCGATGGCACGAGCGGCAAGATCGTCGCTACGATCGTCAACGGCGACGGCGTCGACGCGCTCGGATGGGATCCGTCGCAAAAGCTGATTTACATTCCCGCAGGCCGTGACAGCAGCGTCACGGTCGTGCACCAGGATTCGCCGGACAAGTACACAGTCGTCGGCACGGTCGCAACGATGCGAGGAGCGAAGACGATCGCCGTCGATCCCGTGACGCACGTCGCGTATCTCTTTCAGCCTGAGTACGGCCCGGCTCCGGCCGGCGCACCTCCCGGCCCCGGCGGACGCCCGGCGCACGGGCCCGTGCTCGCCAGTTGGTTCTTCGCGATCACGCACTGATCGCGGTTCCCAATCGCGCTGGAATTCGGAAGGTGGTTGTGTCACATTGACGAGGCATCGCGCCCGCCGCGAGCCTCGTCACACCCGACCAGGAATACCAGATGACCGACGAAGATCTCCGCGCCGAGCTCGAGCGCCTCAAGCAGGAGAACGCCGCACTCAAGTCCGGCTCCGGCCGCGCCATCTCGATGAAGGTCAGCGAAAAGGGCGGCCTCTCCGTCTACGGGCTCGGCCGTTTTCCCGTTACGCTCTACAAGGAGCAGTGGACGCGGCTCCTTGACATGTCCGACGACATCCGTCGCTTCATCGTCGCGAACGAAGGAAAGCTCAAGACGAAGGACTAGTGCCCAAGCCGCTCACTTGATCGCGTGCACCACCTTTGGACGGACGAACACATCCTCGCCGAAGGTTGCCAGCCCCTTCGCGGCCGCGTAGCCGAGGTGCGGGACGCCGAACTGGTCTTCGATCCAGCGGAGCGTCGAGTAGTGGTTGTAAGGGACGTCGGAGATCGTCCCGGCCTTCACAAACGGCGAGAGAATCACGGCGCCCGTGATGCCTCCCCCTGGACCATAGCCGCCAGCCGGCTTTGGTGATCCGGGCAGTGATTTCTCGCCGCAGCACGCCGACGAATCTTTTCCCGGAGGACCGCTCGCCTCATCGAACATGATGATGAGGACACCGTCCTGCTTGAACGCCGGCGACTCGAGAATCTTCGGCACCCACTTCCGCAAAAAGCCATCGGCCTGAATGAGGCCGCCCGGCGCCTTGTCGACGCACGGCGCATCATGGCCGTCGTCGCAGAGATTCGGCGTGATGAAAGAAAAGTTCGGCGTCGTCTTCACCGACTTCAGATCTTCGTCCAGATGCTTCAGATTCACCACGTGCTCGACGCATCGATCCTTGTTGTCGATGAGCGTGTGGAAATAGTAGAACGGGTTGTGCTTGGTCGCATACTGGTCCGCAGGCGAGCGCACGGCCGTCGGGTCCTTCTCGCCGATCACCGGATGCCCGCACTCCTCGACTTCCTTGTTCCTGTCGTTGCCGAGATCCTGCATGTAGCCGCGCCAGCTCTTGCCGGCGGTCTCGAGCTGATCGCCGAGCATCGGGACGATCGCGGGATAGACGCAGCCGCTGCCGAGCGCCTGCCCGTTTTCGTCGAGCTGCGGCTGTGACATCACGAACTCCGTGAATCTCGTGCAGTCGCCCATGGTTGCGAGGTTGGGTGCCTGGCCACTGACGAGCGCGATGTAGTTGTCGAGGCTGTTGTGGCCGATGCCGTAGTAGTTGCGGAGCAGCGCGCCCTTCGCCGGCAGCGTGTGCGCGAGATACGGCGCCGGCGAGTTGGTCGCGAAGGTTCGCGCGAACGACTCGTTTTCGAGAATCAGAACGAAAATGTGTCCGGGCTTGCGCGGTGGCGCTTCGCGCGCGCCCGCGTTGGTCGCGGAGGTGGCTGCCGCAAGCGAGAGCACCAGCAGCGCAGCGAGCGCGGTGCCGACACGCGCGAATCTCGAGGAGGATGTCATGCTCAATGATACAAGGTGTGTCGAGCGGGCCGGTACTTTCCTCCAGAAGCCCGAGGCCACCTCGGCCGCCTACACCGTCTTCGTCTCCCCCGGCCTCATGATCACGGCTCGCGAGTCGCCCGCGAATGCCGCGCGCACGTCCGCCTCCGACGCGAGCACCGGGAACGTCGCGTAATGCATCGGCACGATCACGCTCGGCTTGAAGAACTTCTTCACCGACAGCGCCGCGACCTTCGGATTCTGCGTGTACGGTCCACCGCCGGCACACGTGAGAATAATGTCCGGATGATGGACCTCCTCGATGAGCGCCATGTCGCTCATGATCCACGTATCGCCGGTGTGATAGAGCGTGCGGCCATCGGCGAATGCGATGACGAAGCCGTTCGGCGAACCGGCTTCACTCGAGTGCGTGGCAGGCACGATGTGGACGCTCACGTCGCCCACCCTTATCTCCCCGCCGATGTTCCCGCCCTTCGATTGCTCCGCGGGCAGCTCGAGCGACGCGATCCACTCGACCATCCCGATTACGGGCGCGCCGCTCATCTTCGCGATTTCCTTCGCATTGGCCGAGTGGTCGCCGTGCGAATGCGAGACGAGGATTGCGTGCGGCGTATCCTCGGCCTTGTATCGATCGAGCTGCTTGAGCGGCTCGGGCGTGACGGGATTGTCCGTGATGAATGGATCGACCAGGAGCTTCGTCCCGCCACTCGATTCGATCTCGAAGGCCGAGTGACCGAGCCAGCGGAGCTTCACCTTTCCCGTCTTCGTAGCATCGGACATCTGTCAGCCCCTGGACGTGTTGAATTGCGGAGCTACGGTTTGACCCACTCCTCCGCCGGCATCACCTTCGCGACCCAGAACTCGCCGAAGTCCACGTAGCGCGCCGACGCTTCGTCGAAGCGCATCTCCGTCACGAGCTTCTTGAAGTCGAGCGGATCCTTCGCGAACAGCGTCACGCCCCACTCCCACGCATCGAAGCCGATCGCGCCGGTGATGATCTGCTGCACCCGCCCGTGATATTTACGGCCCGTGGTGCCGTGCTCGTACATCATGCGGCTGCGCTCATCGAGCGTGAGCGAGTACCAGTTCTGTCCCGCCTCGCGCTTCTTCGACATTGGGTAGAAGCAGACGTACGGCATCTCCGCGGGAAAGGGTGGCTCGAGGCGGCGCATGACGAGCGGCGTGCTGCGCTCCGCCTCGACGCGCGCCTTCACGGCCTTCAGGTATTCCTCGTCGCCCACCACGCCACCGCGCGCGGCCGCGTCGCGCGCGAGCTCCGCCGTGATGTGATAGAGTCCCGCCTCGGTGATGCTCAGGAAGGTGTACGTCGACACGAGCCGCTGGATGTACGGATTCGAGTTCAGCGTGCGCTGCACTTCGCCGATGGCGTCGAGCGTCGGACGGAAGTGGATCATCATCGTATCGGATACCGAGCCGATGACGCGCGCGACGACGCTCCATCCACCGCCCTCCGGCTTCGCAAGCGTGCCGAGGAGCTCCGCGGTCTCGCGCTGCTCCTGGGCATTCGGAGTCAGCCCGACGGGGTGCGCGAAGAGTTGGTGGAGGGTGTACCATCCCTCGAGTGTCTCAGGCGGATGGATCTTCTTCTCGTTGCTCATGCGCGGAATTTACCAGCGTTGCGACGCGTTCGCTCGCGTGAGCGCTACCCTCGCGCGCTCAGCAGTCGACCGAGCTGGCCTCGCGGGTGCAGATTGTCGGCGCGGCCGCTGAAGTAGCGTGTATCGAGCTCCTGGCTGCCGAGGTCCTCGATGTGCGTGTAGCCGATCCCTCGCAGCGTCTCGGCGAGCACCGCCGGCGCGAAGAATCCGCGAAAGGGCTCTCCCGCCTTCTTCACCTTGCGCGCCACCGCATCGAGCGCGAGGCGGCCGACGAAGCTCAGTGTCTCACGCGGCACGGCGTAGTCGAAGGTGATCGCGTTCGCCGCGTGCATGTCGTGGATTGCGCGCAGCGTGCCGAGGACCACGTCGATCTCGAGATACATCGTGACGCCGAGCCAGGAGAAGAAGGTCGGCGCCTTCTCGTCGAAGCCCACTTTGCCTAGCCCCTGGTCGAAGGTCTCGCGATCGAAGTCGACGGGCGCGAAGGTCATCGATGAGGGCACCACGATGCCGACCTGCGCGAGCCGCTTGCGCTTCCACGCCTGCGTCGCGGGATGATCGACCTCGAAGACGCGGAGATCGGGGTATGGATTGCGATACGCGAAGGTGTCGAGCCCGGCGCCGAGCACGACGTACTGCTTCACTCCACGCGCGACCGCCTCCGCGAGCTCGTCCTCCGCGAAGCGCGCGCGCGCCGCCATGAATGCGCGGAAGCGCGCGGCGACGAAGTTTTTTGGCTGTTCCGGGAGATTCGCCTCGGCGCGCGCACCAATGATGCGCACCGCGAGGGGATCGTTGAAGACGAGCGGCTTGTCGAGCAGCTGATGCGCCGCCCGTCGCTCGGCCACGCGCTGCGCGGTTCCGCTCGGCTTTTCGGCGTGCAGTGTCTACCCCGCAGCGCTGAGCGCGCCGAAGCGTCGGTCGCGCTTCTGGAAATACTCGACGGCAGCGTCGAGATGCTTGGGTCCGAACTCCGGCCACATCACATCCGTAAAATACAGCTCGGCGTAGGCGCATTCCCAGAGGAGAAAGTCGCTGAGGCGCCGCTCGCCGCCCGTACGGATGACGAGATCGACGTCGCGAGCCGGTCGCGCGTCGTGCTCGCCTCCGAGCGCGCGGCCGAACTCTTCGCGCGTGACTTCGTCCCCCGAGGCGGCGATGCGTTGCGCAGCGCGCAGGATCTCGTCGCGCGCCGAGTAGTCGATCGCGAGGCGCATATGCAGTGTCGTCCCGTGCGCCGTCATCTCTTCGGCCTCGCCGAGTGCGTCAGCGAGGGCGAGCGGGAGCCGGTCGCGGCGGCCGATCGCCGTGAGACGGACGTTGTTGTCGAGCAACCGCGGCACTTCGCTGACGAGGCGCGAGCGGAAGAGCCGCATCAGCGTCGCGACTTCGGCCGCCGGCCGGCGCCAGTTGTCGCTGCTGAAGGCGTAGAGCGTGAGCGTGTCAATCCCGAGCGAGGGCGCATGCTCGACGACTTTGCGAACGACTTCGACGCCGACGCGGTGCCCCGCGACGCGCGGCATCGCGCGCTGCGTGGCCCATCGTCCGTTCCCATCCATGATGATCGCGACGTGCAGCGGCTGTGAGTCGGTGTAGAGTCGTGGCGACATGAGGTCAGTGAGCGAAAAGGGCGCGGCCGGTGGGATGACACTGGGTGTACACTATCAACGCTCCAGCGTGTCCCGGGTCACCTGAATGATCGATTCCATGTGCGACAGGTAGCGCTGCAGCGCGCGCCGGCCGGCCGGCGCGAGGCGGTAAGTGGTGAGCGGTTTGCGCCCCTCGAAGGTCTTGGTGACGGTGACGTAGCTCGCGTCCTCGAGCTTGCGGGCGTGGACGCTGAGATTGCCGTCGGTGGTGCGCAGGAGCACCTTGAGCTCGCTGAACGACAGCGCGTCGTTGGCAGCAAGGGCGCTCACCATGCCGAGGCGGAGGCGATGGTGGATGAGCTCATCGAGCTCGCGCGATCCTCTGGCGGCGTCCTTCTCCGCCGCCGCATCGAGAGGGCGCACGACAGGAGGATCCGTGCGGCGGCGCGCCGCGGAGCTCGACCTAGCCACCGTAACGCCACGCGATGAGGGCCCCGAACACGATCGGAAGCGCGCCGAAGCCGGCGGCAAGCAGCCCGGCGCTCCAGGCGACCGGCGCGAGGACGGCGACGCAGCCGAGCGCCATGAAGCAGGCCCCCATGACCGGAACGGAACGCACGGAGAACATCCCGCCGGTCATGACGCCCGCGCCGTAAAGGAGGAGCCAGCAGGCAGGGAGCAGCGCGTACAGTTCGAGCCGGGCGAGATAGTAGGTGAGCACGACGCCCACCATAATCGGCGGGGCGAAGCCGAGGGCGAACTTGCGGAGGGGGGCGAAGATGAAGGGCTCGCGGGCGCGGCGTCCCTTCCAGATGCTCGATGTGACACCGATCACAACCGCGAGGACGGCGGCCGCGAGCCACTCGCCGAGCCACAGGGGACCGGGAAGGAGCGTGCGACTGAGGAATGCCGTTGCGAGGGCAATGACGCCCGTGAAGATCTGCCCCCATCCGGAGACGCCGGTGAACGCGGACGCGCTCTCCATGGTCTCGCGGATGTAGCGGAGATCGTCGAGGGCGCGGGTGTGGAGGGTGGAGGTGGACACAGATGCATCATGCCATGAAAACGGCATTTCTGCAAGTACTTTGCTTCACAAAGAGGCAGCTGTCATGCGGCGTACGGAGCGGCTAGTGCATGCCAGCCGTGTGGCTGTTGTCGCGCACGTGACCGAGTATCTCCTCGAGGCTGGCCAGCTCGAACGGCTTCTCGACGACGGGTCGGCCGGAGCTCGCGAGAAAGGTCGATGCATCCGAGGAGGCGACATCCCCTGTGGAGAAGACGAGGCGCTGCGCGAGATCCGGGCGCTTCATCACGAGCTCGCCATACAACTCGACACCTGAGCAGTGCGGCATGCGTAGATCGCACATCACGACGTCGTAGTATCCGGGCTCGGAGCGCACAAGAATTTCCATTGCCTTGCGGCCATCTTCGGCCTCTTCCACATCCCAGCCGCGACGCGTGAGGAAGCGCCGTATCGCCGCACGAATACTCGGCTCGTCGTCAATGACGAAGAGGCGCGCCTTTCGATCTTTTGCGATTGTGCTGTGCGGCTGACTGTTCATTGGTGCTCCTGCGAGACTACGGAAGAACCGGTAACGCGCGGCAAGTCGCGTGAATTCAAAGCATATCTGCAGATGATAGCTCCTGCTAGAGTGAGCAGATTGCGTACCCGGCTCGTCGCCCGTCGGTAGGAACGGGTGCTCCCGCGATTAGAAAGCCCTCATGCGCTGCGCGGTACCGGGAGACGAAGGGTGAACGTGCTCCCCGCCCCGAGCTTCGACGCCACCGAGAGCTCTCCATTCATCAGACGCGCGAGACGGCGCGACACACTCAGCCCGAGTCCGGTCCCTCCCACCTTGCGCGTCGACTTCTGCTCGACCTGCCAGAATTTGTCGAAGATGCGATCGTGATCCGAAGGCGCGATGCCGATACCGGAATCGCGCACGATGATCTCGACATGGTCGCCATAGCTCCGGGTCTCGAGCACGACGCGCCCGCTGTCCGTGAACTTGATCGCGTTCGTCAACAGATTGAGGAGGATCTGCCGCAGCTTCGTGGCGTCCGCCCACACGACCACATCGTTCGGGGCTCGCACCACCTCGAGAGTGAGCCCCTTCTCCGCCGCGAGCGGCAGCGCGAGCGCCGACGCTTCGTGCAGCGCCGCGATCACCACTATTCGTTCGGGATGCGTGACCTCCCTGCCTGCCTCGACGCGCGACAGTGTGAGCACTTCGTCAATGAGGCTGAGCAGATGCATTGCGCTCGCCTTGATGCGCCCGAGCTGCGTGCGCTGCCCTTCGTTCACCGGACCGGTGATTCCGTCGAAGAGGAGCTCCTCGTAGCCGATGATCGCCGAGAGCGGCGTGCGAAGCTCGTGCGACATCACCGCGAGAAACTCACTCTTCGCCCGGCTCGCCGCCTCGGCCTCCGCTCGCGCGATGCGAAGCTCCTGATCCGCCTTGTGCTGCTCCGTCACATCCCAGAAGATCGCCACGCCCGCATCGACCTTGCCATTCGCATCGCGCACGGGCGCGCTGTTGAAGCAGATCCGCCGCCGCTCACCGTTCGGGTGCTCGATCTCGATCACCTCATCGATGATCATCTGGCCCCCGCTGACCGCGCGCGCGAGTGGCCAGTCGCCCGGCGCGAGCGGCGTTCCGTCAGCCTTGAATCCCTTGAGCGCATGTGCCGTGTCGTCGAGCGACGCCGTGATCGGGATGCCGAACACCTTTTCCGCCGCCGCATTCGCGGTGATGCGGCGCCCCGATGGTGCCTCGACGATCGAGATCGCCAGCGGCGACTGCTCGACCACCGTGATCAGGCGACGGTGCTCCGCCTGGGCCTGCTGGCTCGCGTGCTCCGCCGTGATCCGCTGGCGCGCCAGCTCGACGGTCTGCTTCTCCATCTCGGTTGCCTGCTCGCCGAGCTCGTGGTTCGCCAGCTCGAGCTCCGCGATCGCCTGCGTGCGAAGACGGTCCGCGTCCTCGCGGGCGCTCAGCGCGCGGCTGAGTAGCGTGTTGACGAGCAGCGAGAGCACCCCCGCAAGGAGGATCGCGGCGAACACGAGAGCCGTGGTGATGTTGCGAAGGCTGCGCTCATGCTCCTCGCGTTTTGCGAGACGCGAGCGCTCCTCGACGACAATGTTGCCGATCAGCTCTCGCGCCGTGCGCATCAGATACTGTCCGCGATCCGATCGCACCTCCGCGGCGGCGGCGCTCAGCCCACCCTGGCTTTCGTACGCGCGCTTCGCCGACTCGAGCTCCGAGAGCTTCTCGGCGATGACGATGGAGAGTGTATCCAACCGGACCTGCTCGGTGGAATCCGAGATGAGGCGGCGCGCCGCTGCGAGTGAGTGATGCACGTCGGACGCCGCACCCTCGCCCGGATCGAGATAGAGGCGCGAGCCGGTGAGGAGATAGCCGCGCTGTGACGTCTCGGCATCGGTGAGCCGAGCGAGCACGGTCTGGAGCGACTCCGTGATGTCGCGCGAGCGCGTGACCGCATCGCGCGCGGCAGCGAGCCGCGTTACGCCGACGAGCGCGAAGACTCCGATCGCCAGCGAGACGAGCGCAGGACCGACGGTCGCAGCGATGCGAAGCGTCCGTCGAGAGATCACCGGCAGATTGCGTGCACTCGTTGCCAGGGTGGAAGGTGATGTGGCGGTGTGCTCATTCGCCCATCCAAAAAGAAGGTAGAGGACCGCGACGGCCGTTTGCTAGGCCGCGACATATCTCGTTACCGCGCGATCCATGACGGCGAGCTGAGCGCGCAAACGATCGAGCTGCGCGGCCTGCAGCGTCTGCGTCGCGGGCCGCGTAGATGCGATGGTATCGTCAGCGGCGACGTATTCCTTCGTCACATCGTCCGCTGCAGGAGCTACGGTGGGCGCGGACAGATCGCGATCGAGCGGCGCAATGATCGCATCGAGCTCCAGCGCGAGCGCCGTGACCACCGCCTCCGGCGCGAAGACACCAGCTGTCGCACGCGACGCGGCAACCGCGGAGAGCGTGGATGCCATGCGCCTCCCGTAGGTGAGCAACGCCATTGCAGCTTCGACGCGATGCGGGTTGGGCACGTCCTCCGTGATCAGTCGCTGCATCGTCGCCTCGGCGTTCGTCACCGCAACGCCGAAGCGCCGCCGCGTCTCGTCGACACGGCGCAACCACGCAGGCGTCGTGGTGTCCGCGGGGGAGGTCACGATCGCGAGCAGCTCACGCAGCTGGCGCAACATATTGGCGAGCTGGGTCGCGTACGTCGACAGCTCGTGCGTCGGCCAAAGCAGCTGCGACGCCGCAAGAGCGATCGCACCGCCGAGCATCGTGTTCACGACGCGAAGTCCGGCGACACCCCACTCCCCGGGGTGCGGTTCGGCCAGCAGCACGAAGACCGGCGTGAGCAACAGCACGAAGACGCCATAGTTGAGCGAGAGCACGGCGACGGCGCCGATGGTGAACGGGACCATCACGCCGGCGATCGCGAGCTTCGTCCGCGCGACGACCGCGAGCGCGGCGGCGATGATCCCTCCAACCACGCTGCCGCCGACGCGCTGCAGCGTCTTGCGCATCGTGGCGCCGGTGTACGGCTGGAGGACGATCAGCGCCGTGATGGTTGCCCAATAGCCGCGCGTGATGTCCAGCGCGTAGGAGAGCCCCACTGCAGCCGCCGCAGCGATGCCCATGCGCAGGGCATGCTGCGCGGGGAGCGAGCGAGGCGTGAGCACGTCGCCCAGCGGGCGCAGCCACGCAAGCGGATCGCTCGCGGCGGCTGGTTGCGCCGCCCGAAATTCCGCCGTCGTCGGCACGACCGCTGCCGCACGCACGTCGATGCGCGACGCCGTGTCGATGAGCAGCTGCACATCGCTCGCGAGGCGCGAGAGCAGCGTCGCCGCCGCGCGCAGATGGACGTTCGGCCAATCCGTACGCACCGAAAGGTCGAGGAGTACGGGCAGTTCCGCTCCCGCGCGCCTGCGTCTGTCGAGCGTATCGTCGATCGCGGTGGTGAGCAGATCGAGCGTCTTCGCCAAACAGCCGAACGCCTTGCCGAACGCCTCATCTCCAGCGGCCGACCCGCTCTCGTGCGCCGCTTCGAGCTCGGCCTCGATGGCCACGAGCGTACCAAAGAGCTGCTCGGCACCCTCGTTGAGCACCAGCAGCTGCTCGCCGCGCGCGCTGCGTCCCTGCTTCGGGCGGCGCATGTCCGCGATCACCATGCGCGCGCGCTCGAGCGCGGTGCGGACGCTCGCGTGCAGCGTGCGCGCACGCGAGCGCGCTGCTCCCGCGCTCCGATCGCCGATCGCCGTCGAGAGCTCCTCGAGGGTGCGCGCGAGCTCCGCAAGCGCGCGATAGCTGCCGGCCACCACGCGCCGCGCGGGGCGGAAGGGATGGAGCGGCCAGAGAAGAAGCGACAGCACCATCGCCCACGCGACGCCGGCGAGGAATAGCTCGCCGCGCAGGAGCGCGGCGTGCGGCACGTGCGATGGTGCGCCGAGCGCCACCGCGAAGATGATGGCAATGAACAAGCCGACCGTCGATCCCTCGTCGCCGTACACACGACCGAGCCCGCCGATGAAGCCGACGACGAGCATCGATGCGACCGCAGCCGGCATCGAGCCGGCGGCCTCGGTGCCGCCGAGCGCGCAGGCGGCGCCGAGAATCGCGAACGCGCCCATCGTCGTGGCGCGCGTGCGATAGGAGCCACCCTTGTCGGCGAGCGATCCGAGCCAGCCGCCGAGCGCGGCCCACGAAAAGAGCGGCTGCGCGAGGAGATCACCGGCGACGACGGGAACGATGAGCGCGAAGGCAGTGCGTACGCCCCGTCCCCACTGCAGCTCTCCCTCCCCGAGCACGAAGAGATGGCGGGCGCTCGCGCTCGCGCGCTGCACGATGCTCATGCCCGCCGTTTCCGCGCGCGCCTAGTGTGCAGCGGCGGGCTTCCGCGCGGTGCCGATCTGGGCGAGCAGCGTCTTGACCGCGGCGTCGAGCTGCGTGTCGCGCCCCGCGTAGCTCTCGCCCATCGCCCGCGTCACGGCCACGTCGACGGGACGCGGATGCATCTCCATGTCCTTTCCGTCGGCACCGCGGATGCGCACGAACGGAATGCGCACGGACGATCCGTCGAAGAGCACGTCGTTGGAGGTGTAGATGATCCACCCGGCGGTCGGCTCACCGACGATCTTGCCGAGCTTCATCGTCCGGTAGCCCTCGGAAAAATCCTCCGCATCGCTGAGCGAATGCATGTTCGTGACGAGCACCGTAGGCAGCTCGAGCGAGCGCTGGCCGAGGAGCGTGCGCGCCGGCGCGGTGGACATGCCGCGAATCTGCATCGTGAGATACGGAGCGCGTGTGAGAACGTCGAGCGCGTACGCGTTGACGAAGCCGCCATTGTTGTTGCGAATATCGATGACGACGCCATCGTTCGCCTGATTCTGCGCGTCGAGATCGGTGTAGAATCGCTCGAGCGACTCCGCGCTCATGTCGGGCATGTGGACATAGCCAAGGCGGCCGCCGCTCGCTTTCGCGACGTATGCGCGCGACTGCTCGACCCACGCGCGATAGAGTAGCCCCTTCTCGGTGTTGGTGCTGACGGGAAGCACGGTGACGACGCGCGGCTTGGCATCGGTGGCCGACGAGACGCTGAGCGCGGTCTGCTTGCCGATCTTCCACGCAAGCATCTCGTCGATGTTGGTGCGCGCGCTCACGGGAGCGCCGTCGATCGCGACGATGAAGTCGCCCGTCGAGATCTTCGCCGCGAGCGCGGCGGGGCCTAGCGGGATGATCTCGGAGACGCGGAGCCTCCCCGTGCGCTCGTACTCGTTGCCATCGAAACGGAGGCCGAGCCGTCCGGTGAAGGGGGCGCCGCCGCCGGGGCCGCGCGCGCCCGAGTGCGACGCGTTGAGCTCGCCGACCATCTCGTTCATGAGACGCATCAGCTCGTCCGAGGTCTGCGCACCCTGCACGAGTGGAGCGTACGTATCGCGCACCGCGTTCCAATCCACGCCGTTCATCGTTGCATCGAAGAAGTTATCGCGCAGCTCGCGCCACATGAGCGTGAACAGCTCAGTGCGATCGGCAGTGAAGTCGACGTCGACCTCGGCGCTGACGGAGACCGGGCGCACGGCGCGCGAGGAGACATCGATGGCGGCGATGCGCCCGGACTCGATGTAGTAGACCTCCTTTCCGTCGGGCGACCATTGCACGCTGCTCTTCGGGCCCGGCGTCGAGGTGAGCTGCTTCGCGACGGGCTCGTCCTTCGAGAGCTCGTCGAGCGGGAAGAGATAGAGATTCGCCTGCCCGGCGGCGACGGCGGTGACGACCACGGACTTCCCATCGGGCGCGATCGACTCGCCGACGACATTGAGGCCGATCGGGAGAAAGGAGAGGCGCGAGCGAAGTCCCTCGAAGACGACGGTGGTGTGACGCACTGCGTCGCGATGGCTGGAGTCCGCGGCGCGCGCGCTGCTGTCCGCGGCGGGCGAGACGGTGCTGTCGCCCTTCGAGGAGCTATCGCGCGGCGCGGGTGCACGGTCGCGGGTCTCGCGCGCGGGTGTGGGCTGCGTGCGTTTCGTGGGAGTCGGCACCGGCGCATCGGGGCTGAAGAGATCGCGGAACTGATCTTCGCGGAAACGCGGCGTGCGGGGCACGAGGTCCACGCGCGCGAGCACGCCCGCTTCGGTGCGTTGAGACGAGACGAGGAGCAGGAAGGCGCCATCCGGGCTCCACGAGAGCGCGTCCGCATTCGTGTTCGAGAGGAAGCTCACCGGGCGCGACTCGCCGCCGGCCGCACTCACCAGGTAGGCATTCGCGAACAGCTTGTTCCCCTCGCTCGTCGCGTACGCGATCCACTTGCTGTCCGGCGACCAGATGATCGCTCGCTCGCTGATGAAGGGCGCGCGGTCGAATCGGCCGCGCGCGACAATGCGGTCCGGCGCGGGTGCTGCGTTCTTCGCATCGATCGCGAGGACGTGCAGCTCGTTGCCGCCGTGGACGTATGCCAGCGACTTCGCGTCTGGTGACCAGACCGGCGTGATGTCGTTCTCGGCGCCCTCGGTGAGACGACGTTCGTCGTGCGAGACGAAATCGTAGAGGTAGATATGGTAGCGTCCCTCGCGATCGTCGCTGTAGGCGAGACGCCGGCTGTCGGGCGCCCACGCGGGCTGCGCCTGCACGATCCCCGCCGCGGAGACGCGCAGTCCGCTCCCGCCATCCTTGCTCGAGGCGGCGAAGATCTTTCCGCGCACGGTGAACGCGACCTTCTTCCCGTCAGGAGACAGCGCGAGCTCCTGCAGCCCGTTCGTCAGCGTGCGATGTTCGATCACCGCACCGGACGCGGAGCCGCGCAGCTCGATCGCAACCGGCTTCGCGGTCCCCGCAGTGACATCGAGGCTCCAGATGCCGAAGTCGCGCTCGAAGGTGATCGCCTTGCCATCGTAGGAGATCGTCGGCCAGAGCACGCGGCCATCCGTGAACTTCGTGAGCTGCTTCTCTGCCCCACCGCTCACGGGGCGCGTCCAGAGATTCGGCGCGCCGCTGCGATCGCTCACGAAGTAGAGCGCCTTCCCATCCGCGGACCACATCGGCCACTCGCTCTTCGCGCCGGGCCCGGTCATCTGCTCGTATTTTGGCGCCGGGGGTGTCGCGCGCGCGCCTACGCCGACTCCGTGCACGAGCCAGATCTCGCTCTCGTCGATGTGGCTGTGTCCCTTCCGCCACCACTGCGACTGCGAGAGCCCGCGCGCCGTGATCGCGATCGTTCCATCTTCCGGCCCTGACGCCGCCCAGTACTCCGCCGCATATCGGTCCGCCGCGACGCTCACCGGCGTGCCGCCGCTCGCGCTTACCCGCGCCACGTCCCCCATTCCCGAGATGTCCGTCGCGGTGGTCGAGAAGTAGATCCACTTTCCATCGCGCGACCACGAGTCGAGCTGGTCGACGCCATCCGAGAAGGTGATGCGTTTCAGCGTGCCGCTCGCGAGGGACAGCACGTAGAGGTTCGGCGCGCCGTTGCGCGACGACATGAACGCGAGCTCTGACCCATCCGGCGAGTAGAGCGGACGATGATCGTTCGCGGCGTCCGACACCAGCAGGTGCGCATCGCCGCCAGCTGCTGCGACGGCCCAGATATCGCCGCCCGAGACGAAGGCGATCTCGCGGCGGTCCGGCGAGTAGGCGGGTTCGGAGAAGGAACGCCGCGCGGGGGCTGGGGCGCGAGAGGGCGAGCGCTCGCGCGCAACGGTCGGAATCGCGACGGATGCGGCTGCAAGGAGCGCCGCCGCGGCTGGACGAATGATCATCATGGTGGGGAAAGCTAGATGCGAGTCGCACGCGCTGCGACTGGCGCCGTACGGCTAGTCGACCTGCCGCGTTTCCACGGACACGGTCAGCCGCTCGTCCGCCTGGCCACGGAAGGTGCCGCGCGTGGGCGGAACGTCCGCATAGTCGCGGCCGATTGCCATTTTGATGTGCGCGGTACTCGCGACGAGGTCGTTCGTCGGATCGAAGCCGCGCCACCCATGGACCGGCGTATATGCTTCGGCCCACGCATGCGACGCCTCGGTCTCGGGCCTCGGCGCGCTCGCACCCGTCCCGCCGGACACCGTATATCCGCTCACGTAGCGCGCCGGAATTCCGACCGAGCGACAGAGTCCGATGAGCAGATGCGTGAAATCCTGGCAGACGCCGCTCCGCTGGGCGATGACGTCGTGCACGGTCGTCGCCACGGTGGTGACGTTCTTCGTGTAGTTGAACTCGTCGTGAATGAACTTCGACATCCTGCGTACCGACTCGAACGCCTCGTCGGGCGTGCTTGGACGAAAGGGCTCGGCGAGCGCCGCGAGCTCCGTGCTCGCGGGGACCAGCGCGGACGGCTGCAGAGAGTCCGCAAGCTCGCTCGGCGTGAGCGGACGCGGGCGCTGCATTGGCGACGAAAATGGATCGGTGAGCGTCGTAACGACGTCGCAGCGGGTCACGACCTCGAGCATCCGGTGCGGCTTCGCAACCGTAATGAGATGCGCGCGATTGCCGAAGCCGTCCGTGTAGCGGCGCACCGCCCCGGATGGGCTCACGTTGATCGTGAAGACATCCCATCGCTGGTCCGCGTCCGAGAGCGGCCCGAGACGAGCATCCATCACTCCTTCGACGACATCGGTGCTATAGTCGAGCCGCGTGATGTGCTCCAGGTGAACTTTCATTGCTGCTCCTGCTGTTGCTGCTGCTCGGCCATCAGCATCGCGGCGCGGGCAACGGCAACCACGCGCCCCGGCTGCGGCTCGTCGCGAAGATACACGCGCGTGACCTGGTCGCAGACGCGCGCGATGTTCTTCTGCAGCGCCGCGAGATAGCTCTGGAGCCCGCTCTCCAGGATCTCATCGACGGCGGCGTGCTCGAGCTGCGCGCTCAGAAGCCCGAGCGATCGCGTCGCGATCGTGACTCCTTCCCTCCCGGCCTCGACGCGCTGCGAGCCGCTGAGCTGCTGCAGCGCGTGCCACGCATGCCGCAGGCTGAAGCGCACGGTCTGCGGAAACGACGAGTTGAGGAGCATGAACTCCACCACGCGCGCGGGATCCACGCGCAGCGAGTAGTAGCGTGCGTAGGCCTCCGCCGCGCCACACGAGCGCAGCACGGCGAGCCATCGCACCTGGTCATCGTCATTCCGCTCGTGAAGCAGGTGCGCCTGCAGCGTGAGCATGTGCGCGACGTTGTCCGCGCGCTCGAGATACTTCCCGAGGCAGGTGAAGTACCATGGGTCGTCGTGCGACAGGGTCGCGTCGGCAAGCCCTTGGATGTATTGCGTCTCGATCATCACGCGACGGTAGAAGGGGTGCGAGTCCTCCTCCATCGCCGCGTCCGCGCCCCCCGCCGCGAGCCAGAGGTAGAGGGCGTTGATCGCCTCCCACATCTCGCTCGAGATGCTCTCGCGCACGCGGCGCGCGGCCGATCGTCCGCGCTGCACGCACGACACGAGCGAGCGCGGGTTGCGACGATCAAGCGCGAGCCAGTTGCGCACCGCCAGCGGCTCGAGCCCGCCTGATGCGGGGGTAAGCTCCTCGGGGAGCGCGCCATCGCCGGCTCGCGGCTCCACGAGCCGCTGCCAGAGCTCACGACGGGAGATCGCATCGCCCTCGTCGAGCTCGAGATGGCCCGTCACCTCGAGCAGCCTCCCGACTGCGGCCGCCCGCTCCACGTACCGGCTCATCCAGAACACATCCTCGGCAACACGACAGAGCATCGCCATCTCAGCTCCCTCCCCCTGCAAGGACCCAGGTATCCTTTCCGCCGCCGCCCTGCGATGAGTTCACCACGAGCGAGCCGTTCCGCAGCGCCACGCGCGTGAGCCCGCCCGGCTGCACCTTCACCTCGCGCCCGAACAGCAGGAAGGGGCGCAGATCGATGTGCCGTCCCTCGAGATGATCGTGGTCCCAGCACGGCGAGCGCGAGAGCGCGAGCGTCGGCTGCGCAATGAAGCTGCGCGGGTCCGCGCGCACGCGCGCCGCGTACAGATCGCGGTCCGCCTGCGATGCGTGCGGCCCGATCAGCATCCCGTAGCCGCCGCTCTCGTTCACCGACTTCACGACCAGCTTGTCGATGTTCTCGATGATGTACTCGAGCTCCTTCGGCCGCGTCGGCAGAAAGGTCGGCACGTTCGCGATGATCGCATCCTCGCCGAGATAATACCTGATGATCTCAGGGACGTACGCGTAAATCGCCTTGTCGTCCGCCACGCCGGTGCCGATCGCGTTCGCGAGACTCACGCGCCCCAGCCGATAGGACGCCACGAGTCCCGGCACACCAAGCAGCGAGTCACTGCGGAAGGTGAGGGGATCGAGAAAGTCATCGTCCACGCGGCGATAGATGACGTCGACGCGCTTGCGCCCCTCCGTCGTCCGCATGAACACCTGCGCATCGTCGACGAAGAGGTCGGAGCCCTGCACGAGCTCCACTCCCATCGCCTTCGCGAGAAAGGCATGCTCGAAGTACGCCGAGTTGTAGGCGCCCGGCGTGAGCAGTACGACCACCGGATCATCGGCGGTGGGCGGCGCGATCGCGCGCAGCACGTCGAGCAGATCCTGCGGATAGCCTTCGACCGGGCGCACGTCGTAATCCTGGAAGAGCTGCGGCCACGTGCGCTTGAGCACGCGTCGGTTCTCCACGACGTATGACACCCCCGATGGCGTCCGCAGATTGTCCTCGAGCACCATCAACTCGCCGGAGCCGTCGCGCACCAGATCGCTGCCGACGATGTGAGTGTAGACGCCGAGCGGTACGTCGACCTGGCGGAACTCGCGACGGTAGCCGCGCGCGCCAAGCACGAGCTCCGCGGGGATCACACCGGAACGCAGGATGCGCTGGTCGTGATACACATCGTGCAGAAAGAGATTGAGCGCGCGCACGCGCTGCTCGAGCCCGCGCTCGATGCGCGTCCACTCGGCGGCCTCGATGATGCGCGGAATGAGATCGAAAGGCATGATCTTCTCGACGCCCTCCGCCCCCTGATTCACCGCGAAGGTGATTCCGCGCACGGTGAACGAGAGCTCGGCCGCGCGCTGGCGCCGCGCAACGTCGGCGGAGCTGAGTGTGGCGAGCTGGCGTGCGAGCGTCGCGTAGAACGGACGCACGATCCCGGGCGCTTCGAACATCTCGTCCCAGAAGGCGCCGGGATCGTACGGCGGAATGGTGCGCTCGGGAGCGGCGGCCGTCATTCGGACACCATCTGCGCGTCGACGACCCACGCGTCCTTCTTCGGCACGAGGCGGCTCCTCGCCATCCCGGTGTACGAACCGGATGTCGGCGCGACGTCCGCGTAGTCGCGGCCGACGGCCACCGTGATGTAGCTCATCCCCGGAAAGCACCTGTGCGTCGGATCGTAGGCCTTCGCGATGAGGCGCGACGGCTCCCGCGGATCGGGAAGGATCGCTTCGAACCACGCGTGCGGCGCCCCTTCGCCGAGTACGTGTCCGGAAACGTATCGCGCGGGCACGCCGAGGGTTCGGAGCACGGAGATCGCGATGTGCGCGTAGTCCTGGCAGACGCCGCCGCCGAGGTGGAGCGCCATCGCGGCGGGGGTCTGCACCCCCGTCTGCCCGTGCTGGTACTTGATCACCGTGCTCGTCCACTCGCCTGCGAGGATCGCGAGCATCCACTGCCGCATCCCGTGCGCGTCGAGCGGGACGATCTCCTCGGGCACGGGCGCGTGCGCAAGCGCGGCGTGAATCGCGGCGCCGGCCTCGCGGATGCGATCGTCGGGGGCAGTGAGCGCGGTGGGTGCGAGGAAGGCGTCCACGGTTGCGCCGTGGCTCAGCTGCTGCTCCAGCGGCGGAGCCTCGCGGTCGACTTCGAACTCCACGGCGAAGCGCACCGATTCGTTCACGCGCGACGCACGCACGTGACAGGCGGAGTTGCCGAAGCGGTCCGTCTCCCACGTCGTGACGACATCGTCGGCGCCCTCGACCGTGAGCTCGTGCGACACGAGCTGCTGGTCGCCGTACTTCACGCGAGGAATCATGACGAGCCGCTGCCGGATGTCGGTGACGGGCCCGGTGTATGAGTAGCAATACTCCTGCTGCACGTGATGCCGCACGCGCGCAATCTCGCTCCAGTCCTTCGGAAGGGTGATCGATCGACGTGGCGATTGCAGGACGGCATCGGCCATCACTGCTCGGCGCTCTCCGCCCCGGAGACGCTCAGTCCCGGTGGAGGAGGCACCATGCCGTCGTCGGCGAGCTCGTTGTGGACTTCGTCCGCCCACACCGTCATCCGCTCCAGGCGCAGCGAGCCGTACGACGTGGTCATCGCGACATCAGCAGCGTCGCGGCCATAGCCGATCACCACGCGGCCGATGCGCGGCACGTTGTGGCGAGCATCGAAGGTGTACCAGCGGCCTCCGATGAAGGCCTCGAACCATGCATGAAAGTCCATCGCGCCCTCGACGACACCCACCGCGATATCCGGGAGATAGCCGAAGGTGTAGCGTGCCGGGATGTTGAGCGCACGACAGAACGCGACGGCGAGAAGCGCGAAGTCGCGACAGACACCGACGCGCTTGTTGTACACTGTGAGGGCAGTGACCTCGGGCGAGCTGCTGCCGCCCTTGTACTCGACGTTCTCGTGGATCCAGTCGCAAACGGCCTGCACTCGCTCCCAGCTCTGCGGGGTGTTGCCGAAGAGGCGCCACGCATCGTTCGAGAGGATGTCGGACTCCACGTAGCGACTCGCGAGCGTGAACTGCAGCGCCTCGTCGGGGAGCTCGTCCACCGGCGTCAACGGCGTTCCGGGGTGCGTAGGATCGGGCTCGTCGTCGACGTCGACGACGGCATCGTAGCGAAAGGTGGTGATCCCGTCGGGCATCGTCATGCGCCAACACGTGTTGCCGAAGGAGTCGTGGTATTCGCGGATCGCGAGCGCGGGATCGACCCAGCGCGACTCGTAGACGATCCGGTGGCTTCCGTCGGAGCGAGCACGCACCAGCATCACGACCGGTACGGACGAGGGCGCATCATACTGGAATTCACAGCCGACCCGCACACGCATCTTGTTCCCCCAGGTAACTCGATCCCGACACGCACCCGTTTCGCTCGGCCGATGCGTCCGCACACGATAGCGCCGAGGGCGAACGCGCCGACACTATCCGAACGGGCAGGACGCCGCTCGCACGAACGTGTCGCGCGGACTTGCGCGCTCATTCATTCTAGCGGAGTGGGAGGCAGGTTTAGTGCCTGCTCGGGACCGATGTCTGGCGGAGCGCGACGGGGAATCGTATCGTGACTGCTCCGGAGTGGGCGCCGAGCTCCCGGCATCAACGCGAAGGAGAACAACGTGCCGAGCCTGAGCTGGAGGGCCGTGCTCGTGGCCGCGATCGCGGGGCTGGCAGGTGCATTCCGGTCGGATGCACCTGCGCCCCCGCCAGGTGGTCACGCGCTCGTCGTCACGGCGTACGAATACACCTTCATCGCGCCGGACAGCGCCGCGAGTGGCATGGTGACGATACGACTCGTGAATCGCGGGAAGGAGGCGCATCAAGTGACCTTCGCCCGATTGGACGACTCGTCATCGCTTCCGAGAGTCATGCGGTCGCTGGTGCGCAACGCGGATCACACGGGAGGAATTCGGTGGGCGGGAGGGGTCGAACGTGCACTCCCAGGGGCTTCGAGCGAGACGTCCGTGCTGCTCAAACCGGGACGCTACGTGATGGTGTGCGCCTATGGTGCCGAGGATGGCCACGCCCACATGTCGAGGGGGATGATTCGCGGACTCGTGGTCTCCTCCGGCGCACCGTCGACAAACCTCGTCCTCCCCGTTGCACCGGTCACGATTCGACTGACCGACTATCGAATCTCCATCTCGGGAGAGCTGCGCGCAGGGCGACAGCTGGTGCGGGTCGAGAACGTTGGCAGACACTTGCATCAGCTTTCGTTCTCGCGCCTCGTGGGGAACACCACCATGGAACAGCTGGATAAATGGGATGGCAAGAGCAAGCCTTCGCCGATCGAGGGAATCGGAGGCGGCGCAGCACCAATGGACACGGGCCAGGTGAGTGTCATTTCCATCGCGCTGCGCCCGGGGCGCTACGTGCTCGACTGCGGTCTCAGCGACACGACTGGCGCCAAGCCGCACTACATGCTGGGCATGGAGCGCGAGATCACGGTGAAATAGCGCCGCGTCGCCGAGCCTAGTGCGCGTCCACTGCCCCGCTCATCGCGCTGGGCTTCCGCAGCAGCAGCACCGCCGGCGCGACGCAGAGGAAGCAGAGCAGGATCAGCAGCCACGAGTCATTGTACGCGAGCATCGATGCCTGTTTGCTCAGCGTGAGATCGAGAATCGCATACGCCGTCTTCTGTGCCTGCAGCACCGACGTGCCGTGCGCCACGAGGTTCGCGACCGTCCCCTGGAAGCGCAGATCGAACGCCGGATTCCCCGCGTAGAAGTTCTGCACGAGATCGGCGCGATGATATTGCACGTGTCTCGTGAGGTAGGTGCTCAGCACCGCGATGCCGAACGAGCCTCCGAGCTGGCGCGAGAGGTTGATCAATCCCGACGCCTGCTGCGCTTCGCTCGGCTTCAGGCTTCCGAAGGCCGCGTTGTTGATCGGCGTGAAGAGCAGCCCCAGCGCCGCACCGCGAACGATGAGCGCAATGCGCGCGTCCCCCTCGCCGGCGACAGAGGTGAGATGCCCGAGAATCCACATCGACGCGCTGAACGCGAAGACGCCCGAGATAATGAGATAGCGCGCGTCGACGAGCGGCACCTTTCCGTTGAGCAGACGTCCGCACACCACCGCCATCACTGCCGTCGCGAGCCCGCCGGGGAGCATCGTCAGCCCCGTCTCCGTAGGTGTGAAGCCGAGCACTCCCTGCGTGAAGAGCGGGAAGAGAAAGGTCCCACCGTAGAGCCCGAAGCCGAGCACGACGAAGAGGAAGATCGACGCCGAGAGATCGCGGTTGTGGAGAACGCGGAAGTTGATGACCGGATGCTTGTTTCGCTTCGACAGCTCCCACAGCACCATGCCGACGAGACACAACGCGGAGACGATCGAGAGACGCAGGATGAGATCGTCCTGGAACCAGTCATTGCGATTTCCTTCCTCGAGCACGTACTGCAGCGAGCCGACGCCCACGATCAGGAGTACAATGCCAAGCCAGTCGACGGGCTTAATGACGCGCGCGCCCTCGGGATCCTTGAGGAAGGTGGTGACGAGGAAGGTCGAGACAATGCCGATCGGGATGTTGATGAAGAAGCACCAGTTCCACGTGTAGTTGTCGGTGATCCATCCGCCGAGCGTGGGACCGAGCGTCGGTGCGACGATGATGCCGAGCAGGAAGGTGGCCTGAACCATTCCCTGCTGCTCGCTCGGGAAGATCTGCCGCAGCGTCGCCTGCGCAGTGGAGAGGAGTGCAGCGCCGCCCGCGCCCTGCAACAGCCGCCAGATCACGAGCTCGCTCAGGCTGTGCGAGGTACCGCACAGGAACGATGCAACGATGAAGAGGAGAATCGAGAACGTGAGATAGTTGCGCCGTCCGAACCGCTCAGTGAAAAACGCGGTCATCGGCAGAACGACGACGTTCGCGAGAATGTAGGAGGTGCTCACCCATGCGATCTCCTCCGTCGTGGCGCCGAGATTTCCGGCCATCTGGGGGAGGGCAACGTTGATGATCGTCGTGTCGAGCACCTCCATGACGGCGGCCGTGATGAGGCCGAGGAGGATGAGCCAGCGGTATGGGACGCCTTCGTCGCTGTCTACCAGAGCGGGAGCTACCTGTGAGGCCACGTCATCCAAATCGAAAGGGTGTTTCGGGTCAACGCGTGGGGGGCTGGACTAAGTTCCTGACCGGCCAGTACTGGCCCAACAAAAGGGCGGTCGACCGTCGCCCGCCGCGGAAGGGCTTTCACCCCTCGATGGTGGTCATCCACCGCTCGAAGGTTCACTCCCGTCCGGAGCGCCCATAACATCTCCCCGTGCGCAAATCCCTGGCAGTATTCGCCGCGTTTGCCGGTGTGGCCGCTCCCGCCGCGCGAGCGCAATGTCGTCCCCGAGCGACCAGCAACGAGGCCAGGCTGCTCGCATTTTACTCCGTCCCAATTACTTTCTCGGCGCTTGACGCCCCGAGTCGCCAGTCGGCGTGGCACATCGAGCTGCAGGCGGAGGTCGCCCCGGTGCCGACCGCCGACCCGTCGATCGAGCACGCGAGCGAATGCTACACCGCGAGCGCGCAGCAGCACTCCCGGCTGACGAGTGTCTTCGCTCGTCCGCGCGCGCTGCTTACCCTCCCCTTGGGGTTCGCCATCGAGGTGAGCTATATCCCGCCGATTCAGGTGGGGGACGCGCACCCGCACCTGGGCGGCGCCGCGATCTCGGAAACCATGGCGCTGCACGGATTTGGGCCTTTCGCGTCCTCCGCATTGATGCTGCGCGCGGACGGGACGGTTGGGCACGTCCGCGGGCCGATTACCTGCGCGCGCACCGCCTTGCAGCAAAGCGAGCCCGACAGTGCGTGCTACGGCAACAAACCCTCGGACGACAAATTCTCTCCGACGATGTTTGGGCTCGAAGGAGTGTACGGCGTTCAGAGCCATGGCGGCCGTTTCGAGCTCTTCGCGGGGACGGGCGTGTCGTGGCTCCGGCCGCGATTCGAGGTCGGGTTCACCAACCTCGACGGGGTCACGGATCACACGCGAGTGGAGGTCAACCTCCGGCGCTGGTCCGTGCTCGGCGGGGCAACGCTACATCTTCCCGCGTCCTTCGCGCTCACCACTGAGGTGTATTCGGTGCCGAAGGACGTGACGACCTGGCGACTCGCCGCCAGCTATCGGCTTCACTGATGGATGCGTCATGGCCGACCGTTCGGCGACTCGGGTGGCTGCGACTGATGGAGCTCGGGCTCGGCGCGATCTTCATCGCAGCGGGAACCGTGAAGCTGGCGGGCTTCGCGCTCATGGTCGAACTGTTCGCGAGTCTGGGCTTTGGGCAGTGGCTCCGCTACGTGACGGCGCTGATCGAGCTCGCCGGCGGGACGCTGCTGCTCACGGGGCGACTCCAATATCTCTCCTCGCTCGCGCTTGCGGTGATCATGGTGGGCGCCACCGATGCGAGCGTCGTGGTGTTCGACCGCTCGCCGATCCCTCCGCTGCTCACGCTCATCGCGCTTTTGCTGGACGCCTGGATGCGGCGCCCTTCCGATGAGACCAACCGTGGGCAATGATGGTGCCCATGAAGAAGGCTCGTCCGGCGATCGAGGTGCTACGCGAGCGCGCGGAGCGGCTGCTCAACGGCGTGCGCGCCGCTGTGCTACTGTCGCTCGCGCTCACCGCGCTGCTGTACGGTCCGCACATCCCGGTCATCGTGCAGCGCGTGAACTGGGCAGTGCTGATGCCCACGCTGGCGTGGTCGCTCGCGCAATTCTGGCTCGACCAGCACCGGCATCTCCGCGACGAGCCGCTCCCCGCGTGGGTCGCGCTGGTGAATCCGCTCGTCGACATCACGGCGGTGACGGTGATCCTTGCAGGCTACAGCATGGCGGAGCCGAGTGCGCTCGCACTCAAGTCGCCGATTTTTCTCGCATACTTCGTGATCCTCGCCGCGCGCCCGATTGCGTCCTCGACGCGCAAGGCTGCGGTGGCGGCGACGCTGGTGGTCGTCGAGTATGCCGTACTCGTGGCCGTGCTCCTGCTCAGTGGACGCGTGCCCATGACGGACAGCCCGATCATCGCGAGTGGCAGCGCCGCGGTCTCCTTTCTCGACGAGGGGGCGAAGATTCTGCTGCTCATCGTCGCGGGGGCGATCGCAACGTACGCCACGTCGTGGCACGAGCGGCTCGCGGAGACGTATTACCGCGAGTCGCAGGAGCGCGAGGATCTGCGCGTCGCGCTCGCGCAGGCGCAGCTGCGGAGCCTGCGACTGCAGCTCAATCCGCACTTTCTGTTCAACACGATGAACGGGATCGTCGCGCTCATCTCCAGCGACGCGCGAGCGGCGGAGCGCATGCTCACCGGTCTCAGTGACTTCCTACGGCTGTCACTCCACAACGCGGGCGAGCAGGAGGTGCCGATCGAGCGCGAGATCCAGCTGCTCGAGCGCTACGTGAACATCCAGCAGTTGCGCTTCCAGGATCGGCTCAAGATCTCGATCGCGATCGATCCGGCGGCGAGCCACGCGCTCGTGCCGAATCTCCTGCTGCAGCCACTGGCGGAGAACTCGATTCGTCACGGACTCAGCTCGCGCGCATGCGGCGGGAAGCTCGCGATTCATGCCCGGCGATGCGGCGACCACGTGGAGCTCGCCGTGATCGATGATGGCGTGGGGTGCGCGCTGTCGGCGCCGAACGAGCTGCCGAAGGGGATCGGCTTGAGCAACATCCGTGAGCAGCTCGAGCGTCTCTACGGCGATCTGCACACCTTCGAGGTGACGACGGCGCCCAATGCCGGGTTCGCGGTACGAATCTCGATTCCGTATCACACTGGAGAGGAGCTGTCGTGAGCGCAGCCACCAAGGGAAAGGATCCCGCACGGATACGCGCGCTTGTCGTTGATGACGAGCCGCTCGCGCGCGCACGCATGCGGACGTTGATCGCCGATCATCCCGACATTGAGATCGTCGGCGAGTGCGGCAACGGGGCGGACGCGATTCTCGCGATCGAGAAGCACACGCCGGATCTCGTTTTCCTCGATATCCAGATGCCGGAGCTCGATGGTTTCGGTGTAATCGAGGCGGTCGGTCCCGAGCGCATGCCGCTCGTGATCTTCGTGACGGCCTACGACGAGTACGCGGTGCAAGCATTCGAGGTGCACGCGCTGGACTACCTGCTCAAGCCGGTGGAGCGGGAGCGCTTCGCCGCGGCGCTCGTGCGCGCGAAGGCGCGCCTCGCCGACCCGGAGGCCGCGCGCAGCACTGCGGGCCCCGACAAGGCGCAGCTTCAGGCGCTGCTCGAGCACCTCGGGCGCAGGCAGCGACGCGACTTGCGTCTCGCGATCAAGGTAGATGGCCGGCTGCTGCTCATTCGCACGGCGGAGATCGACTGGATCGAGGCGGTGGACAATCACGCCAACATCCACGTCGGCGCGGACACCCATGTGGTGCGCGACACGCTCACGCGCCTCGAGTCACGGCTCCCGGCCGCGCGCTTTCTCCGAATCCACCGCTCGACGATCGTGAATACCGAGCGCGTGAAGGAGCTTCAGCCGTGGTTCCAGGGCGATTTCGTCGTGATCCTGCACGACGGCTCCCGCCACACGAGCGGCAGGAGCTATCGGCAGAAGCTGCAGGCGTTCATCCGCGATGCCCTGTAGTCACGCGATGCAGCCGCTACTCGACGATGACGGTGCCGGTCATTCCTTCGTGGAAGGGACAGTGATACGTGTACGTGCCGGCGACGGTGAGCTCACGCATCACTGATGCATCGTGCGTCGACGGCACGGTCTCGAGCGCCGCGCCTGACGGCTGCGTGTCCCACAGCACTTTGTGATTCGTGCTCTGGAATGTGAACGTCAGCTCGGCGCTTCCACCACTTCTGGAAAGCGTGAGCGACTGCGGCGCGAAGTGCAGATCGGTATTTGCAACGACAGTTCCCGCAGATGGCGGTCCGGCGACGCCGTCCGATCCGCAGGCGAGGAGCGCCGCGGCAAGAGTGCCGACGAGCATCGTGCGTGCAAATGCACCTGACATTCGAGATCGCTCACTTTGTGGGGGTCATAGGGTGACGCCGGGTGCCCTCGCGCGGTCACCCGTTTCCGCGAGCGCCCACATTATAGCCCAGATGAGCAACGGCTCCCGCCACTTGCGTGACGGGAGCCGTTTCTGCTGCTGCAAACTTTCTTGCCACTCCTGTTGCGCTACTGCACCACGACGATCCCCGCCATGCCGGAGTGAATCGAGCAGTGGTAGTGGTACGTGCCGGCGATGGTGAAATCTCTGGACACGTTCGCGCTCGACGTTGCACCAATGTCGGTGACGGATCCCGGCTGCGCATCCCAGACGACCGTATGCGCCACGGACTGGAAGTGCCAAGTCACCGAGGCGGTGCCGGCGGAGCGCGCGATCGTGACGGTGCTCGGGTCGAACGACAATCCGGTAGTCGCCGTCACGCTCCCGGAGGCCGTCGGCGTCGTCACGTTCACGGTCTGACTCCCGGTGTGCGTCACGCTCCCGATCGTGATCGACGCAGTGACGCTCGACGTGCCATTCGCGACACCGGACACGACACCCGTCGTCGAATTCACCGTCGCCACAGCGGTGTTGGCGGATGACCATGTCGCACCCATTGCGCCGGGAAAGACGTTGCCGCTCTGATCCTTTGCGATGGCGGTGAGCGCCGTCGTGCCACCCACCGTAACCTCGGGAGCGGACGGCGACAACGACACCGAGGTGAACACGGGCGTCGGTCCGGTGCCACCGCCGTCGCTGCTGCCTCCACACGCAAGGATCGCCGCGGCCACAGCTCCGGCGGCGATCGTACGCACCATACTTCGTAACATGGCCTTGGCTCCCTGAGAAAGGTTCTAAAGTGACGTGTTAGTGTAGAACCGCCCCTCCGGGCCAGAAACGAATCGGGGGTGAACCGTCTCGCACCGGCGGCGAGCGTTACCGCCAGCGATGCTACCGCGCGGCGGCGGAGTCCGCCCAGGCGCCGCCGAGCGCCTTGTAGAGCTGCACGCCGGACACGAGCTCCTGCCGCTGTGCCTGCGTCAGCGCCAACTCGCTCGTAAACAGATTGCGCTCGGCGTCCAGCACCTCGAGGTAGCTCGAGACACCATTCTGGTAGCGACGGTTCGCCAGATCGAACGCGCGACGGAGCGCATCGACCTGGCGCTGCTGCGCCACCGCCTGATCGCGTGACGTGCGCACGCCGACGAATGCATCCTCGGCCTCACGCCGCGCGACGAGCGTCGCCTGCTCGTACGCGAACCGGGCCTGGTCGGACCGCGCTCGCGCCGCTGACAGCTCACTCCGCAGCGCGCCGCCGCGGAACAGTGGGATCGAGATGCCACCGAAGATCTGATAGATCTCGCCGTTCTTCTGGAAGGTGTTGCTGAACTTGTCGCCCCGCGTGCCGTACTGGCTGGTGAGCGACACCATCGGGAAGAGCGCGGCCTGCGCTGCGCCCACGCGCGCATTCGCCGCGACGAACGCCTCTTCCGCCCGGCGAACATCGGGACGGCGAGCGATGAGCTCCGCCGGAAGATCCGTCGGCAGCACGAACGTTCCCAGCACATCGGTGAGCGAGAGCCCTCGCGCCACCGGCGCCGGCGTGTGCCCTACCAGCACGCTCAGCGCATTCTCCTGCTGCGCGATCCGCCGCTGAAAATCCGCAATGCTCACGGCAGAGTTGTCGACCTCGGACTCGAACTGCCGCACGTCGAGCTCGGAGATGAGCCCCTGCTGATAGCGGCGGAGCGCGAGGTTGAGCGTCTGCTGGCGCGACGCGAGTGTGCGCTGCGAGATCTCGAGATCGAGATCGAGCTCGCGCAGCTGCAGATACCCTGTCGCGACATCGCTCACGAGCGTGAGCACCACCGACCTGCGCCCGGCCTCGCTCGCGAGATAGTCGGCGCGCGCGGCCTGGCTGTTCCTGCGGATCCGCCCCCAGAAGTCGAGCTCCCACTGCAGATTCGTCGTGATCTGGATCGCGTTGTACGCGTCGTTCTCTCCCGGTATCAGGACGATCTTCTCGCGGCCGGCGGAGAGCTGCCCGTCGATCCGCGGATAGTACGACGCCTTCGCCACTCCATACGCCGCCCGATACTCGGCGATCGTCGCGATCGCGACGCGGACATCGCGATTGTTGCGCACCGCACTGTCGATGAGGGCCAGCAGCGCGGGATCCTTGATCAGCTCCGCCCAGCCGAGTCCACCACCCCTCGCGTCGAGCGGGCGCGACTCGTAGCTCGCACGCCAATCGGGACGTCGCACGGTCGCTGCACCGGAGGGCGTGTCGGCGCGCGCAGCAGTCGGCGGCGCGATGAGATTCGTCCCGCTCGCGAGCGAGTCGAAGAACGAGCGCACGGAGTCTTCCGATTTCGACGGCGCGCGCCATTCGGGCGCGACATCAACCGTGGGGCGCTTGTAGTTAGGTCCCACGGCGCAGCCGGCAACGACGAACAGCGCGAGCAGCCGCGGAGCAACCCTTCGTAGTACCGGCATGCTCAGTCGTCTCCCGACATCGAGCCCGCGGCGGCTGGTGCCGCCACGTTCTTTCGCTTGAACAATCCACGCTCACTCAACATTCGAATCTCGGCAAAGAACGAGGGGACGAAGAAGATTCCGACGGTCGTCGCGAAGAGCATTCCGAAGAACACTCCCGTTCCGATCGAGTGTCGGCTCTGGGCACCGGCGCCGCTCGCGACGAGCAACGGCACGACGCCGAGGATGAAGGCGAACGACGTCATGAGGATCGGCCGCAGTCGCTCACGCGCCGCCTCGGTGGCCGCCTCGCGAATCGACAACCCTCGCGCGCGAAGCTCGTTCGCAAACTCGACGATCAGAATCGCGTTCTTCGCCGCCAACCCGACGACGACGATCAGTCCGACCTGGAAGTAGACATCGTTGGGCATTCGGCGAATGAACACGCCGAGGAGTGCGCCGAGCAGTCCGAACGGAACGCCGAAGAGCACGGCGAAGGGGATCGACCACGACTCGTAGAGCGCCGCGAGCACGAGGAAGACCATGATGATGCCCATGGTGAACACGAGCGACGCGGTGCCTCCCTGCACTTCCTCATACGACTGCCCACTGAAGGCGTATCCGACTCCGAGCGGGGCGTATTTCTCGTCGGCGAGCTTGCGAACGGCGGCGAGCAGCTGTCCCGAGCTCTTCCCCGGCGCTGGCGTTCCGTTCACGACTGCCGCCGTGAAGCCGTTGAAGCGCGTGACGATGTTCGGCGCGACCTTGAACTCCGTCGTCACCAGCGACGACACCGGAATCATCTGCCCGCTGGACCCGCGCACGTAGAGGCGCCCGACATCCTCCGGACGCTCGCGGAACTGCGGTTGCGCCTCCAGCTGCACGCGAAACGTCTTGCCGTAGATGTTGAAGTCGTTCACGTAGAGCTTGGACAACATCGCCTGCTGCGTCTGGAAGAGATCCGTGAGTGAGATCCCCAGCGACTTCACCTTCTCGCGGTCGACGTGCACGAAGAGCTGCGGGAAGTTGACGTTGATGTTCGTCGTCAGCCCCTGCGCTTCGGGGAGCTTGTTCGCATCCGCCACGAACTGCTGCGCGAGCGCGGCGAACTTCGTGACGTCGTTGACGCTCCGATCCTGTAGATCCATCTCGAGACCGGCAGTGACGCCGAGTCCCGGAATTTCCGGAAAGTTGAAGCCGAAGATGATCGCGTCCTTGATCTGCGAGAACGCACCGTTGGCTCTTCCGAGGATCGCCTCGAGCTGCGTGTCCGCAGACTTGCGCTGATCCCACGGAGCGAGACCAGCAAATACGGTGGCCGAGCTGGTTTGTGCCGCGCCACCCTGCAGCAGGCTCAATCCGGTGAGCGCGACCGTGTGCTCCACACCCTTCTGCGCGAGGAGATACTTCTGCACCTGCGCGACCACCGCGTCGGTGCGCTGGCGCGATGCACCGGACGGGAGCTCGACCGCCACGGCGAAGAAGCCCTTGTCCTCGGTGGGAAGGAAGCCGCCGGGAACCGCGCGAACGAGAACGATCACGAGCGCGACCACCACCGCGAAGGCGGCGAACACCGTCCTCGGGCTGCCGAGCATGCGCCCGAGCGAGCCGAGGTATCCCGTGCGCGCGCGATCGAAGTTGCGGTTGAACCACGCGAACGGCCCGGTCTCCGGCGGGTGCGATCCCGGCTTCAGCATCACCGAGCAGAGCGCGGGGGTCAGCGTCAGCGCGACGATTCCCGAAAGCACCACGGAGATGACGATCGTGACCGCGAACTGCTTGTACATCTCGCCCGTGATACCACCGACCAGCGCCACCGGAATGAACACAGCGCACAGCACCGCCACGATCGCGACGAGCGCGCCCGTGACCTGCTTCATCGCCCTGTCTGCGGCGACGCGCGGCGAAACCTTGTCCTGTTCCATGATGCGCTCGACGTTCTCGATCACCACGATCGCATCATCGACGACGATTCCGATCGCAAGCGTAAGGCCGAAGAGCGTGAGCAGGTTGATCGTGAAGCCCAGCACCCACAGTCCGAAGAACGTGCCGATGATCGAGACCGGCACCGCGAGCAGGGGAATCAGCGTCGAGCGCCAGTTCTGAAGGAAGATGAAGACGACCAGCGTCACGAGCGCCATCGCGATGAGCAGCGTGTTGATGACCTCGTGGATCGACGTCGTGACGAATGGCGTCGTGTCGAAGCCGACTTCCTGATGCACGCCGGCCGGGAAGCTCTTCTCCAGCTCGGCCATGCGCTTGATGTACGCGTTGCGAACCGCGATCGCGTTCGCGCCGGGGCGGAGATACAGGATGATCAGAGCAATCTGCTTCCCATTGTAACTGCCGACGAGACCGTAGTCGCGACCGCCAAGCTTCACGGTGCCGACATCCGAGACGCGCATCACCGATCCATCCGGGCGCGCACGGATGATGATGTTCGCGAACTCCTCGGGCGTGCTGAGCCGGCCGACGGTAGTGACGGGAATCGTGAGCTGTGTTCCGGCCGGAGCCGGCTCGCGCCCGATGGAGCCGGCCGGATTGGTACTATTCTGCTCAGTGACCGCCGCGTTGACATCCGACACCGTGACGCCGAGCTGCGCCATCTTGTCGGGGTCGAGCTCGATGTTCATCGCGAAATTCAGATTTCCGAACGTCGTGGCGTTACCGACGCCGGGAATGCGCTTGATCTCGTCCTCGAGATAGATCTTCGAGTAGTTGCTCAGGAACTCGCCGCTGTAGCGTGGATCCGTGGACGTGAGCACGCCGACGAGCAGGATGTCCGGCTGCGCCTTCTGCACGATCACGCCGTTGCGGCGCACCTGCTCCGGAAGCTGCGGCGTGGCGAGAGCGATCTGATTCTGCACGTCGACGGCCGCGAGATCCTGATCGCGCGTGATGTCGAAGGACACCTGCAGATTCATCGATCCGTCGCCCGAGCTCGTGGACTTATAGTAGAGAAGTCCCTGAATGCCGGCGAGCTGCTGCTCGATCGGCGCGGCAACCGTGGTCGCCACATCGAGCGCGGTCGCCCCCGGATAGTTCGCCGACACCGAGACCACCGGTGGCGTGACGTTCGGATAGCGCGCAATCGGAAGCTTCTTTAGCGCGAACAGTCCGAGAAGCACGATCACGATCGAGATGACCGCCGCGAAGATCGGACGGCGAATGAAGAGATTGCCGATCTGCTGCGCCTCTCCATCCGCCTCGACCTTCGCGTGCGGCTGGTCCAGCGGATCGGACTCCGCGCCACTCATCGCGCCACCTTCATCTTCGCGGCGCCGTCGCTCGGCGCCTTGAGCGTGGAGTCCTTGGCGGGCTCGTACGGCGTGGCGTGCACCGGCGCGCCCGGACCGACCTTGAGCGTCCCATCGACCAACACCTGGTCGCCGGGCTTGAGGCCGTCCTGGATGAGCCAGCGGCCATTGTCCCACGACGTGGCGGACACGTCGTGCGGTATCACCTTGCTATCGGCGCCGAGCAGATAGACGAAGGTCCCCGCGAGCCCTTGCTGCACGGCGCGCTGGGGCACGAGGATCGCGCTGTCGTTGGCGATCCCCATCGGCCGCACGCGCACGAACTGTCCGGGAAGCAGGATGTGCTCCGGATTCGGAACCGACGCGCGCAGCAACAGTGTTCCGGTGTTCGACTGAAGCGACTGATCGACGAACGTCACGACGCCGAGGTGCGGAAAGTTGCTCTTGTCGGAGAGCGTGATCGCAACCTTGAGCTTGCCACTCGCGATCATCTTCCTCGTCGCCTCGTTGCGGCGCCACGAGAGCACGTCCTTGTCCGACGGATTGAAGCTCACGTAGATCGGATCGACCTGCTCGACCGTGGTGAGCAGATCGTTCGGACCAGTGACCCGCGCGCCGAGCACGAGCAGCGCGCGCCCCGCGCGTCCGCTGATCTGCGCGCGCACGAACGTGTCATCGAAATTCTTTTTCGCTTCGTCCACCGCGCCGCGCGACTGATCGACGCCGGCCTTCGCCTGCTGCAGCTCCGTCTCCGCATTATCGACGTCGACCTGCGCCACCGCATGCTCCGCGAGCAGCGGCTTCACGCGATCGAGACTCCGCTGCGCATTCGCGAGCCTAGCCTGCGCATTCGCAAGCGTGCCTTGCGCGCTTCGGAGCGCCGCCTCGTAGGTGGTGGGGTCGATGCGATAGAGCACCGTCCCCGCCTTGACGTCGGTACCTTCCGTGTACGGCCTCGCGACGATGACCCCCGTAATTTGCGAACGCACCTCGACGGCCTTCGACGCCTCGGCCTGCCCGACGTAGTCGAGCTTTACATCGACCGTCTCCGGCTTGACGGTGAGCACCGTGACTTCCGCCGGTGGGTACGCGGGGGGCGCCGCCTTCTTGCATGCGGCGAGGATGACGCAGACGACGAGTGCCGCGCGGGTCAGCGCAATAGAGACAGATTTCATGTGTGGCGAACGGGATTCTTGTGGTGAGTGTACGAGGCCGGCCGCAATTCAAGGGAGCTCATAAGGGAACGAGCGCCCGCCGATATGAATTAGTTCCTTGAATCGACACTCTACTCTGGAGCGCCAAAACGTGGAAACACGACGGATCGGAAAGTTGGAAGTTTCAGTCATCGGCCTCGGCTGCAACAACTTCGGGTGGCGCATCGATGAGCAGGCCACTCGTGCGGTCGTCGATGCAGCCATCGATGCTGGAATCAACTTTTTCGATACCGCCGACACCTATGGGAAAACAAAGAGTGAGGAATTCATCGGCAGGGCGCTCGTGGGACGTCGAGCGAGTGTGATCATCGCCACAAAGTTCGGGAAAAAGGTCGACGAGACGCGGAACGGCGCTCACCCCGCGTACGTGCACCAGGCGTGTAACGATAGTCTTCAGCGACTCGGCACCGACTACATCGACCTCTATCAGCTCCACGCCCCCGATCCATCGGTGCCGATCGAGGACACACTCGGCGCACTGAACGAGCTGGTCGTCGCCGGAAAGGTGCGTGAGATCGGATGCTCCAACTTCTCAGGCGAGCTGATCGCCGAGGTCGACGCGATCAGCGAGAGCGCGCGCATCGCGCGATTCGTCAGCGTGCAGAACCACTACAACATGCTGAAGCGCGACGACGAGCTCGACGCGATCCCGGAGTGCGAACGGCTCGCGGTTGCGTACCTGCCGTATTTCCCCCTTGAAAGTGGATTACTCACGGGCAAGTATCGGCGAGGCGAAAGCGTACCCAAGGGCACGCGTATCGCAGATGGCGGGTGGCTGGCCGAGAAGCACACGGATCGCAACATGGAGCTGATCGAGCGGCTGATCGCGTTTGCAGACGCCAATGATCACACGATGCTCGAGCTCGCGATGTCATGGCTGCTGCGCTTTCCCGTGGTCGCATCGGTGATCGCGGGCGCCACGAGCGCGGAGCAGGCTCGAAGCAACGCGGCGGCGCCGAATTGGGATCTGTCGCCGAGCGAGATCGAGGCAGTCGACGAGATTCTGAACCATGTCTGAGCTGTATCCTTACGGAGTATCTGGAGTACACGCATGACGACCAACGATTCGACGAAGCCGCGAGAGTTGCTCGCCGTGGGAACGAAGGCGCCGGAGTTCACCCTCAATGCCACCCCCGATCAGCGCGTCTCGCTCTCCGAGTTCAAGGGGACGCCCGTCGTGTTGGTGTTCTATCCGGCAGACTGGAGCCCGGTTTGTGGCGACCAGGTCGCGCTCTACAACGAGATGCTCGACCAGTTCGCGGAGTCGAATGCGCAGCTGCTCGGCATCTCCGTCGATGGAGTGTGGAGCCATCTCGCGTTCGCGAGCGACCGCAAGCTTCACTTCCCGCTGCTGGCGGACTTCGAGCCCAAGGGAGAGGTCTCGAAGAAGTACGGCGCGTACCATGACCAACTCGGCGAGTCATCGCGCGCGCTCTTCGTGCTCGATGCATCCGGAGTGATCCGCTGGAATCATCTCTCCCCCGACGGCGTCAATCCGGGAGCGGCTGGTATTCTGAAGGCGCTCGACGCGCTCACCCCCGAACAGCGCGGGTCGGCACCCACGGGAGCGAGATCATGACGGTCGACCGCGAAGGCGCGACGCTCTCGATTCCCGTGAGCGTGAAGGATCACGTCGAAGGACCGGCGAGCGCCAATGTCACGCTCGTGGAGTATGGCGACTATCAGTGTCCGTACTGCCGGAGCGCCTATGCCATCGTGAAGCAGATTCAGAAGGAGATGGGGAAGGAGCTACGCTTCGTGTTCCGGAATTTCCCGCTCGCGCAGGCGCACGTGCACGCGACGCACGCCGCGATCGCCGCCGAGGTTGCGGGAGCGAAGGGAGAGAAGGAATTCTGGGCGATGCACGATACGCTGTACGAGAATCAGCGGGCGCTCGACGACGATGATCTCGTGGGTTATGCAGAGTCACGCGGCGTGTCGAGCCGAGAGCTCGAAGCGGCCTATGCCGGTGGCGCTGCCGCCGATCGCGTGCGCGCCGACTTTCGGGGTGGTGTTCGAAGCGGGGTGAATGGCACGCCGACCTTCTTCGTGAACGGCGAGCGCTACGATGGGGATTGGACGGATGTTCAGAGCTTCGTGGCCGCGCTTCGCGCCGCGGCGAAGTCGTAGACATCGGAGCGCATCAAATGGAACGAAGCCCTCGTGCGGGCAGTTGACCCCGCACACTCACATTCGTACTCGACCCAGGGACATTCGCTGATGCCACAGACCGCCGAATACGCAGCAAAGCAGACCAAGGCTCCATCCACGAAGACCGCCGCCTACGCCGCGCTCAGCGCGAAGACGCCGATCGAGCCGTTCACCATCGAGCGTCGCGCCCCGCGCGCCAACGACGTCGCCATCGAGATCCTCTTCTGCGGCGTCTGTCACTCCGACATCCATCAGGCGCGCGACGAATGGGGCGGCTCGATCTTCCCCATGGTCCCCGGGCACGAGATCGTCGGCCGCGTGTCGAGCGTCGGCAGCGCGGTGACCAACTTCAAGGCGGGCGATCTCGCCGGCGTCGGCTGTATGGTCGACTCGTGCCGCGTCTGTGCGAGCTGCAAGGATGGCGAGGAGCAGTACTGCAACAATCCGGGCGCGACGCTCACGTACAACGGCCGCGACAAGCTCGGCGAGGTCATGCAGGGCGGCTACTCGACGTCGATCGTGGTCGACGAAAGCTTCGTGCTGCACATCTCGGACAAGCTCGATCTCGCCGCGACGGCTCCCCTGCTGTGCGCGGGCATCACGACCTATTCGCCCCTGCGCCACTGGAAGGTCGGCAAGAGCAGCAAGGTCGGCGTCATGGGACTCGGCGGCCTCGGCCACATGGGGCTCAAGTTCGCGCACGCATTCGGTGCGCACGTGGTGCAGTTCACGACTTCGCAGAACAAGGTAGCCGACGCCAAGAAGCTCGGCGCGGACGAAGTGGTGATCTCGACCGACGCCACCCAGATGGCGGCGCACGCGGGTACCTTCGATTTCATCCTCGACACGATCTCGGCCGAGCACGACGTCGCGGGCTATCTGCATCTGCTCAAGCGCGACGGCGTGCTCTGCATGGTCGGCGCACCGGAGGCACCGCTCTCCGTCCCCGTGTTCTCGCTCCTCGGCCGGCGTGCCTCGCTCGCTGGCTCGGGCATCGGCGGGATTCGCGAGACGCAGGAGATGCTCGATTTCTGCGCCGAGCATGGCATCGTTTCGGACATCGAGATGATTCCGATTCAGAAGATCAACGAAGCGTACGCGCGGATGCTGAAGAACGACGTGAAGTACCGGTTCGTGATCGACACCAACTCGCTGAAGTCCGGTGCAGTTGCGGGCTGATCCGCTGCG
>JBBRYY010000012.1:0-55823 GCA_038237245.1 Gemmatimonadales bacterium | reverse complement strand
GCTCGTACTGTTCGACATCGATGGAACCATCCTCTGGAGCGACGGCGCGGGGCGCCGCGCGATGACCGAGGCGCTGATGGCGGTATTCGGCGGCGCGGGTCCCACCGACTATCACTACGATGGGAAGACCGATCCGCAGATCGTGCGCGACCTCATGCGCGCGAGCGGGCACACGGATGCGACGATCGACGAGCGCATCGATCCGCTCATGCAGCGGTATCTCGGAGGGCTCGAGCGCGAGCTCGCTGGCGGAACACGTGCGCATGTCTTCGATGGCGTGCGCGACCTGCTCGATCTGCTCGAAGCGCGGGACGATATCGTGCTTGGGCTGCTCACCGGGAATCTGCGCGTCGGCGCGGCGATCAAGCTGCGTGCGGCGGGGATCGACATCGAGCGCTTTACGGTGGGCGCCTTCGGCTCTGATCATCACGCGCGCGCGGAACTCCCGGCACTCGCGCAACAGCGCGCGAAGGAGGAGCTCGGCCTCGACATCCCGGGCGATCACATCTACGTCATCGGCGACACGCCGGCGGACATCACGTGTGGACAGGGGATCGGGGCGCGCGCGATCGCAGTCGCGACGGGACGCTATACGCCCGAAGAGCTGGCGCGGCATCATCCGTACGCGCTCTTCCCATCGCTCGCGGACACGCAGGCGGTGATGGCGGTGATCGTCGATGCGTGAGGTCGAGCTCAAGGCAGTGCTCGAGTCGTGGGACGAAGGGCGCGTGAGGCTCATGCGCGCAGGCGCGACGATGACGTTCGTCGGGCGCCTCGAGGATCGTCGCTACGACACGCACGACCGCTCGCTCGCATCGAAGGACATCGTGCTGCGGCTGCGGACGTATCGCGACAGTGCGAGCGAGCGCACCGAGCTGGAGTTCAAGGGGCCGACTGCATACGAGCAGGGATACAAGGTGCGCGACGAGGTCGGGAGCACCGTGCTCGATGCCGAATCGGTTGCGTTCATGCTCGCGGGGCTCGGCTACCTCGTCACGCGCGCGATCGATCGCGACATCGAGCAGTTCGAGATCGGCGAAGCAGTGGTGCGCTTCGAGAGGTATCCGCGCATGGACGATCTCGTAGAAGTCGAGGGTGAGCCCGAGGCGCTCGAGCGCGCGATCAAGGTGCTCGGAATTCCGCGCGCGCGCTTCAATGCCGACCGTCTCACGGACTTCGCGGCGCGCTACGAGGCGCGCACCGGTATGCGCGCCGCCATCGCCGACGCGGAGCTGTTCGGTAGCGCGCCCGCGGTGCGCGAGCGCTAGATGTCCGCCGCCGCATCGCGTCGCGTGACGCTCGGCGGACTGCTCCGTGGGCGCGAGCTCGAGGGCGAAGCGATGGTCACGGTCGATACGGAGTCGATCTCGCTCGATACCGCGCGCGGGCGCATCTCGCTCGCACTCGCGCAGATCGAAGGCATTCGCGTGCCGGGCGACGTGCTGGAGCTCTACCTCTCCACCGGCGACGTGATCCAGCTCGAGCAGGCGCCCGATCTCAACGCGCTCGCGACGGAGATCTCCGGCAGCGTGTGCGCGATCCCAGAGATGACGCGCTCGCTCCGCGCGCTGGGCGCCGGCTCGCTCGCGGCGGGCGAGGAGCACGATCGCTTCTTCGGGCCGCTGCTCGAGGCGAGGCTGATCGCCGAGCGTGCGCCGAATCTGGTGGCACTGCGCGCGGCGTTCGATGCGGCGGCACTGCGCGCGTCGATGGAGCAGGTGCTCGAGGAAATCGCCACGGAGCGATACCCGAAAGAGGCGGGTGAGCGACGCGCACTCTGCGCCGAGTTGACCGACCACGCGCACGAGCACTTTGCGCGCATCGCGGAGCTCGAGCACGCCGAGAATGCGCTCGGCGCCTGCGACGACAGCGAGCGATTCGTGCGGTGGCGGGAGTGGCAGTCGGTGCTGCGACACGTCTTTCGCAGCGCGGACGAGAGCTGGATCGTGATCCACCCCGTCTTGCGCGACGATCGCCGCGGGGCGCGCTCGATCTGGCGACGGATGTTCGGGCGCGGGAAGTCGCCTTCGCGTACGCAGGCGCGGAAGGGGAAGGGGAAGCGCAAATGATCATCGCCGTGGGGATCGACTTGGTCGAGATCGCGCGAGTGGAGCGGTTGCTCGCGTCGAAGGGCGATCACGCGCTCAGGAAGCTGTTCACGGCTGCGGAGCGAGCCTATGCGGCGAGTCGACCGCGGCCGGCGCTGCACCTGGCAGCGCGCGTGGCCGCCAAGGAGGCGACGTACAAAGCGCTGCGCGGGACGCAGGAGGCGCGTGCCATCGGCTGGCGGGAGATGGAGGTGGTGCTCGCGGACGATGGCTCGCCGTCGATTCTGTTGCATGAAGGGGCGGCAACGCGCGCCCGCGAGCTGGGGGCGACTCGATTCCATCTGTCGCTCACGCACACAGCGAGCTCAGCGGCAGCGGTGATGGTGCTCGAAGGTCCCGGACCGGCGAAAATCGGGAAATTTCCCCTCCGCTGGCGCTAGCAAGTGAAAGCCGATAATTTCAGTCGGAATGAAGAATCGCCCCTCTGCCCGAGCCCTTTGGCAGCTGTGACTACCGCCAGTCGTCCGGCAATGACCGGCGGTCGCGTCGTACGAATAGGTTCGAGCATCGCCATCTGGACGGGGATCGCCGTCGTCCTCGCGGTGCTGGTATGGACTGCGATTGCCTCCGGGGGCTTGCCCGATCCGACGACGCTCCACAGCCCGTCCATGGTCAAGGCGCTCGACATCGCGGTGCTCGTCTTCCGCGAGGGACTCGAGTGCATTCTCGTGCTCGCCGCGATCACCGCCAGCATGAAAGGGACGACGGAGTCGTACCAGCGCCCCGTTGCTGTCGGTGCGGCGCTCGCCTTCGCGGCAACGATTGCCACCTGGTTTGGCGCGGTCGGGATGGTCGACGCGCTTTCCGATCGCCTCCCCGCGCTCGACGTGCAGGCGGCCACCGGATTGCTCGCGGTCGTGGTGCTGCTCGTCGTCATGAACTGGTTCTTCCACAAGGTCTACTGGACCGGGTGGATCAGCATGCACAACCGCCGCAAGCGCACGCTCATGAGCGCTGCGGGAAGCGCCGAGCAGAAGGCCCGGCGCGTCGTGTTCGGGCTGGGCGTGCTCGGCTTCACCTCGCTTTATCGCGAGGGCTTCGAGGTCGTGCTCTTTCTGCAGAGCTATCGACTGAAGATGGGTGGAAGCGTCGTGCTGGCGGGCGTTGCGATGGGGCTCGTGCTCACGGCGATCGTCGCGGTGCTGACCTTCATTGCGCATCGCAAGCTGCCGTATCGCAAGATGCTCGTGTTCACGGGCTTCATGCTTGGCGTCGTGCTGCTGGTGATGGTGGGCGAGCAGGCGCAGGAGATGCAGCTCGCGCACTGGATTCCGACGACGACGATTGCGTGGCTGGAGCACATCCCCGGGTGGATCGGACTCTGGTTCTCGGTCTTCCCGACGGTCGAGACGCTGGTGGCGCAGGTGCTCGCGGCGGTGATCGTGATCGGCTCGTACTTCCTCGCGCGGCGCGACATGTTCCGGACGCTGATCACGCCGGACGAGGCGCCGGCGGCGTAGTCGATACGGGCCACCGCCGTTAGTGCTTGTGTTCCAGCTCGGGTTTTCCGCCGACTCGCGCGAGCACGCGGTCCAGCTCCTTCAAATACGTCTCGAACTGCACGTAGAACGCATGACGCGGTGAGCGCAGATAGCGCATCCCGCCGAGCAGCGAGCGCGGCTTCGAGCGGAGCTCATCGAATGCGCGCAGCGCGCCCACGTTCTTCTCCTGCGTCGCCGCAATCACCGCGGCGACCAGCGCGCCCTGCTTGCTGACGATCGGATACGCCGCGCCCGCGGTGCCGAAGAACCCCATCACGTACAGCCCGGGATGCTCGCGCGAAAAGATGTTCAGATAGAGATCCTCCCCATCCTCGGCGAGACGCACCACGCCCGCTTCGAGGAAGGGCAGCCGCGGTCGATAGCCGGTCGCCCAGAGGATGACGTCGGGCTCGATCTCGCTTCCGTCGATGAAGCGCACCGTGCGCCCGCGCAGCTCGGCGATGTCCGGCTTTGCCGCGATGTCGCCGTGCGCGAGATGATGGAGGAGCTGCGTATTCATGATCGGGTGCGTCGCGAGCGGCTTGTGATCGGGCTTTTGCAGCCCGAGACGTCGCAGATCGCCGACGAGAACGCGTAGCAGCACCGCGAGCAGTGACGGCGCGAGCCAGTTCGGAATCTGCGGGCCGTGATGGAAGAACTCGTCCGTCGGCTGCCCGAAGACGTGCTTGGGAAGAAACCAGTAGCCGCGCCGCATGCTGATCCACGACTCCTTCGCCTGCGTCGCCGCGTCGCACGCGATGTCGCACCCCGAGTTGCCGGCGCCGACGACGAGCACGCGCTTCCCCGCGAGCTCCGCTGCCGAGCGATAGTCGACCGTATGGTACGAAGCGCCGTCGAAGCTCCCCGGATATTCCGGGCGAACCGGATCCCAGTCGTGCCCCACCGCCGCGATCACCCCGTCGTAGCGCAGCACTTCGCCGCCGTTCAGGGTGACAGTCCAGCCGTTGGCATCTGGCTGCGCCTTCGCGACCGTGGTCTCGAAGCGAATGTTTTTGCGGAGGTCGTACTGGTCAGCGAACGCACGAATGTAGTCGAGGATCTGTTTCCAGCTCGGATAGTCCGGGTAGTCGGCCGGCATCGGGAAATCGTCGAACGCCGACTGCGACCGCGACGAAATGAAGTGCGCGCTCTCGTAGATCGGCGTGTTCGGATTGTCGATGTCCCAGATGCCGCCGACATCGTTGTGGCGCTCGAAGACGTCGAAATCGATGCGCGCTTCCGAGAGCGCGCGAGCGGCAGCGAGCCCCGAGGGGCCCGCGCCGATGATGCAGTAGCGCGACACGCGCTATGTGTGCGAGGCGAAGGGCGTCGTGGCTCCGGACTTCTGGAATGCGACCACGGTGTAGGGCTTCGACATCCCACCCTCCATCCCCGGGCTCCCCATCACCATCCCCGGCAGCGCGAGTCCCGCCACCTTCGGCTGCTCCTTGAGCAGACGGTCCACATCGCTCGCGGGCACGTGCCCTTCGACGACGTAGCTCCCGATCAGCGCCGTGTGGCACGACCGCACGCCACTCGGCACACCATAGTGATCCTTGAGCGCGTCCATGTCGGTGTCGTCGTGCGAGGTGACGGTGAAGCCGCTGGCCTGCATGTGCTCCACCCACTTCTTGCAGCACCCACACGACGGGTCCTTGTAGACCGTCACCGGGGGACGCGCGAGAAACGGGTGTGCGGGAGCCGCCGCCGCAGCACGGCGGGCGATGAGCGTGCCGGCAGACACCAGCGCGGCAGCGAGAAATCCTCGGCGATCCATCATCGGTGAGTGTGCCTCGGGTTAGAGATGAACGCAGCCGGCATCGACTACATCGGTGCGTGTGAATCCGGCGAGCAGTCGCAAGTCGTCGTACCGTCGACCCATCACGACCACGTGGCCGGACTTCGAGTCGAGCGGATCGTAGACGTGAAAGACGACGGAGAATCCGTTTGCTCCCTCGCATGCGATCACGGCGCCGCGAGCGATCGTTCTGCGCCGCGACTCCACCGCATCGGTGAGCGTGCGACCGCGGTCGTGCGCCTCGACGGCGATCATGTCGCGATCGGAAGTGCCGGGAAGCTCGGTGTAGCCATTGCGCTCGACGAACGCCTCCGCACAGAATGCCGCAGTGTCGCGCGCGGTAGCGAGCGTCGTGCCGGGCAACAGACAGTCACGCGCGCCGCTGGCCATGCGATGAGTCGGAAGCGCAGTCGCGGCACCAAAGGCCATCGCCGCCGCCGCAGTCGCCACCACGATGCTCACGCGACGGCGTAGATGCCGCGCGCCGAACCGCGCACATCGCTGCGCATACGCATCACGACCACGCCCGCAACGATGAAGAGGATCGCGAACAGCTGCGCCATCGTGAAGGTGCCGAGGAAGCGGTCATCCTTGGCGCGCAGAAACTCGACCGCGAACCGCTCGATCCCCGCAAGCACCATGTACACACCGAGCAGCCAGCCCTCGGCGTGCTTGTGATTCCTGAGCCGCCAGAGAATCAGAAACATCACGAAGCCCAGCGCGACCTCGAGCAGCTGCGTGGGATACACCGAGAGCACAGTCGAAGGCGACATCCCCGCGGGAATCGCCGAATGAAACGCGGCGAGATTTCCCGCGGTGGACGGCGGCGCTCCTTCCGGAAAGCTCACCGCGAAGCGCGACATCCACGGGCGGCCGTAGTCATCGCCAACAGCCCAGCAGCCCGTGCGGCCGATCGAATACGCCGCCGCGATGCCGATTCCCGCCACGTCGGAGATGCGCCAGGGGTCGAGGCGCTTGCGATGAATGACGAAGAAGACGGCGATGATCCCGCCAATGAGCCCGCCCCAGAAGACGAAGCCACCACGGCTCCACAGCGTGGTGATGTCGTGGACGAGGATCACATAGTAGATCTTCGCGCCGAGCAGCCCGCCGATCACCGCGGCGAAGACGAGATCGCCGATCGGCTCGGGGTCGTGACCGCGGCGTGCGAGCTCGCGCTGGCAGATGATCTGCGCAATCGCGAACGCGAGCAGCACCGCGATCCCGAAGCCGGTGAAGGTGAAGATCCCGAGCTTGTACGAGAATGGATGGTGAACGGTCATGCGGGACGGGAGCCGGGAATGGGAAGAGAGGCGACGGCAGAGAGCGCAGCGCTCGCGCGCTCTCCAGCCTCGAAACGGAAAAGTCCTGCACGGGCGATCATTGCGGCATTGTCGGTCGCGAGCCGCGCCGATGGAGCATAGACGGTTGCGCCAACCTCCGCCAGCCGCTCGCGCATCCGCGTGACCAGCGTGCGGTTGCACGCCACGCCGCCGCCCAGCACCACGCGCGTCCGATGGTTCTCGCGAGCCGCGCGCAATGTTTTCTCCACGAGCGTGTCGATCAGCGCATCCTGGAATCCGCGCGCCAGATTTGCACGCTCGACCTCGATGTCGACCTTCTGCGACGCGAGGCGCACGGCGGTCTTGAGGCCGCTGAATGACAAGTCGTAGTAATCGCCGTCGCCCGGACGTGAGTTGCTGCGCACCATCGGCCGGCTGAAGCGGAAGCGCTTCGGATCGCCGGTCGCCGCCGCACGCTCGATGTGCGGGCCACCGGGGTAGGGCATGCCGAGGAGCTTCGCGATCTTGTCGAACGCCTCGCCAGCCGCGTCGTCGCGTGTGGTGCCGAGCACCCGGTAGCTCCCCCACGCCTCGACGTCGAGGAGCAGCGTATGCCCACCCGACACGAGCAGCGCGATGAACGGCGGCACCGCCTCCGCGTGCTCGAGCGACGTCGCGAAGAGGTGTCCCTCCATGTGATGCACGCCGACCACTGGAATCCCCCGCGCGTACGCGAGCGCCTTCCCATACGCGACGCCCACCAGCAGCGCACCGACCAGCCCAGGCCCCTCGGTCACCGCGATCAGCTCGATATCGCCGAGCGTGCACGCGGCATCGGTGAGCGCGCGCTCGACCACCGGCACGATACTCGTGAGATGTGCGCGCGATGCGATCTCCGGCACGACGCCGCCGAACACGCGATGGATGTCCTGCGAGAGGATCACGAGTGACTGCTGCTGCACATCGTTGCCGCTCCCTTCGAGCACCGCCGCCGACGTCTCGTCGCACGAGGTCTCGATGCCGAGCACGCGCGTCATGGTACGATCCTGTTGCCGCGGCTCGGGCGCACGTCAACCGGTGCGACGCGCGCGAGCGGCAGCCGCACGAGATGCGGGCGCACGTCGAGCACCTTCACGTCTGCCTCACTCGATGTGAATACGTCCGTCGGATGCACCGCGAACACCGTATCATCGAGGCCGACGGAGCGTCGCAGCTGCGGCGATGCGCTGTACAGCTTGAGGAGCTCGCGTCCGCGCCCAGACACGAGCACCTGCACCCGCGGCGGCTGCGATGACATCGTGACCGCGGAGTCGAGCGTGAGCGCCAGGTGCACGTCGATCCACGCTTCCGATGGCTCCTCTGAGCGCACGATCACCCAGAGCACCACCGCGAAGAAGAGCGCCGAGAACTTCACCGCCAGATGCTCGGTGACGGCGGCTCTCAGCTTGCGCCTGATCGAGAGCTCTCGACTCGATGGGACGGACGCCACGCTACTTCCCCGGCTCGGCGAGCAGTTGCGCGATGAGCGCGCGGTTGCTCGCGCTGTTCCAGTCCGACGCCCCGATGACTTTCTTCCGAATGACGCCGTCGCGCGCGATGACGAAGGTCTCCGGTACGCCGGTGGTCTGATAGTCGTTCACGATGCGCCCGGACGGATCGTAGAGGATCTGGAACGTCAGCCCGAATTCCTTCACGAAGTCGCGGATCTTCTGCTCGAAGCCCGGATCATCCATGCTGATGGCGACGACCTTGAGCCCCTGGGGGGCCATCGCCTTGTGCAGCTTCTCGATCGCGGGCATCTCCTCTCGGCATGGCAGGCAGAAGGTGCCCCAGATGTTGAGCAGCACGACCTTCCCCTTGTAGTCTGCGAGCGACTGCGTGCGCGGCACGGAGTCCACGGTCGCCGCGCGGAAGGGCGGCGCCTTCGAGCCAACCGAGACGGGGTAAAGCTGATCGCCGAGCATGCGCGACGCGACGAAGAGTGCGCCGCCGAGCACGGCGACGATGAGCGCGACGATCGACCACTGCTGGCGCGCCGTCATGCTCGCTCCGTGCAGAAGGAGCGCAGCACGCCGATCTCCGCGCGCGGGTCAGCCGCGGCGAAGATGGCGTGTCCGGCGACGAACGTATCGGCGCCCGCGCGCCACACCTGCGCGATCGTCTCGCGATTGATTCCGCCGTCGACCTCGAGCGCCGCACGGCTTTGCGTCTCCGTGAGCAGCACGCGCGCGCGCCGCACCTTGTCCGGTGAGCTCGCGATGAACGACTGGCCGCCGAATCCCGGATTCACGGTCATGATGAGGAGCACGTCGAGCTCCGCCGCAACCTCGCGCACGGCCTCGAGCGATGTCGACGGATTGAGCGCGACCCCCGCACGGCAGCCGAGCTCGCGAATCCGCTCGAGCTGCCGATGCAGATGCGGCGCCGCCTCGGCGTGGATCGTCATGTTGTTTGCTCCGGCCTTCGCGAAGGAGTCGAAGTAATTCTCCGGCTCGACGACCATGAGATGCACGTCGAGCGGAAGCTTCGTGAGCTTCCGCACCGTCTCGATGACCTTCGCGCCAAAGGAAAGATTGGGAACGAAGCGTCCATCCATTACGTCGACGTGAATCCAGTCGGCGCCGCCGGACTCGAGGCGCGCGATGTCGTCCGCGAGATGCCCGAAGTCCGCGCTGAGGATCGAGGGCGCGATGCGGCAGCTCATGGCGCCTCGGGGCGCGTGGCGACGCGCAGGCGGACGGTCACGCCTGGTGGCGCGGGCTCGTTGCCAGCAGGATCCTGCCCCGTCACCGTCCCTTCGGGCGCGCCAACGGTCATCGTATCCGGTTCGGCGGGCGCCACGCGGAAGCCGACTTGCGTGAGCAGCTGCACGGCGGACGAGAAGCTCTGCCCCGTGACGTCGGGGATCGCGAGCTGCGAAGGGCCGCCACTCACCACAAATGAGATCTCGGATGGGAGTGGCGTCTTCTCACCGGCGTTCGGCGTCGAGGCGAGCACCTGCCCGCGCGGCGACGGGCTCTCGCGACGCGTCACATCGCCAGCCTCGAGCCCCGCATTCGCAAGGGCGAGCTCGGCCTGCTGCTGGGACATGCCGACGATCTGCGGCACCTGCGTCGTGCGTTGTCCCTGACTCACGTCGAGGACGACCTTCGTGCCAGCGGGCAGTACTGCGTCGGGGAGCGGATTCTGTCCGAGCACCTGTCCGGGCGCGGAGCCAACGGTGAATCGCTCTTCACCCTTCTGCGGCTTGAAGCCGAGCTTCTGCAGCTGCGCGCTCGCGGCCTCGAACGTCTGCCCGACGACGTTCGGCACCTTCGTGTCGGTCGTGACGAGATGTGCCGGGAAGATGAAGAACGCGACGATCAGGTAAGCGAGGAGAAATCCGCTCAGGATCGCGACGAGATATGGGATCGAGCGCCGCGCGGTTCCGCGAAGCGTCACCCGCCCACCCTTCGAAGCCGCGCCGCGAACGCGCCGTCGACGCCGCTGCGCTGCGGAAGCACGCGCAGGCGCCCCGCATCGAGCACGCTTGCGGGCACCACGCCCTCTGCAGGAGGCTCGAGCTGCCAGTCGCTGCGCTCCGCAAGGAAGCTCTCGATCTGCGCGTCGTTCTCCTCGGGCTCGAGCGAGCAGGTGCTGTAGATGAGCAGCCCGCCCGGCTTCACCACGGCCGCAGCCGCGCGCAGGATGCTGCGCTGCATCGCGGCCATCACCGCGAGATCGGAAATGCGGAGACGCCACCGCGCGTCGGGGTGTCGGCGCAGCGTCCCCGTCCCGGTGCAGGGGACGTCGATGAGCACGGCGTCCATCTCGCGCACGGCGGGGTGCCGTGCATCCATCACGACCGACGAGATGTTGCGCGCCTCCACGCGGCGCAGATTCTCGATCAGCCGCTGCGTGCGATGCAGGTTGCGGTCGCCGGCGACGACGATCGACGCGGTGCGCGAGAGCTCCAATGTCTTCCCGCCGGGCGCCGCGCAGAGATCCGCGATGCACGCATTGGCCGGCACGTCGGCGTACTGCGTTACGAGCGTGGACGCGGGATCCTGCACGAAGAACAACCCTTTCTTGAATGCGCCGAGCTCCGTGAGCGACACGCCGTGCGGCAGCTGGATGCTGTCGCGCACGAGCGGACTCTCGGACACATCGACGCCGGCATTCTCGAGCATTGTCTCGAGCTGCTCGCGCACGATGCCGTACGGCCGCAGCACCGTATTCGGCTCGGTGTTGTTTGCGATCAGCAGCTGCTCCGTCTCCGCAGCGCCCCAGCGCGCCACCCACCGCGCGACGAGCCAGCGCGGATGCGAATGATAGAGCGACAGGGCGTCGATGGGATCGGTGAGCGTCGGAAGCGTGAGCGCGTCTCGCTCGCGGTCGACGCGTCGCAGCACGGCGTTCGCCAGCTTGCTCGCGCCAATGCCGTGGCGCTGCTTTGCGAGCTCCACGGTCTGCGCGATCGCGGCGTACGCAGGAACGCTGCGCATCGAGAGCAGCTGGTACGCACCGAGGCGGAGGAGATCGCCGAGGTCGGGATCGAGGCGCGCGAGCCCACCCTTCACGCGCTCGCTGAGATACGCGTCGAGGATGCTCCGCTGGCGCAGCATCCCGTAGACGAGCTCCTGCGTCCATCGACGGTCGCGCGCGTCGAGCGGCCCGACGCGCAGATCGAAGGCGACGTCGAGTAGCTGCCCGCGGCGGAGATCCGCGCAGAGATCGGCGGCGATGCGGCGCGAGTCCGTGACTCCCGCAACCGGGCGCACGAGTGTGGGCGGGCGCTCGGTCATTCCAGCATCCCCACGCTTGGCGACGACGGCACGGCAACCTCGCGCCGCGGCATGCGGCCGGCGAGATGCGCCTGGCGCCCCGCGTCGACCGCGAGCCGCATCGCGTGCGCCATACGCACAGGATCATCGGCGGCGGCAAGTGCGGTGTTCATGAGGATACCGTCAACGCCCTGCTCCATCGTGATGCACGCATCGCTCGCGGTGCCGACGCCGGCGTCGACGAGCACGGGCACGGACAGTCGATGCTTGATCGTACGGATCGAGTACGGATTGAGCACGCCGAGCCCGGAGCCGATCGGCGACGCGAGCGGCATCACCGCCGCGGCGCCGGCGTCCTCGAGACGGAGCGCGGTGATGAGATCGTCGTTCGTATACGCGAGCACCACGAAGCCATCCGCAACGAGCGTCTTCGTCGCCTCGAGGAGCGCGGCGGTATCGGGGAGGAGCGTGTCCTGATCGCCGATGACCTCCAGCTTCACCCACTCGTTGAAGCCCGCGGCGCGCGCGAGCCGCGCGTAGCGAACCGCGTCCGCGGCGTTGTAGCAGCCGGCGGTGTTCGAGAGGAGGAGGTAGCGCGCCGGATCGAGATGCGGAAGCACGCCATCATCGCGGTCACGGCTGAGATCCACGCGGCGCACCGCCACCGTCACCACCTCGGCGCCCGACGCATCGATCGCGCGGACCATCTCCTCGGCCGACTTGTACTTGCCCGTCCCGACCATGAGCCGCGAGCGCAGCGCGCGCCCTGCGATGACGAACGGCGTATCCGTGTTCGTGGCGATCATCGTCGATCCGGTCATCCGCCACCCACGAAGTGGACGATCTCTACCGAGTCGCCGGTCGCGAGCACGAGCGTGTCGAGCCGGGCGCGATCGCGAACGATCTCCCGATTGTGCTCGACGACGACCACTTCCGCGCTCACGTCGAGCTCGCGCAGTAGGTCGCCAATGGTGCTGCCGGCCGCGACCGTGCGTGCCTCGCCATTCACGACGGGGATCACACCATCAGGACTGACCGCGCGCTCCATCATAGTGGGAAAGATAGTCGGTAGCGGCGGCTTCCGCAGACGCTGCGCCCCAGATTCCGGTGATCGCCGCGACCCCGTACGCCCCGGCGTCACGGAGCGTTGCGACGTTCTCCGGGCGGACGCCGCCGATCGCGATGCAGGGGAGCGTCGTGCGCTCGACGACCGCCGCAACGAGCTCGGCGCCGCGTCCTTCCTTTCCCCCGTGCGAGGCCGTCGGAAAGACATTTCCGGCAACGACCCAGTCCGCGCCATCGCGTTCGGCCACGAGCGCCTCGAGCGCGCTGTGCACGCTCGCGCCGAGCGGCAGTTCGCCGGCGACGATGCGCGCGTCGTGCACGGCGATGGACTTCGAGGTGAGCTGCGCCCCGTGCGTCTGCGCCGCGAGCGCGATGTCGAGCCGGTCGTTCACGACGAGCCAGCAGCCCGTACTCTCCTGCGCGTCGCCGAGCGCGAGGGCGATCGCGTAGACCTGCGCGGCGGTGAGCCATCGCGAGCGGAGGTGCACCGCGCCGCGCGTGCCGAGCGCGCGCATGACGCCGCGTGCGCGCGCTGTGAAGTCGGGGTGCGCGATGATCAGGTCGTCGGTGACGGCGTGAATCTGCGGGACGGCGAGCATTCAGCCCCCGAGTCGTTCGCCTACCTCGATCCCTCTTCCGCGCATCCAGCCCTCAGGATCCACACGCGTGCGCCCCGCCGGCTGGGCACAGGTGATGAGCACGGCGCCGGCGCCGCACGTCACGACCATCCCACGCTTGTCGATCGACACGACGGTGCCCGGTGCGTGCGCGCTCTCCATTGGCGCATCGGCAACGCTCGCGCCGAAGAGCTTGATGTCGGCGCCGCGGTGCGTGGTGAACGCGCCGGGCTTCGGATCGTAGGCGCGGATGTGGCGACCGATCGCCTCCGCGCTGTCGTTCCAGCTCAGGCGCGCCATCTCGCGCAGGATCTTCGGTGCGAAGGTCGCCTTCGTGTCGTCCTGCGGCGTTTCAGTGAGCTTGTCGAGCGACATCAGCGTGAGCGCTTCGATGAGCGCCAGCGCGCCCAGCTCGGAGAGGCGCTCCTCGAGCTCGCCTGCGGTCTCGTCGCGCGCTACGGGCGTGCGTGCCTGGAGCATGATCGGGCCGGCGTCCAGCGCCTTCACCATCCGCATCACCGTGACCCCCGTCTCCGCGAGCCCGGCGCGCACCGCACCCTGGATCGGCGCGGCGCCGCGCAGCGCAGGGAGCAGTGATGCGTGCACGTTGATCGTGCCGTGCGTCGGCAGAGCGATCAGCGACTCGCTGAGGATGTGCCCGTAGGAGACGACGATGCTGAGCTCCGGCGCGAGCGCACGCAGCGCCGCGAGAAAGTCCTCATCCTTGGGCGTCTCCGGCTGGAAGAGCGGCAGCTCTTCCTCGAGCGCGACGAGCTTCACCGGCGAAGGGACCAGCGTCGAGCGCGAGCGCCCCACCGCGCGATCGGGCTGCGTCACCACCCCCGCGACATCGAAGCCCTCGCCGAGCAGCGCGCGGAGGGCAGGGACGGCGAAGCTCGAGGTACCCCAGAAGACGAGTCGCAACTACAGCTCCTCGTCGCGTTCGTGATGCTCCGCCGTCTCGCGCGGCGGCATCGAGCGCGTGAGCGACTTGTCCTTCCCGCGCAGCTTTCGCCACTTCTTGGTGGCTGCCTGGCGCTTCAACAAACTGAGATAATCGATGAACAACCGCCCGTGCAGATGGTCGATCTCGTGCTGCAGGCAGCGCGCGAGCAGGTCTTGCGCATCGATCTCGATCGGCTTCCCGTCTCGGTCGACCGCGCGCACCACCACGTGCTTCGCGCGCGTCACGTCGCCGTAGATCTCCGGAATCGAGAGACACCCCTCCTCGCCGGTCTGCTCGCCATCGCTCGCGACGATCTCGGGATTCACGAGCGCGTACTTCACCTTGTCGACGTCGACGACGCAAATGCGCTCGAGCCGCCCGACCTGCGTCGCTGCGAGCCCGATGCCGCGCGCAATGCGCATCGTCTCGAACATGTCATCGATCAGGCGACGATGCGCATTCGTCACTTCCGTCAGCACCGTCGTCTCCTGGCGAAGGATCGGCGCGTCGAGGACATAGATATCCAGCGGAGTCACGCGCCGGCGGCTCCTTCACCGGTCTTCGACAGCACGCGCGCGATCCGTCCGCGCTCGACGATGAGCCGCGACTCCGCGCTCTTGATCGTGATCCGGTCATCCATCGTCACCACGGCCTCGCCGTCCTTCATCGTCTGCTTGATGAAGATCACGTCGCCGACGATACCACCCGCCGTCACCACCTCGTCGCCCTTCTTGATCTCGCGCAGACTGAGCTCCTGCTTTTGCTTCTGCTTCTGCTGCGGACGAAAGAGAATGAAATAGAAGATTCCGAGGATGAGCACCATCTGGAACGCGAATCCGTACATCGGATTCGAGCCCGGACTTGGCGTCATGATGAGCAGCGCGTGCAGGACGGTCATGGCGTGGACAGGGGTCGAAGTTGATAGCGCTCGAGCCAGCGCTCACTCCAGGCATCGAGCGAGCCCTCCGCAATGGCGCTCCGCACATCGCGCATCAGCGCAAGCAGGAAATGTACATTGTGCAGGGAGAGAAGATGCATGCCGAGCGCCTCTTCCGATACGAAGAGGTGGCGGATGTAGGCGCGGGTAAATCGGGCACAGGTGGTGCAGTCGCAGCGGCTGTCGAGCGGTAGCGGGTCGGTCCGGAACTTTACGTTCCGCACATTGAGCCGCCCCTCGCTCGTGAACGCCGTTCCCGTGCGCCCCATGCGCGTCGGCGCGACGCAATCGAAGAGGTCGACGCCACGCCGCGCCCCCTCGATCAGGTCCTCGGGGAACCCCACTCCCATGAGATAGCGCGGGCGCTCCGCCGGGAGCGCCTCGCTCATGATGTCGAGCATCTCGTACATCGCGGGCTTGGGCTCGCCCACGGACAGCCCGCCGATCGCGATGCCATCCCAGTCGTTCATCGAACGGATCGCGGTCGCCGCCGCGCGCCGAAGCTCGGCGTGCGCGCCACCCTGCACGATCGGGAAGAGTGTTTGCGGAAGGCCTCCGCCCGCCTCGGCCTCCTCGAGCCGCTGATGCTCGCGCAAGCAGCGCTCGAGCCATCGCAGCGACCGGTCGCTCGCGTCGCGCGAATCGGCGTATTCGGATTCGCCGGGGATCACGTGGTCGAACTGCATGATGACGTCGGCACCGAGCGTGTGCTCCAGGGCCATCACGCTCTCGGGCGTGAAGAGCCGGCGCGAGCCGTCGATGTGCGACTGAAAGGCGACGCCATCCTCGCTCACGGTACGCATTCCCTCGAGCGAGAACACCTGGAAGCCGCCGGAGTCCGTGAGCATCGGGCCGTCCCATGCCATGAAGCGCTGGATGCCACCCATCGCGCGCACGACGTCCTCGCCCGGCCGCAGATGCAGATGATACGCGTTGGCGAGGATCATCTGCGCGCCCATCGCGCGCAGGTCGTTCGGATCCAGCGCCTTCACCGTTGCGCCGGTGCCGACGGCCATGAAAGCCGGCGTGTCGACGTCGCCGTGCGGCGTGCGGAAGACTCCCTTTCGTGCGCGACCGTCGCGCGCGTGGATGGCGAAATCGAACGGCGAGTCGCTCACCGCTCTACCGTTCCTGCGCAAACGGGTTCGCTAGATGATCGCCATCGCGTCGCCGTACGAATAGAACCGGTACCCCGCATTCACCGCCTCCCCGTACGCGCGCATCGTGAGATCGTAGCCCGCCAGCGCCGCCACCAGCATCAGCAGCGTCGAGCGCGGAAGATGAAAATTCGTGATGAGTTTGTCTACGCCGCGAAAAGTATAGGGAGGGCGAACGAAGAGTCGCGTCTCGCCTCGCGCTGCGGCGAAGCTCCCATCCGCGCGAACGGCACTCTCGAGCGCCCGCGCGCTCGTGCTGCCCAGCGCCCAGATCTTCCCGCCGGCCCGGCGCGCCTCGTTCAGCGCCGCCGCGCTCTCGGCGGAGAGCTCATAGCGCTCCTCGTGCATCGAATGCTCGGCCGGATCTTCCACCTCCACCGGCTTGAACGTCCCCGCGCCAACGTGCAGCAACACATCGACGCGCCTCACCCCACGCTCGGCCAGCTCCGCGAGCAGCGCGTCCGTCATGTGCAGCCCGGCCGTCGGCGCCGCCACCGATCCGTTCTCGCGCGCGTAGACCGTCTGGTAGCGCTCCGCATCCGCAGGCGTGTCCGCGCGCGCGATGTAGGGCGGCAGCGGAATGTGTCCGTGCCTCTCGATCGCCGCGCTCACATCGCCCTCCGCCTCGAGCCGCACGATGCGCGTGCGACGGTCGGTGAGGGCCACGATCTCCGCGTCGAAGCCATCGGCGATGTGCACGCGCCGCCCGGGACGCAGCTTGCCACCCGGGCTCACCATCGCCTCCCAGGTGCCGTCCGCCATCGGGTGTAAAAGCAGAATCTCCGCCGGCGCGCCGGAGTCTCGCGAACCGAGCAGCCGCGCGCGCATCACCTTCGTGGTGTTGAGCACTAGCGCATCGCCAGGCGCGATGATCGAGGCGATCTCCGGGAACAGCCGGTGCGCGATCGCTCCGGTTTCGCGATTTACCGTCAGCAGCCGGCTCGCATCGCGCTGTGCGAGCGGGAGCTGTGCGATCTGCGCGGCGGGGAGATCGAAGTCGTAGTCGGACGTGCGCGTCCCGCGCTCGTGCGCGTCGGACGCGGTCACTCCACGATCGTCAGCGGCCGCTCACGTGAGACGTGACGGTGGTTCGTGAGATCGGTGACCTCGACGTCGACGACGTAGTCCCCCGGCGACGCGTCGCCGAGGTCGAGCGTGATGTAGTCGACAACGATGGGGCGGGCCGGCGCCTGCCGCGGGAAGGTGAGCGAGATCTTGTCGCCGCCGCTCCCGGAGAGGCCGATCGCGCTCTTCACCCCGCCGACGATCTTCGCCGCGAAGGCGCCAAGGCCGCCTCCCTTCGCGCGCCGCAGCGTGATCGTCACGTCGTACGACGAGTTGCCGTTCGCCTGCTTCTGCAGGTCGTACGTCTCCCAGAGCATCGCGAACGACTTTCCGCGCTTCACGCGTCCGATGCTCGGCGCGATCCGGAAGTCCGACCATCGTTCGGGAACGGCGGCGTTCGGCGTCAGCGAGTCGGCAATGAGAATGTCGCTCACCCCAAAGCCGCCCGCGGGAAGGAGCTCGACACGGCTCGCCGAGCGCGCCCCACGCCCCGCGTCTGGCTGCAAGGCCTCGATGCGGTAGAGGAACGTTCCCGCCTGCAGCCGCAATCGCCACGACTGCATCTTCCGCACATCGGGATGTGCAAAGTCGATCGTTTCGTGCGTGGTCGAGGAATACACGGGCTTCGCGCGCCAGGTGTACGCTTCCAGCTCCACATCGAGCGCACCCTTCGCGAGATCGACATCCTCGACCATGCGCTTCACGGGGAGCTCGGCCGCAAAGTAGATGTCCGACGAATCGTCGGATGCGCGGAAGCGCGCGAGCGCGACGTTGATGGTGTCCGCCAGCGGCTTCACTCCCGCATTCGTCCATGCGACGGGTACGGTATCGCGAAGCTTCGCGGTCTCGCGCGCATCGTCGGGATCGAGCGTCGCCACGCCGTACGTCGGGAGCTGGCGAAAGAGGAAGGTCTCGTCGGTGCTGTACCACCAGAGAATGCGGATGCGATGCTCGCCCTGCCGAATCGCATCCGGTGGAAAGGAGATCACCGCTGGCGGAGGGCCGTAGCGCACGTAGACGTCGCCCCGATCGGTATCGACGCCATGGATGCCGAACTCCTCCACCGAGAAGCGCAGCTCGGCGAACACCACGCGGCTCAGGAATTCGTTTCGCCCCTCGTTCTCGGTGGTTGCCCAGAGCGGGTCGGCCATCAGCCAGTACATCCGCTCGTCGTTCGCGAGCTCGGAGGGCGGAAGATGGCTGCGGCTCATGCTGTCCTTCGGTGTGACGATACGCGACAGATTCGTGTAGTGGGCGCGCTCGCGCGCGGGGAGATAGGCGAGGGCGCTGTCGAACGCGAGGCTCGACTGATGCTCGTCTCCGAGGCGGTGTGTGCCGAGGCCGAGGCTGAGCCACGCCCATGCATCGGTGTGGTCGTCGATGAGGCGCACGCGCGCGATATGCTCGAGCTCCACCCAGCGCTGCCGGTCGACCAGCGCGCGATACACGTGCTTGAGCGCGGCCTCATTTCCCGGCTGCGCCTTCAGCGCCTCGGAAAAGAACTCGTACGCCTTCAGATATTCGAGGGCGCCCGACCAGTCCTGTGCGGCGGCGCGAATGGTTTGACGGTCGACGAAGTATGCGATCGAGCGTGGATCCTTCGTGAAGGTACGGTCCTTTACGTTGCTGATGATCGCACTGTAGATGTTGCGGTCGGCGATGTCCTCGTAGTGACGCCACCACGTCATCCCCATCTCATCCGCGGCGCGCGAGAGCACGACGGGATCCTTCCCTTTGCGTGCCGCCTTGAGTGCCTCTTCGAACAGCGGCCGCGCGCGACCGCGCATCGATGCGGAGTTGGATGTGAGGTCGAAGCGCCCGAGGTCGACGAGGTACCCCGGTGAGCCGGGTGCGTAATGCGTCGCGAGTCGGAGCGACGAGTCGGCGACGTTGAGCAGCGCCTCGTTGGCGCTCCGCTTCATGAACCCCGTGCGCTTCTCTGCCCCGGACATGCGCCAAGCGAGCACGCCGCGGCGGTGCCACGCCTCACCATCGCTCGCGTTCGCGCGCACGGCGTCGTCGAGTAACCGCAGCGCCCCGACGGAGTCGCCCTCGGATACCAGCGAGTCCGCGCTCGCGAAACGTTTTTCCTGTATGTCCGACTGCGCGCCCAGCGAGGTGGCTGCGAGCAGAAGGACGAGCATGGCGCCGCGCATACTGGATAGTTCCGTCGGGTGCGCGATGCTGTCAAGAGACCGCTTGTGCGCTGGCCATTTTCGGACGTCGATACCAACTGCCCAGCGGTCAGCGGCCGAGCATCCTCGACCACCAGGAGCGGCGCTTGCCGCGTCTCGCATCCTCCGCGGACTCGATCATCTGTGCATATGCCTTGATCAGCCCCGGCGCGGCAGGCGTGCTCGGCTTTGCAGGCGTACCGGAGTGGTCGGGCGTAGATGCACGCGCGCCAGGAGTGTGCGACGGCGCACGGGCGGCGACGGGAATCGGGGGCGCGAGCGAGGGCGCGGGCTGCGCCGCGCGCACCGTTGGCGGCGTTGCCTCATCAGCCGAGAAGTCGGGCGTGTCGCGATCGAGTCGCGCGCGCATGGTCCGCGAGCGGGGAACTTGTCCCACACGTTTCTGACGTTGCGCGGCCTTATCCGCGATCTCGCCACCCAGCTGGGTCTTCCCGCTGGCCATGTAGATCTTTGAGAGCATCGAGAGCGAGCGCACCATCTCGGCGTCGCCCGCCTGCGCGCGCTCCTGCAGCGCGAGCGCGCGTCGCACGAGCTCCTCCGCCACTTCGTGCTCACCCAGCGAGCTGCGCGCGTTCGCGACGGCGAGCATCAGCGACACCGCGTGCGGATGCGTCTCGCCGAGCGATCGCTGCTTGATCGCAAGCAGTCGTCCGAGCAGCGGCGCGGCGGCGCGCCAATCCGCCTTGCGCTGATGCAGCCGCGCGAGATTACTGAGCGTGACGGAGAGATCCGGATGCAGCTCGCCGAGCTGCGCCTCGCCGATGGCGAGCGCGCGCTTGTAGAGACGCTCGGCCTGCTCGAGCTCACCGCGCGAGTATGACGGCGCGGCGAGATCGTTGAGCGCCTGCATGAGATCCACCGACTCGGTACCGAGCGCCTGTTCGCGAATGGTCAGCGCACGGCGGAAATAGCTCTCGGACTGAGTGAAATCACGAAGGGAGAACGCAACTTGCCCGAGCTCGGTCAGCGTGACCGCGCCCAGTAACGTCGCTTGCCGGAGGGCGGCGATGTACTGCTGCTCGGCCTCCGCAAACTCGGCGCGCTCGAAGTGACGACGGCCGGTTTCGTTGTGTTCCTTCCAGCGTTCTTCAGTGGAAACGGCCATACAACTCCCGGAGACGTGCTAGCTCGTGAGCTCATCGGCTCACGCAAGTGGCGCACCGTGTTGTAGGACGATTCAGAAGAGCGTCGGTTGGCCCGGAACAGGTGTCGGCGGCGAAAAACCGAAGTGGCGGTAGGCCTGCGGGGTAGCCATGCGCCCGCGGGGCGTCCGCTGTAAAAATCCGTTCTGCACGAGGAAGGGCTCGTACACCTCCTCGATTGTTAGCTCGTCCTCACCGATTGCCGCCGCGATGGTCTTCACTCCCACCGGGCCGCCGTCGAACTTCTCGATGATGGTTTTGAGGATGCGCGCATCCATGTCGTCGAGTCCGAACTGGTCCACGTCGAGCATCGCGAGCGCGGCGTCCGCGATGTCCCGCGTAATGCGGCCGTTCCCCTTCACCTGCGCATAGTCGCGCACGCGGCGAAGCAGGCGATTCGCGACGCGCGGCGTTCCGCGCGACCGGCGCGCGAGCTCCATCGCGCCGCCCTCATCGATCTCAACCTTCAGCACCTCGGCCGATCGGATCACGATCTGCTCGAGATCTTCCATCGGGTAAAAGTTGAGGCGCAGCGGGATGCCGAAGCGCGCGCGCATCGGCGAGGTGAGCATCCCGAAGCGAGTGGTCGCGCCGATGAGCGTAAACGGCTCGATCTGCATCGTGATCGTCTGCGCCTTCGGGCCGTCGCTCAGGCGAATCTCGATCTTGTAGTCCTCCATCGCCGGATAGAGAAACTCCTCGATGATCGGCTTGAGGCGATGGATTTCGTCGATGAAGAGGATGTCTCGCGCGCGGAGATTGGTAAGCGTGCCGACGAGATCGCCGGCCTTCTCGAGGGCTGGGCCACTCGTCGTATGAATGTTGACGCCGAGCTCGCGGCCGATGAGCTCAGCCAGCGTGGTCTTGCCGAGCCCGGGCGGACCGTAGAAAAGCGTGTGGTCGAGCGGCTCGTTGCGCGCGCGCGCGGCCTCGATGTAGATCGCGAGCGACTCCTTCACCTTCTGCTGCCCGATGAACTCGGCCAGCCGCTGCGGACGGAGCGACAGCTCGACCACCGATTCATCGGCGATGACTTCGGGAGTTGTGATCTCTGCGCGCGACATGCTCTGAATCACACCCGCGCCTGCAGGTTTGCGAGGCGCTCGCCGGCGGCGAGCAGCGTCTCGTGCTTCTTGCAGAAGGCGAAGCGAACGAGCTTCGAACCCCCGGTGCTCCCCGGACGGAAGAAGCTCGAACCCGGCACCGGCGCGACGCCGACATCGCTCGTGAGCCACTTCGCGAACTCCACATCACCGAGGTCGCTCAGCGCCGAGAAATCCGCGAGCACGTAGTACGCGCCCTCGGGCACCGTGAAGGTGAAGCCGCCCTCGCGCAGCGCGTCGCACATGAGGTCGCGGCGGGCGCGGTACTCGAGCGCGAGATGATTGTAGTAGTCGGCGTCGAAGGCCATCCCGATCGCGCCGGCCTCCTGCAGGGGAGCGGGCGCGCCGACGGTGAGGAAGTCGTGCACCTTCCGAATGGCGACCGATTCTTTCTCCGGCGCGATCGCGTAGCCAAGGCGCCATCCGGTGCAGCTGAAGGTCTTCGAGAGGCCGGAGATGGTGATCGTGCGCTCCGCCATCCCGGGCCACGTCGCCAGCGCGTGGTGGTCGCCGGCATAGCGGATGTGCTCGTAGATCTCGTCGGTGAAGGCGTACACATCGTGCTCCACGCACAGTTCCGCGATCAGCGAGATCTCGGCACGCGTGAGCACGCGCCCCGTCGGATTCTGCGGCGTGTTGACGATGATCGCCTTCGTCTTGCTCGTGAACGCGGCGCGCAGCTTGTCTGCGTCGATCATCCACCCCGGCTGCGTGAGCGGCACGAACACCGGCGTCGCCTCGGCGAGGATCGCGTCGGGCCCGTAGTTCTCGTAGAACGGCTCGAAGACGATGACCTCATCGCCCGGATTGACGAGGGCCAGGAAGACGGCGGCCATCGCCTCGGTCGCGCCGCAGGTGACGGTGACGTGCTTCTCCGAATCGACATCCATGCCGTACCAGCGCCGGTACTTCGCGGCGATCGCGATGCGGAGCGAGGGCGTGCCCCACGTGATCGCGTACTGGTTGATGTTTGCCTGGATCGCCATGCATGCCGCGTCCTTGAGCGGCTGCGGCATGGGGAAGTCGGGCATCCCCTGGGCGAGGTTGAGCGCGCCATGCTCGTTGGCAATGCGCGTCATCTCACGGATCACCGATTCGGTGAACGTGTTGGTGCGGCGGGCGGTGGTCATGATCCGAAGTTGCTCTGGCTACACGATCAACGCAACCGTGTCCGGCGGAGGTGCGAAATTCGCCCTCAGCGCCCTCCGATCTTCGCCAGCGCGGCTCGAATCAGCTCCGGCGCCGAGAGCTTCACCGGCCCCGTGTCGATCACCGCGCGCACGGCCTTCTCGGCGTCGACCGTCGCGTAGCCCAGTGACACCAGCGCGCGGATCGCGTCCTCCGCACTCGCCCCCTCGGCCCGCGGGCCGCCGGCGCCGACGAGAGATGCGCCCGCGACATCATCCAGCTTGTCCGAAAGGTCGAGCACGAGCCGCTCCGCCTTCTTCTTCCCAACGCGCGGCACCCCCTGCAGCGTCGCGATGTCCTTCTCGCGGATCGCGCGCACGAGCCGGTCGGCCGAGAGCGTCGACAGCAGCCCGAGCGCCAGCGACGGGCCCACCCCGTTCGCCGACAGCAGCCGCTGGAAGACGCGCTTCTCGTTGATCGTCACGAAGCCGAAGAGCAGCCACGCATCGTCGCGCACGACGAGATGCGTATGGAGCTCGGTCTGCTCACCCACGCGCGGCAGCGTCTCGTACACGCCGAGCGGTATCGAGAGCTCGTACGCAACTCCGCCCGAGGTGAAGATCTCGACGCGGTCGAGTTCCTTCGCGACGAGCTTTCCGGCGACTCGTGCGATCATCGTTGCTTCATCCCCGCGAGCCGCCCACCCATGATGTGCGCGAGCGCCGCCGCCGTTCCATCCGCCGCATCACTCGGCTGTGGCGCGGTCTTGAGCCGCAGCAGCTTCGTCACCATGAATTGCACCTGCTCCTTCGTCGCCGCGCCGGTGCCCACCACCGACTTCTTGATCTCGGCGGGCGGATACTCGTAGATCGCGAGCTCCACCTGCTGCGCCGCGAGCAGGATCACCCCGCGTGCGTGGCCGAGCACGACGGTCGTGCGGACGTTCTTCGCATAGAAGACATCTTCGATCGACATTGCGTCGGGTTTATGCCGTTCGATGAGCAGCACGACGTCGTCGAAAATTTCGCGGAGTCGCGAGGGCAGGGGATCGCGCGCGTGCGTGCGGATTACGCCGCACTCGACGAGCGTCATCGTGCCGAACGGCTCACCCTGAACCACACCGTAGCCCGTTGCGGCCGTGCCGGGATCGATCCCGAGTACGATCACGGCCGGCGGCTCACGCCTTGCTCATCTCGGCTTCGTCCATGTCGAAGTTCGCCTCGACCTTCTGCACGTCGTCGAGCGAGTCCAGCTCTTCCATCAGTTTGAGCAGCGACTCCGCCGTCCGTCCCTCGACGTGCACGGTCTGCTTCGGGATCATCGAGATCTCCGGGTCGTGCACAGCGATCCCCTTCGCCTCGAGCGCGCCCATTACGGAATGCAGCTCCGTGGGTTCGGTGCTTACGACGAACTGCTCGCCGTCCTGCGCAAAGTCCGTTGCGCCGCCGTCGAGCGCGGCCTCCATCGTCGCATCCTCGGCGAACTTCGTCGCGTCGACGTAGAGCTGTCCCTTCCGTTCGAACATCCAGGCGACCGAATTCGATGCGCCGAGGTTGCCGTTGCCGCGCGAGAGCTTGAAGCGCACCTCGGCGACGGTGCGCGTCGGGTTGTCGGTGACCGCGTGGATGAGCAGCGCGACGCCGCCGGGCCCGTAGCCCTCGTACATCACCTCGACGTAGTCGACCCCCTCGAGCTCGCCCGTCCCCTTCTTCACGGCGCGCTCGATATTCTCCTTCGGCATCGACGCGGCCTTCGCGATATCGATTGCGGTGCGCAGACGCGGGTTGCCGGCGGGATCGCCACCGCCCGCCTTCGCGGCGACGGTGATCTCGCGGATCAGCTTCGTGAAGTGCGCGCCGCGCTTCGCGTCCGTTGCGGCCTTGTAGTGCTTGATCTGTTTCCACTTACTATGACCAGCCATCTCCGTATTCCGCTGCAGACAGGGTGAATATACGAGCGGTCAGCGATCCGGGTCGACCATATCCTCGAATCTGAGCCACTGCTTGTAAAAATACAGATCGATGTAGGTGGTCGGGCCATGCCGGTTCTTCAGGATCGCGAGCTCCGCAGCGCCCTCGGAACCCGGAACCGGATGATAGATCTCTTCGCGGAAGAGCCCGAGCACGACATCCGCGAGCTGCTTGATCGCCCCGACCGCGCCGAAGTCCTGCAGCTGGGGGCGCAGATTCTCGCGCGTGGGCGGAAGCTCGGGAAGGTGCGCGGTGACGAGCACGGCGAGATGATTGCGCATCGCGAGCTCCTTGAGCGCGAGCACCGCGTGCGCGTTGTTCTCCGCCGGTGCGCCACCCCCATGCACGTGCTGCAGCGAGTCGACGACGAGCAGCGCGGGCACGGGCTCCCGCTTCGCCTCGGCGTCGAGCGCGTCGCTGTTGTCGTGCGGCATCGCGCGCACCACCGGGAGCATGTGCGGCTTCCGCAGCGCGACCGCGCCGAGCGAGACGCGCGTCTCCTCGTCGAGCGTCCCCGAGCGCAGCGCATCGATCGACGCGCGCCCCTCGATCGCGAGCAGCCGCTCGTTGACGCGATTCGGAGACATCTCACCACTGAGATATGTCACCGCATTTCCGGCCTCGGCGGCGCGCAGCGCGATGGCGATCGCGAGCGCGGACTTCCCGGTGCCGACGTCACCGCCGAGCACGATGAGATCGCCGCGGCGAAGTCCGCCACCGAGCAGGCGGTCGAGCGTCGGGAAGCCGGTGGAGATGGTGTCCGCCGCCGGCGCGCCGTCCGCGATCGCGTCGGTGCGTTTGAGCAGCTCGGCGAGTCGCGGCTCGTCGTCGTGTCGCGTCATGGAGCCCAAGTTACGCGGAAGCCGAGCAGCGGCAACAGCTTCGCCGTGGTTCAGCCGCGCGCGCCCGTAAGGTGTCGCACGACGCCATCCAGCTCCGCGAGGCTCGGCTCGTCGAGATGCTTGCGCGCTGCGGCGATCAGCGCAGTGAGCGCCTCGGCGAGCTCCGACGCACTCTCGCGCGCGCTCGCGGCCGCGACGCGAGTGAGCGGCGCGCGGAGCGGGCTCGGGAGCGCGAGCGACGCGAACCACCGGCTCGCCCCCGTCGCGCGCGCGGCGCGAAGCGGAGCCGGGAGCGGCGTGCCCGCCACGGGCGTCGACAGCCGCGCGGCCATCAGACAGGCGAGCGCGACCTCACGTCCGCGCCCAAGCGGAGCCTGCCCCGCGTACGTCGCCAGCGCGCGAAAGGGGAAGACGATCGGCCCCACCGCGAAAGGAGGAACGGAGGCGCGCATGGGCAGAGTTAGGGAGTACCAACGAGGGAACGGGGCCGCTCGGGGAGCGTAGATGGAACCAGCCCGCACCGCAAGCACGAGCGCCACGGCCGAGCGCGCTGGCCGCCTCTTTTCCGTCAAACTACATTGTGAGCACATGGCACAGCACCCGAAATCCGTACTCTGGATCGATGATGAGGCCGATCTTCTCGAGTCGCACCGCATCTTCTTGCGGGAGAAGGGTTTCGAGGTAGAGTCCGCGACCAATGCGGACGACGCCGTCGAGATGCTCCGGCGCCGAACGTACGGCATCGTGCTGCTCGACGAGCAGATGCCAGGCAAGCGCGGTCTCGAGGCATACCGCGAGATCCGCGAGCTCGACCCGCTCCTCCCGATCGTGATGGTCACGAAGAGCGAGGAAGACGCGACGCTCAAGGAAGCGATCGGCGTCGATGTGCGCGACTATCTGGTCAAGCCGATCAACCCGCGCCAGGTGCTCGCGGTGATCACCCGTGTGCTCGATGGCCCGCGCATCCGTCAGCAGGCGATCGCGCGCTCCTTCGTCGAGCGCTTTCGCGCGATCGAGCTCGATCGGCAGGCGCCGCTCGACTGGCGCGGCTGGGTCTCGCGCTACAGCGAGCTCGTGGAGTGGGATGTGAGTCTCGCCGAGGCGCGCGAGCAAAGCCTCTACGACTCGCTGCAGTCGCTCTATCCCGACATGCGGCGCGAGTTCGCGATCTTCATGCGCGACGCGTATCCGGGGTGGCTCAAGAATCTCGAGGGCGACCGTCCGCCGCTGTCGATTGACATCGTGAGCGAGTTTCTGCTCCCGATCCTCGAGCGCAATCGCGCAGCGGTATTCGTGGTGATCGACTGTCTGCGCCTCGACCAGTGGGCTGTCTTGAGCCCGCTGCTCGCGCCCTTCTTCGAGATCGAGATGACGCATCACTTCTCGATTCTGCCCACGGCCACGCCGTACTCGCGCAACTCGATCTTCTCGGGGCTCTTTCCGAGCGAGATCGCGGCGCGATTCCCCGACTGGTGGGGCGAGCGCGAAGACGAATCGCTGAATGCGCACGAGCGCGGGCTGCTCGAGGCGCAGTTCGCGGAGCTCAAGCGAGCGATCCCGGTGCGCTACGAGAAGATCTCGAGCACCGCGGACAGCGCGGAGCTCGAGCGGCGCGTCTCGAGCGCCATTGCGCGCGAGGGCGTGAGCGCATTCGTCTTCAACTTCGTCGACCTGCTCACGCACGGGCGCAGCGAGTCGGCGATCCTGTACGAGGTCGCGAAGGACGAGATCGCGCTGCGGCAGATCACGAAACAGTGGTTCGAGCGCTCGGTGCTCTTCACGATCCTGAAGGACGCCGCGCGCAAGAACATCCCGGTGCTCATCACGAGCGATCACGGCTCGATCCACTGCCTCACGCCGGCGACGGTATTCGCCAAGCGTGACGCGACGGCGAATCTGCGTTACAAGTTCGGCGAGGATCTGCGCGCGGAGAGGTCCGAGTACGCGCTGTCGTTCGGAAACGCGGACGACCTCAAGCTTCCGCGGCGCGGCTCCGGCGCGAACACGCTCCTCGCCGTCGGCGACACCTTCTTCGTATATCCGACGAAGCTGCGCGAGTATCAGACGCGCTATCGCGGCTCGTTTCTGCATGGAGGAGTCACTCCCGAGGAGTGCATCCTGCCGGTCGCGCTCCTCACGCCGCGCCGATAGTGAACCGCGTCTCCTACAGACGCCTCACCCCGTTTCTGCGCCCGCACGCGTGGCGCATGGCGGGAAACATCTTCTTCAATCTCATCGGCGCCGCGCTCGACGGATACTCGTTCGCGCTGCTGATCCCGTTCCTGAACGCCCTGTTCGGGCTTCCCGCACTCCCGATCAAGAGCGGTTGGGTCACCTCGTTCCTGAACTGGACGATTGGCGGGCTGTTGAATCCGAACGATCAGATGGGATCGCTGCGCAACGTCATCCTGATTCTGCTCGCCACCGTCGCCGTCAAGAATCTCTGCGTCTGGATCGCCGGCACCCTCGGCGCGCAACTCCAGGAATACATCACGCGCGATCTGCGCGACGCCGTCTACCGTCACCTGCAGTCGCTCCCGATCGGCTGGTTCACGCGCACGAAGGTCGGACAGATCATCTCGCGCGTGCTCTCCGACACCGAGCAGACGAAGACGCTCATCACCCAGCTCGTCACGCAGGCGATCTCCGCCGCCGCGATGGTGACGATCTACGTCGCGTATCTCTTCGGGATCTCCTGGCGGCTCACGCTGATGGCGCTCGTCGTCGCGCCTGCGCTGACCTTCGCGCTGCAGCCGCTGCTCCGAAAGCTGCGCCGCGGCTATCGACGCCTGCGCAACGATCACGGCGAGATGATGAGCGTGCTGCAGGAGAGCGTGAGCGGCATCCGGCTCGTGAAGTCGTTCGCGGCCGAGGGGTACGAGGAGGCGCGCTTTACGACGGCGAGCCACACGTACTCGAGTGGCCTCGTGCGCATGGCGAAGTTCGCGTTGATCGGGCAGCCGATCACGGAGACGCTCGGGACCTTCATCGTCGTGCTGCTGCTGTGGACGGGTGCGAAGTGGGTGCTCGTCGATCACACGCTGCAGGCGTCGCAGTTCCTCGTCTTCCTGACGTTCGTGATGCGGATGCTGCAGCCGCTCAAGCAGCTCTCGCAGATCCCCGCGATCGCGCAGAACTCGTTCGCGAGCGCGGACCGGCTCTTCGAGGTGCTCGACATGCCGACGGAGAAGTCGATGGATCGCGGCACCCGGGTCGCGACGAGCTTCGAACGCTCGCTCGATTTCGAAAGCGTGTCGTTCGCGTACGACGAGGACACGGATGTGCTCACCGACATCACCTTCTCGGCGCGCAAGGGCGACGTCGTCGCGCTGGTGGGCGCGAGTGGGGCGGGGAAGAGCACGCTCGCGGATCTGATTCCGCGCTTCTACGAGCCCACGTCCGGACGCATTCTGCTGGATGGTGTCGACACGCGCGACATCGTGCTCCAGTCGCTGCGCTCGCTCACGGGGGTCGTGAGCCAGGAGACGGTGCTCTTCAACGATTCCGTGCGCGCGAACATCGCGTACGGCCGCGGTTCGACGTACACCGATACGCAGATCCAGGCCGCCGCGCGCGCCGCGAACGCACACGGATTCATTTCGGAGCTCCCCGAAGGCTACGACACGATGCTCGGCGAGCGTGGCGCGCGGCTGTCGGGCGGACAGCGCCAGCGGATAGCGATCGCGCGCGCGCTGTTGGTCGATCCGCCGATTTTGATCCTCGACGAGGCGACGTCGGCGCTCGACACCGAGAGTGAGCGGCTCGTGCAGGAGGCGATCGACCGCCTGCTCGCGGGGCGCACGGTGATCGTCATCGCGCACCGACTGTCGACGATCGTGAACGCGACGGAGATTCTCGTGCTCGACCGCGGACGCATCATCGAGCGTGGCACGCACGCCGAGCTGCTCGAGCTGCGCGGCGCGTACTACCGGCTGCACACTCTCCAGTTCGGAGACAGGGATTCGCAACCGGTAGAAGAACATGCGAATACTGTTTTATAGCCAGCAGCCGGAGTGGAACGGGAGTGCGCGCGCGCTTGCGGCGGCGGCGCGCGGGATGAGTGAGCGCGGGCACAACGTCACGGTCGTGTGCCCGCCGGAGAGCGCGCTCGAGCAGCATCTCGAGTTCGGCGCGTACGAGGTGGTTTCGCTCTCGACGCTCCTCCCGTGGCCCGTGGCGGCGATGCGGCTGCGCCGATTGCTGCACGACCGATTCATCCAGGTCGTGATCGTGGATGGCGATCGCGGGCAGCTGATCGCCGCGCTGGCGACGAGGCTGGCCGAGCGAGCGGCAGTGCTGCGGCGGGTCGCTGTGGGCCACATGCTCAAGGTCAGTGCCGGCGCGCGATTGGCGTTCAAGCTCGCGCCCACCGGGCTGCTCTTCGGATCCGAGAGCGAGATGCGCAACGCGCGCGCGCTGTCGTTCGCGCGCTTTCCTTCGGCGGTCGTCCCGCTCGGCGTCAACGCGCAGGCGTACGACGCGATTCGCCCCGCCTCGCGCGCGAGCATCGGGGCGCCAGGCGGCACGCGACTCCTCGTCTGCGTCTACGATCGCACCGGTCAGGCGCGCGCGGCGACGGTGTTGCGCGTCATTGCGCTACTCGCGCCGCGACATCCCGAGCTCCGACTCGCGATGATCGGCGCGGGGTCGGACGACGAAGATCTGCGCATGCACGCCGCCGCGCTTCGCATCACGGGCGCGGTCAGCTTTCTCGGTGAGCGCGACGATTATCTGTCGGTCCTGAGCGTCGCCGATCTCGGCTGGGTCGTCGCCGATGGCGACAATGCCGTGTTTGCGCTGCTCGATCTGCTCGCGTCGCGCGTGCCGGTGTTGGCCGAGCGCGGGACGGTGGCCGAGCAGTACGTGCCGGATGGCATCGCGGGGATCCTGTTGCCGCGCGGTGAGGCGCCGGACATCGCGGCCGCGGTCGCACTGCTCCTTGGCCACGATGATCGCCGCGCGGCGATGGGCGGCGCGGGGCGCGCGCGGGTGTCGCGCGACTATTCGGAGACGAAGATGGTCGACGCCTTCGAGGCGGCCGCGGCGATCGCGAGCGACCGCGCGCGCTGGTGAGCGACAGAAAAGCGCCGAGCCTCGGGGATCGTGCGCAGTACGTGGTGCTGCGCGCGCTGACGGCGCTGCTCGGACGGTTGCCGTGGCGCATGGCGGTGGCCTTCGCCGGGTGGATCGGAACGCTGTTCTACTGGCCGCTCGGAGTTCGCCGGACGGTGGCGGAGAAGCAGATCGCGGCGGCGTTCCCGGAGTTTTCGTCGCGCGAGGTGCAGCGCGTAGCGAAGGAGAGCTTCCGGCACCTCGGACGAGTGGCGGCGGAGAGCGCGCTCTTCTCGCGGCTCGATGGTGCGGGGATACTCGAGCACATGGCAGGGACGGATGGGCTCGAGCTCTTTGCGCGGCAGCGCGCGGCCGGGCGTGGCGCGATCGTGCTCACCGGTCATCTCGGCAACTGGGAGCTCGGCGGCGCGGCAACGGCGGCGAGTGGGCATCCCATCGATGTCGTCGTCCGACTGATGGGGAATCCGCTCTTCGATGCCTACCTCACGCGCACGCGCTCGCGGCTCGGAATGACCGTGGTGCGCGACCGCGACGCTGTGCGGCACACCGCGCGCGCGCTGCGCGATGGGCATGTGATCGCGTTTCTGATCGATCAGTCCGGGCTGCACATCGCGTCGAGCTTCGTCAACTTCTTCGGACGGCCCGCGAAGACGCCACGCGGTCCGGCGGTGCTCGCGCTGCGGCTCAATGTACCCGTATTCTTCGGCGTGAGCCTGAGACAGCCAGACGGCCGATATCGCCTGCATATTCGTGAGCTCGTCACACTGCGCACGGGCGACACCGACCGCGACGTGGAAACGATCCTGAACGAGTACTCCCGCTCGCTCGAGAGCTTCGTGCGTCAGGCGCCGGAGCAGTACTTCTGGCAGCACCGCCGGTGGAAGCGTCAGCCGCCGGACACGCCGCCCGAGCTTCGGGACCCCGTATGAACGCGCTCCTCTGGCGGAAGCTGCGCGCGGACCGGCGCGCGATGATCGGGCTCGGCGCGATCGTGCTGATGGTGCTGCTCGCGGTGCTCGCTCCCCTTGTCACGCAATGGGACCCCACCGGCATCGCGCTCGCGAATCAGCTCCAGCCGCCGTCGGGCGCGCACTGGCTCGGCACGGACCTCCAGGGTCGCGATGTGTGGGCCCGGCTCGTATATGGTGCGCGGATCTCGCTCTCGGTGGGCTTTCTCTCGCAGGGAATCTCGCTCGCGATCGGCCTCTCGCTCGGCCTCATTGCCGGCTTCTACGGTAAGTGGGTGGACGAGGGTGTGATGCGTCTCGCCGACGTGACCTTGGCATTTCCATCGTTGCTGCTGCTGATTGCCCTCGCCGCCGCATTCGAGCCATCGCTTACCACGGTGCTCGTGACGATCGGCGTCGTCGGATGGGCGGGGATGGCGCGCATCGTTCGCGGGCAGGTGCTCGTGGTGCGGCAACTCGAGTACGTCCAGGCGGCACGCGCACTCGGCGAGCGCGACTACCGGATCATCACGCGTCACCTGCTGCCGAACGTCATTGCGCCCGTCGTCATCGCGGCGACATTGGGAGTAGCCGGTGCGATCATGGCGGAGGCGGCGCTCTCGTTTCTTGGGCTGGGCGTTCAGCCGCCGACGCCGAGCTGGGGTTCGATGATCGCGGACGGCCGCGATCTCGAACAGCTCAGGCACGCCCCGTGGACCTCGCTCAGCCCCGGTCTCGCGATCGGAGCCGCGGTGCTCGGCTTCAACCTGCTCGGCGACGCGCTGCGGGACGCGCTCGATCCGCGCGCACTCGAGGGACGGACGTGATGAGTTTCGATGTCGACGCGCTTCGCGCGAAGGAATACCCGTGGACGCTGAGCGGAGAGCAGAACTATCTCGACAACGCGAAGACCGGCGCGATGCCGAAGCGGGCGGCGGCGGCGGTTGCGGAGTGGGCGGCGCTGAGGGCCGAGCCGTACAAGTTGACGACATACCAGGATCTCGAGGTATTTCGGAAATCGCGGGAGCTGATCGCGAAGTTGATCGGCGCCAAGGTCGGCGAGGTCGCGTGCGTGGTGAACACGTCGTACGGGATCAATGTCGCGTCGCTCGGGCTTCCGCTGAAGTCGGGCGACGTGGTGTTGACGTACGACGGCGAATATCCGGCGGACGTGTATCCGTGGATGTCGCTGGCGAAGAAGGGGGTGAAGCTCGAGCTGATTCCGAAGAAGGACGGACTACAGGATGAGGCGCGGTTGCTCGAGGAGCTCAAGCGGCCGGAAGTGAAGGTCGTGACGATGTCGTGGGTGTCGTTCTCGACTGGCTATCGCGCGGATCTCGCGACGATCGGCGCGGCGTGTCGGGACAACGGCGTGTATTTCGTCGTCGATGCGATTCAGGGAGCCGGCGCGCTGACGCTCGACGTGTCGACGCTGCACATCGACGTGCTGGCGAGCGGCGCGCAGAAGTGGCTGCTCGCGCCGTGGGGCTCGGGGTTCGTGTACGTGCGCGAGGGAGTTATGCCGGAGCTCGAGCCCGCGGTGGTCGGCTGGCTCGCGATGAAGTCGAGCGAAGATTTCACGCGCATGGTCGACTACGACTTCAACTTCTACGACGACGCGCGGCGCTATCAGATCAACACGCTGCCGGCGGGCGATTTTGCGGGGCTGAATGCGAGTCTCGAGCTGTTCTTCGAGCTCGGGCCCGCAGCGGTGGAGAAGCACGTCGAGGGAATCGTCAGCGAGGCGGTCGCATGGGCGCGCGCGCACGAGGATATCGTGCGGTTGGTGACGCCGGAAGATCCGAAGAAGCGGGGAGGGGTGTTGGCGATCGCGCCGAGGGATCCGAGGGCGGCGTCGAAGGCGCTCAAAGGCGCGAAGATCTCGCACTCGTTGCGGGAAGGGGCGATCAGGTTGTCGCCGCACTGCTTCAATACGAGTGGGGAGATGCGGAGGGCGTTGGAGGTGTTGGGGCGGGCGAGGTAGTTAAGCGCGCGCCTCGCGCGACCAACGTGCGCCTGAAGCAGCGCGTCGTCCATGAGGCTTGCGCGGATATCTTACGATCTCTATATTCATATATAGATATATAGGCAAGTATACATTGTGCCCTCGGATACGGACGTGATCTTGTCGCGACATCAGCGTGCCCTGCTGTTTCTGATCTTCTGTCTCGCGCCGAGCCAGCGCGCGCTCGCACAGCTCACGCTCTCGGCAGCCCTCCATCAGGCGGATCAATCGGCGTTCGCCAACCGGATTGCGGAAAGCGCGACCGCGGAGAAGCGCGCGCAGGCGATCGCCCCGCTCAATGGCATGCTTCCGAACATTCGTGTGGAAGCTGGCTACGTGCGCACTACGGATCCCATCGGAGCGTTCGGGGCCACGCTGCGCCAGCGGTCCATTACCCAGGCCGATTTCGAGCCGAGCCACCTGAACTACCCTGGAGCGATCGCCAACTATCAGGGTGGTATCGTCGTGGAGCAGCCACTGCTGAACGCCGATGCGTGGCTGGGTCGCCGCGCCGCGCTGCGAGCCTCCGACGCGACACGCGCATCGGAAAACTGGACACGATTGTCGATCCGCGTGGACGTCGTGCGCGCGTACTACGCCACGGTGCTGGCCACTGAGCGCGTGACCATGCTGCAGGCGGCCTCTCGCGCGGCACACGCCCATCAGGCACAGGCCGAGTCGATGGTGCGGCAGGGCGTGGTCACGAAATCCGACGCGCTGCTTGCCGGGGTTCGCGCCGGCGACATCGACGCGCAATTGGCGGAGGCCCACGGGAACGCAATGACCGCGGGTCGGCAGCTCGCTGTGCTGCTCGGCGGTGACGACGCTGCCGACGCGATGGACATCGCCGCTCCGAATGCCCTGCCGTCCGCGGAGCGTATTCGCGCGGTCGTCGAAGCGGACACGATGTACCGCGACGTCCTGCCGCGGGCAGATGTCGACGCATCAGCGCGGGCGCGCGAGGCCGCGCGCGCCGATGCCCTCCGTGCACGGGCGACCTATCTCCCGCGCATCAACTCGTTCGCGCGATATGACTGGAATTCTCCCAATCACTTCTACGGTGGAGACGGAAACTGGACGGTTGGGGTGATGGCGACATGGAATCCGTTCGCCGGCGCGAATGAAGTCTCGGACGTGCGGGCGACGTCCGCACGCCAGTCCAGTGCACGAGCGCAGGCGGAGGCCGCAAAGGCGAACGGCAGGCTGCAGATCGAGCAGACGCGCACGGCGCTCACCGTTGCGCTCGCACGCCTCGAGATCTCGCAGCGCGCCGTGGCGCAGAGCGCGGAAGCGCACCGCATCGTCGCGCGAAAGTACGAAGGCGGATTGGCGTCGGTCGCCGAGCTGCTCGATGCCCAGTCGGCGGATACCCAGAGCGCCCTCGCATTCGCGCAGGCGCGATACATGGTCATCGTCGATGCAGCCGAACGCCGCCTGGCGACCGGACGCGACCCCGCAACGCTCGCCGTGCTCGATGACAGTTCGGGTGCCGCGGACGGAACGTCGCGCAGCACGCCTGCTCAGGACCGGCAATGACACCCTCCCAGAACGCTCCGAGGACATTCCTCATGGCCTTTCGATTCTTCGCCGGCACCACTGCGCTGCTGCTGCTCGCGGCGGGCTGCTCCTCGTCCACGCCCGACGCTGCGACGGCCACGCCGCCGCGCATCGCCGGCACTCCGTACACGGTGAAGGACAGCAGCATCCTCGCCACCTTCGATGCATCGGGGGTTGCCACTCCCGTGCAGCAATCCACGCTGAGCAGTAAGCTGATGGGCACGGTGCTTACCGTTTCCGTCCACGAAGGCGATGTCGTCGCGTCGGGGCAGGCACTGCTGCGTATCGACGCGCGCGAGCTCGTTGCGAAAGAAGGGCAGGTGGCCGCCTCGATCAACAGCGCGGAGGCGGGGCATCGGGAAGCAACGCTGCAAGCCGGTCGCATTCGCGCGCTGTACGCCGATAGCGCGGCCACGAAATCACAGCTGGATGCCGCCGAGACTGCGCTCGCGCGCGCCGAGTCCGGTGTGAATGCCGCGCGGGCGGCCGCCGCCGAGCTGGGCGCCGTAAGCGCGTACGCAGTAGTTCGCGCGCCGTTCGCCGGGACGATCACGCGCCGGTTCGTGGATCCCGGTGCGTTTGCATCACCCGGCGCGCCCTTGATCACGATCCAGGACGGACGTCGACTTCGCATCAGCGCGAACGCGACTCCCGACGTCGCAGCGCGGGTTCATCGCGGCCAGCACGTGGAGGCCGTCGTCGAGAATCGAACGGTGGACGCGATCGTCGAGGGCGTCGTCCCGGCGACCGCGGGCAATCTCTACACGATCAACGCGCTCGTCGCCAATCCGGCCGGGTCGATCCTGCCGGGCAGCGCCGCCACACTTCGTCTATCGCTCGGCGAACGGTCCGGCATCCTCGTCCCTACACCTGCACTCATGCGTGAGGGCGACCTCGTCGGCGTGATCCTTCGCACCGCCGCGGGCGACCTCACCCGGTGGATCCAGGTCGGCGGGTCGTACGGCGCGATGACTGAAGTGAGCGCGGGGCTGCACGCGGGTGACGTCGTCATCGTACCCGTCGCTTCCGCGGGGAGCTGACGAATGGGAATCTCGGGGCGCGTAGCCAAGGCGTTTCTCCGTTCCAAGCTCACCCCGCTGGTGACGATCGCATCGCTCGCCGCCGGCCTGCTCGGCATTCTCGCCACGCCGCGAGAGGAGGAGCCGCAGATCTCGGTGCCGATGATCGACGTGATCGCAGCGTTGCCGGGCGCGTCGCCCAGCGAGGCGGAGAACCTGCTGGCGCGACCGATCGAGCAGCGCATGCTGGAAATTCCCGGCGTCGATCACGTGTACAGTCTCTCGAGCGACGGTTACGCCATGACGACCGTACGCTTCAAGGTTGGCGAGGATCAGGAGCGGAGCGTGACGCGGGTTCAGGCGAAGCTCGCCGGTGCGATGGACCAGATGCCCGCAGGCGCGCTTCCTCCGCTCGTGAAGGCGCACTCGATCGACGACGTCCCCGTCCTCGCGCTCACGCTGCACTCCTCCGTGTACGACGCGAACGCCATGCGGCAGATCGCCGTGCACCTCGAGGACGAGATACGCACCATTCCCGATGTCGCCGAGACGTTCGTGGTGGGCGGGCAAGCGAAGCAGCTGCGGGTGACGCTCGACCCGGCGCGACTCGCGGCGAGCGGCGTCACTCCGGGGGAAGTATCCCAGGCCCTGCGCGCCGCGAACGCCCGCCTGCACGCCGGCGAGCTGACGGCCTCGAATGCCGTCTCCCTGATCGACGTGGGCGCGACGCTCGCGACGGTGGCGGAGGTGAACGCCGTCGTCGTCGCGCAGCGCGGTGGGTCGTCGGTGACGCTGCGCGACGTGGCGGACGTCGCCGACGACTTCGGCGAAACGACGACCTACGTATCGCACACCAATCGGAGCGGTGTCTCCGAGAGTGCCGTCACGATTGCCGTGGCCAAGCGCAAGGGCGCCAACGCCACGCAGGTCACACACGCAATCATGCAGCGCGTGAATGAGGCGAAGGGCCGCTTGCTTCCGCACGAGGTCACGCTCGATGTCACACGCGACTACGGCGAGACTGCCGGCGACAAGGCGAGTGAGCTGATTCTGCATCTCATCATCGCGACGGTTTCCGTCACGGTACTGATCTGGATCTTTCTCGGATGGCGCGAGGCGGCGGTGGTGCTCGTGGCCGTTCCCATGACGCTCGCGCTGACGCTGTTCGCCTACTACGCGCTCGGGTATACGCTCAACCGCATCACGCTCTTCGCGCTCATCTTCTCCATCGGCATTCTCGTGGACGATGCGATCGTCGTGGTGGAGAACATCTACCGGCATCTCCAGATGGGAGACCGCTCTCCCGAGGACGCAGCCGTGGAGGCGGTCGACGAAGTGGGCAATCCGACGATTCTCGCGACGTTCGCTGTGATCGCCGCCATCCTGCCCATGGCGTTCGTCTCGGGCATGATGGGTCCGTACATGCGTCCGATTCCGGTGGGCGCATCGGTCGCGATGCTCGCGTCGCTGGGGGTGGCCTTCATCGTCACCCCGTATCTGGCGTACCGCCTGCTCAAGGGTCACGTGACGCCGGTGGGACATGTGCACGATCGTGCGCTCGAGACGGAGGAGAGCTCGCGTTTCGGCCGGCTGTATGCGAGGCTCATGACGGGTCTCATGGATCGTGCGCGGCTGCGCCACACATTCTACGGCGGCGTCGTCGCACTGCTGCTCTTGTCGATCGGCCTGCTCGCCCTCAAGGCGGTGAAGGTCAAGATGCTCCCGTTCGACAACAAGAGTGAGTTTCAGGTGATCCTCGATCTGCCCGAAGGCACGACGCTCGAAAGCACCAATGCCCTGGGCCAGGAGATCGCCGGCTATCTGAGCCACGTGCCGGAAGTCACGAGCACGGAGGTGTACGCGGGAACGGCCGCGCCATTCAATTTCAACGGACTGGTGCGCCACTACTTCATGCGCACGGGGCCAAACGTCGGCGACGTCCAGGTGAATCTGTTGGCCAAGGGCGATCGCTCGCGCCAGAGCCACGCGATCGCCGTCTCGGTGCGTCCCGGCATCGACTCCATCGCGACTCGATATCGTGCGTCCGTGAAGGTGGCGGAGATTCCGCCCGGTCCACCCGTGCTCTCCACACTCGTCGCCGAAGTGTATGGCGCCGACGATTCGACGCGGCTCGAGGCGGCCCACAAAGTGAAGCAGGTGTTCGAATCGACAGCGGGGGTGGTCGACGTCGACTGGACGGTGGAAGCGCCGCAGCAGAAGCGCACCTTCAAAATCGACCGGGTGCGCGCGGCAGAAGCCGGGGCGAGCGTGGAGCAGATCTCGCAGACGCTCTCGCTCGCGCTCTCCGGCGCGCCCTCCGGCATCACGAGCTCGCAGACCGCGCGCGAAGGGCGCGTCATCGTCCCGCGGCTGCCAGTCGATCGACGGTCGTCCATAGACGCGTTGCTCGCGCTACCCATTGCGACGTCAGCAGGACCGCAACCGCTGGCGCGATTCGTAACCGTGGTGACCAGCACGCGCGAACATAGTCGAGCGCGGAAGGATCTGCGCCCGGTCATCTACGTCACCGGCGACGTTGCCGGCGTGATCGAATCGCCCGTTTATGCGATCATGGCGATGAATGCCAAGCTCGACCGGCTGCGCGTGTCCGGCGCACGCATCGCCCGATACAATGCGGTTCAACCCGAGCGGCTGGACGAGACGGCGATCAAGTGGGACGGCGAGTGGCAGGTGACGATCGAGGTGTTCCGCGACCTCGGCCTCGCGTTCGCGATCGTGCTGCTGTTGATCTACGTGCTCGTCGTGGGCTGGTTCCAGTCGTTCACGGTCCCGCTCGTGATCATGGCGCCCATCCCGCTCACGCTCGTCGGCATTTTGCCGGGCCACGCGATCACCGGCGCCTTCTTTACGGCGACATCCATGATCGGAATGATCGCGCTCGCAGGGATCATCGTGCGCAATTCGATTCTGCTGGTGGACTTCATTCAACTTGCCGAAGCGCGAGGGCGCTCCTTGCGCGACGCGGTGCTGGAGGCGGGCACCGTGCGCTTCCGGCCCATTGCGCTCACCGCGGCGGCTGTCGTGGTGGGCGGGCTGGTCATGGTCCTCGATCCGATCTTCCAGGGGCTGGCGGTCGCACTAATCAGCGGCGCCATCGTCGCCACTGTGCTCACCATGGTCGTGGTTCCGATTCTGTACTGGGAGCTCCGTCGGCGCGCGCCGGTGGTGATCCCGCCGCCGCCGATCCGAGCCGCATGACGAGGCTCATGATCTCTCGTCGCCCGCGGCCGCCGCAATGGCTCGCGTCGCTTCGTAGTGCGCATCCGCTGTGCGATCCCCCGATTCGCGGATGGTCAGGTACGTCGAATGCAAGGTCCGTCGCTCGACTCACACTTTCGATCGGAGCATGATATGAGTATAGACCGCCTCGTCCGCCGCTTTGCCGGCATTTTCGTTCTCGTGTCGCTCGCGCTGGGCTACTGGGTGCACCCAGCCTGGTTTCTCTTCACGGCGTTCGTTGGACTCAACTTGCTCCAATCGAGCTTCACCGGCTTCTGCCCCCTCGAACGGCTGCTTGCGATCCGATCCGGGCGATCAGCCTCCTCTCCTCGCTCGTGATGAAGACGCCGCCGGCGCACGCGCTGACACCCGAACTGCTCGAGCTGCTCTCGGACCGGTTCAAGGCGCTCGCCGAACCAGCGCGACTCTCGATTCTGAACTATCTCCGCGCGGGCGAGATGTCGGTCGGTGATCTGGTGAAAAAGACCGGCCTTGGCCAGGCCAATGTGTCCAGGCATCTGCATGTGCTCAACAGCACGGGATTCGTGCGACGACGCAAAGAGGGGCTCTTCGTCTACTACGAGCTCGCGGATAAGAGCGTCTTCGAACTCTGCGACATCATGTGCAGCCGAATCGAAGCCCAAACGAAAGCCCGCGCACGGATCATCACCGTATGATCCGGCACGAGAACTGTCGAAGGGTCACTGCGCGCTAGACGTTCGGCGAGAGGGCCGTGAGGCGCTTCAGAGGTACGGCGCGAGCCGCAGCGACGCTCCCGATCATCAATGTCTAAAACGGCGGTTTGATCGACACGCCTCTGAGATCGTCGAGGCGTCGTTCCGAGAGGTGCGTCATCTCTTGTGTCGCTCCCACCCGTTGGTTCACGGTGCGCTCCACTTCCTGGCGAAACTCAGTCGGCGCGCTCGCGGTCGGAGACATGAGCCCCCACCGACTTTAGTTCGCGCACGATGAATTCTGCGCATGCCTCCATCGCCGAAGCATAAAATCGAGTCGGTTCGAATCGCCCATCAAGGCTACCAACCGTTAGGCCACCGACCGAGCGCGTCAGGTACCATCCGCCACTCGTGCGCTTGTCTTGCGACCAGCGCTCCCAATCCTCGATCAGTGACGGCTCAGCGTTGAGGTGCGAGTGAAGTAATTCCAAAGCCAGGATTGTCTCTACGCGATAATATCCGCTTTCGGCGACCAGATCCCGCATCGACTTCTCCTCGTGGCAAAATCTTCTCGGGATCGCGCAGATCGCTGCAATGACGCCGGGATCGATTGCCTCAACTGTCATTCGCTGCTCCTCGAATATTCTGTCGTCGCTTCAGCCCCCCACCCGCACCAGCGCATAGTCTCTCGCCCCCTTCCGCAGCAGCAGGTGCCCCCCCGCGAGCATCATCTCGTTCAGCACGATGCGCTGCTCACCGCTCAGCTTTACCCCATTCACCGAAAGTCCTCCCTGCTCGAGCAGCCGCTTCGCTGCTCCCTTGCTCGCCGCCAACTTCGCCGCAACGAACAACTCCGCCGCATCCATTCCCTCCGCAGGCAACGCTGGAATCGAGACGAACGGCACCTCATCCCTCAACGCCTCCAATGCGTCGATGGAAAGCGAAGAGGCATCGCCCTTCCCAAACAGCAACGCCGACACATCCGCCGCCGCCTTCGCCGCCTTCTCCCCATGCACCCGCGTGGTGACATCGCGCGCAAGCGCCTGCTGCGCCACTCTCCGCTCCGGATGCGCCGCCAGCTCCAACTCGAGCGCCTCGATCTCCTCCCTCCTCATCAACGTAAAGAATCGCAAAAACCGAGACGCATCCCGGTCATCCACATTCACCCAGAACTGATAAAACCGGTACGGCGACGTAAGCGCAGGATCCAGCCACACCGCCCCCGCCTCCGTCTTCCCGAACTTCGTCCCCGCCGCCGTCGTCACCAACGGCATCGTGAGCGCATGCGCCTCCACTCCCTCCACCCGCCGCAACAGCTCGATCCCAGCCGTGATGTTCCCCCACTGATCGCTCCCGCCAATCTGCAGCGTGCACCCAACCCTCCGATACAGCTCCAGAAAGTCTTTCGCCTGCAGCAGCATGTAGCTGAATTCAGTGTACGAAATTCCGCCCTCTTCCATGCGCGACCGCACCGAGTCCTTCTGCATCATGTAGCTCACCGTGAAGTGCTTCCCAACCTCACGCATGAACTCCACTGCCTGCATGTCCAGCAACCACTCCGCATTGTCGCGCATGATTGCGCCGCTCGGCTCTCCGAATACCAGGAACTTCTCGAGCTGCCGCTGAATCGCGCGCGAGTTCTGCTCCACCGTCTCCGGCGTATTCAGCTGACGCTCGGCCGTCTTCCCGCTCGGATCGCCGATCATCCCCGTGCCACCGCCGATGAGCACAACGGGCCGATGCCCCGCGCGCTGCAGATGCGCGAGCCCCATCACCGGCACGAGGTTCCCGACGTGCAGACTCGTCGCCGTCGGATCGAAGCCGCAATACCCGGTGACGATGCCCGCGGTCAGCGCCGCATCGAGCGGCTCAGTGTGCTGATACAGCAGCCCGCGCCACGTCAGCTCGGCCAGCAGCGAATTCATGTTGGACATCGGTCAAACATAGATCACACACGCGGTTGTGTCACGACAGCCGCGTTGCAGCACCCCCGCGCAGACGCTAACATTTCAGCAGCATATGGCTGACTTTCCGCTCGGCAGGCGCTTCTGGAGCGCGCGACCCAGACTCACCCGCGCTATCCTGCTCGGCGGCCTCTTCGCGACCGCGTTCGCGATCGGACTCGGCTGGTCATCGTGGAGTCTCGTCTGCCGCGAAGGCGCGTGCCCCGATCCGACGCAGCTCGACGCCTTCCAGCCGCGCCAAACCAGCAAGCTCTTCGCCGCCGACGGACGCTTCATCGCCGAACTCGGACTCGAGCGCCGCACGCTCATCAAGCTCGCCGATATCCCGAAGCCGGTGCAGCAGGCGTTCATCATCACCGAAGACAAGCGCTTCTACGAGCATGCGGGGATCGACTGGACCCGCGTCTTTGGCGCGCTCGCCGCCGACGTCGTGCATCGCAACTTCGCGCAGGGCTTCTCGACGCTCACCATGCAGCTCGCGCGAAACATCTTCTCCGACCAGATCTCCCGCGAGAAGACGCTCACGCGCAAGCTCAAGGAAGCAAAGGTCGCGCGTCAGATCGAAGCACGTTATCCGAAAGGCAAGATCCTCGAGCTCTATCTCAATCAGATCTACCTCGGCAACGGCGCGTACGGCGTCGAGACGGCCGCGCAGCACTATTTCGGCAAGTCGGTGCGCGACCTCAACCTCGCCGAGGCCGCCACGCTCGCCGCGCTGCCCAAGGGACCCGAGCGCTACAACCCGCGCAAGTATCCAGATCGCGCGATTCAGCGTCGCAACACGATCATCGGCCTCATGCGGAACGAGGGCGTCATCACCGACGCCGACGCCAGACTCGCACAGGCCTATCCGCTGCAGATGGCGCGCAAAGCCGAGTCGGGGGAGCTCGCTCCGTATTTCGTCGAGTACGTTCGCCGCCAGCTCGAGCAGCAGTTCGGCGACAAGATCTACACCGACGGCCTCAAGGTTTACACGACACTCGACATCGAGATGCAGCAGGCGGCCGAACGGAATCTCGAGCGGCAGATCAAGGCGATCGAAGGCGGCAAATACGGCTCGTTCAAGCACACGACGATGGAGGAGTACGTCGCGCGCAACGCGAATGGCGACAACGAGGCCAACAACGCACCCAACTCGCCGTATCTTCAGGGCGCGCTCATCTCGATGGATCCGCGCAATGGCGCGATCCGCGCGATGATCGGCGGTCGCGACTACGACGATTCGAAGTTCGACCGGGCGACGCAGGCGCTCCGTCAGCCCGGCTCCACCTTCAAACCGATCGTCTATGCCGACGCGATCCACAACGGCAAGTCGGCGTCGTACATGCTCAATGATTCCTCGCTCACGGTGCCGCAGATCAACGGACAGGAGTGGACGCCGCAGAACTACGATCTGAAGTTCATGGGGAACATCCCGCTCCGCGAGGCGCTCTACCTCTCGCGCAACCTCGCCGCGATCCGCCTCGGCATGGAGCTCGGCGAGCCGAGCGTGATCGAGATGGCGCGCAAGTTCGGCATCACCACGCCGATCCCGCCGTATCCGTCAATTAACATTGGCTCGGCCGACGTCTATCCGATCGAGATGGTCGCGGCGTACTCCGCCTTCGCGACACTCGGAATTCGCGCCGTGCCCAACGCGGTGCTCAAGGTCGAGAGCGCGAAAGGAGAGACACTCTGGGAAGCGACGCCCGCGCGTTTCGAGACGCTGTCGCGCGAAGAGGCCTGGCTGATGGTCGACATGATGAAGGACGTTGTGCGACGCGGGAGCGCGGCGAGCGTCTGGGCGTCCGGCTTCCACATTCCCGCCGGCGGAAAGACCGGCACAACCAACGACGGCACCGACGTCTGGTTCATCGGCTACACCCCCGATCTCGTGACGGGGATCTGGATGGGCTTCGATCGCCCGCAGAAGATCCAGTCGAATGCGCAGGGCGGCCGGCTCGTCGCCCCCGCGTGGACGTCGTACATGTCCGAGATCTATCAGCGCCGCCCGGCACCGCCCGACTGGCCGCGCCCCGACGGACTCGTCATGCGCGAGATCGACAAATACAGCGGCATACTTCGCAGTCCGTTCTGTCCGGACTCGCAGGTGGTGAACGAGTTCTACATCGAGGGCACCGAGCCCGTGGCGCAGTGCACGGGCATCTACGGCGAAGTCGTCGACTCGACGCATCCGCCGCCGGCGCCCTTCGGCGGCACTCAGCAGCCGCCCAACGATCCGAACACCGTGCGCCCGCACGCGGCGCCGGTGCCCACCGCGTCGCGCGACACGGTGCGCCCGGCGCTGATCGACCCGTTCCACCCGGGCAAACCGTGACGAGCTGGACCCCGATCGACTGTCACGCGCACACCACGATGTCCGACGGCGAGCTGCCTGTCCGCGAGCTCGTCGCGATCGTCACGGCGCGCGGTGTGCGTCCGAGCGTCACCGATCATCTCTCCACCGACGTCTCGCTCGCGGTGAAGTCCATCGATGCCGTGCGCGCCTATCTCGATGAGCTCGAGCCGTACGACATTGCGATCGGCGGCGAATTCTGTTTCCACGATTCGCTCTGGCGCGAGCTCCCCGACGAGCTGGCCGCACGCTTCACACATCGCATCGGCTCTCTCCACGCCGTGAACATCCCCGGCCTCGAGCGACCGCTCAGCATGTTCCAGCGCTCGCTCCCCGAGCCGCTCACCCCCGCGGCATACATGGAACTCCACGTCGACGACGTCGAGCGTCTCGCCGGCGAGATGCCGATCGACATCCTCGCGCATCCAACACTCCTCCCGCTTCCGATTCGCAATCTGCCTATCGACGAGCTCTGGTCAGACTCGCACGAGGAGCGTCTCGTCGACGCGCTCTTCAACGCGGGAATAGCCTTCGAGATCTCGAATCGCTACCGCCCGCACGAGCGCCTGGTCAAGCGCGCGCACGATCGCGGCGTCCGCCTCTCGCTCGGCTCCGACGGCCACACGCGCGCGCAGGTCGGCGATCTCGCGTGGCCGCTCGCGATGGCAGCGCGGGTCGGCGCCGAGGAGGGCGCACTGTTCGACCCGTTCGTGCACGGGACGCGCGCGCCCTGGTGATCCGCTACCACGCTCGATGGGTTCTCCCGATCTCGTCGCCGCCGATTCGCGACGGGACGGTGGTGGAGCTCGGCGGCCGAATCGTCTACGTCGGCCCGCGCCACGACGCCCCGGTTACCCCCGACGGAACCGATCGCGACCTCGGCAACTGCGCACTCATTCCCGGGCTCGTCAACGCGCACACGCATCTCGAGCTCACCGCGATCCGCGGGCTGCTCGAGGATCTTTCCTTCCGCGAATGGATCGCGCGGCTCCAGGGCGCGAAGGTCGCCGTCATGTCGTCCGAGCGCTTCCTCGACTCGGCGCGGTGGGGGATCGCCGATGGCCTTCGCGCGGGGATCACGACCTTCGCCGATACCTGCGATTCCGGCGTCGCGCTCGAGGCGATGCGCGAGCGCGGCGTGCGCGGGATCATGTATCAGGAAGTCTTCTCGCCATCCGCGGATCCGAAGGCCGTACGCGATGCCGCTGCGCGGCTCGCCGAGCAGCTCGTACGCCACGATGCGTTCACGACCGACCTCCAGCAGGTCGGCGTCTCCCCGCACGCGCCGTACACCGTCTCCGATCCGCTCTTCGCCCTCGTCGCGCGCTCCGGCCGCCGCATCGCGATCCACGTGGCCGAGAGCGACGCCGAGCATCGCTTCGTGTCCGAAGGCGAAGGCCCCTTCGCGGACGCGCACATCGCGCGCGGCATCCCGGTCGCACGTCGCGCCGCCTCTCCCATCGCGCTCCTCGAGAAGCTCGGCGTGCTCGACGCCAAGCCGCTGCTCATCCACTGCGTGCGTGTCAGCGACGCCGACATCGCGTCGATTGCCAGCAGCAAGAGCACCGTCGCGCACTGTCCGATCTCCAACGCGAAGCTCGGCCACGGCATCGCGCCGCTCCTCGAGATGCTCGAGGCTGGAGTCGACGTCGGACTCGGCTCCGACTCGATGGCTGCGAACAATCGCATGCATCTGCTCGAGGAGTCGCGCGCCGCGGTGCTCGCGCAGCGCATCCGCACATCGCGCCACGACGCGTTCCCCGCCGCGCGCGCCCTCGCGCTCGCGACGCTCGGCGGCGCGCGCGCGCTGGGGCTCGCCGATCGCGTCGGCTCGCTCGAAGTTGGGAAGGAGGCCGACCTCGCCGCCTTCGATCTCACTACCCTCGCCGGCTCCGCAGACGCTGACCCCGAGGCTGCGCTCGTCTTCGCGCTCGGTGCCGAGCCGGCGAAGTTCGTCGCCGTCGCCGGAGTTTCGAAGGTGTGGAACTGGGAGCTGCTCAACGAGGATCCCGCACTGCTCGGCCGCGTGAGCGACACCGCCGCCGCGCTTCGCGAGTGGATGGAGGCGAAGAACCGCGCTTAACCCAGAGGCCATAGGTGATTCGCCGGGCCGTTCGCTCTGGCGCGGTATCTGCCCTCCCCGTTATTTTGCATCACACTCCATTCCGCACGACGCTTCAGGGGACTCATGCCCGACACACCGTCAGGACGCACGACGAAGATTTGGCGCGACGGTCAGTTCGTCGCGTGGGACGACGCGACCATCCACGTGATGAGCCACGCCGTCCACTACGCGTCGAGCGTCTTCGAGGGAATCCGCTGCTACGAGACGCCGGCCGGCCCTGCCGTTTTTCGCGTCAACGAGCACATGCGGCGGCTGCACGATTCCTGTCACATCTACCGCATGCCGCTCAAGCACGATCTCGAGACGCTCGTCCAGGCGGCGATGGATACGGTGACCGCGAACGACGTGCGTCACTGCTATCTACGCCCGATCGTCGTTCGTACGGGTCAGCAGATGGGTGTGTACGCTGCCGATGTCCCCGTCGAGACGTTCATCATCGCCTGGAACTGGGGGCGCTACCTCGGTGCCGATGCGCTGGAGAACGGTGTCGACGTCTGCGTTTCGAGCTGGAGGCGCGCAGCTCCGGATACGATCCCGGGGCTCGCGAAGGCGAGCGGCAACTATCTCAGCTCGCAGCTGACGAAGATGGAAGCGCGTACCGATCGGTACGCGGAAGGGATCATGCTCGATAACGTGGGCCACGTGTCGGAAGGAAGCGGTGAGAATCTCTTCATCGTGCGGGACGGCGTGATCTACACCCCCACGCTCGGCGCCAGCATCCTGAGAGGAATCACACGCGATTCCGTGATGGTGATCGCGCGCGACCTCGGCTACGAAGTTCGCGAGGAGTCTATCCCACGCGAAATGCTCTACATTGCTGATGAGGCGTTCTTCTCGGGCACCGCCGCCGAGCTCACGCCGATCCGGTCCGTGGATCGCATTCAGGTCGGCAGCGGCAAGCCGGGGCCGGTCACGCGCGCGATTCAGGGGCAGTTTCTGGGCATGTGCAGCGGTGAGATCGAGGACCGCTTCGGATGGCTCACTATGGTAAATCAGGCAGTGACGATTGCATGATGGCATGCTCCCGCACTGATTGATTCAGGCGGGAGTTTTCGTATCGGCCGCGGGGGGAATTGTGGTCGTTGGATGTCTGGCACTAAATGCTTCGTTCGAGCCGCTGACCATGGTTCCCATGCGTCGGGCGCTCCGCCTCGTGCTCGACGGCAAGGCGGAGATTGTGGAGAGCGATCCGGGGCGACTCGTGCGCTCGGAACGCCTCACGCTGCCGCGCCCGGCGGTCATCCGGCTCATGAAGTTCATTCACGTCCCGCGCCGCTTTCGCCGCCAGGTGACGAACACCTTCCTGTTCGCGCGCGACCGCTATCGCTGCCAGTACTGCGGACGCATGCAGGTCGAGCTGAAGCCGCGCGAGTCCCTCACGCGCGACCACCTCATCCCGATCTCGCGCGGCGGAACGAACGAGTGGACGAACGTCGTCACCGCGTGCTCGCCCTGCAACACGCGCAAGGGGAACCGCATGCCGGAAGAAATCGGCATGCACCCGATGACGCACCCGGTCGAGCCGCACTTCGTACACCTCAGCTGGGCGGTCCGCCGCCTCACGCCGGCGCAGTCGAACTACATCAAGCTCTTCTACGGTGAAGAGACCTTGCACCAGCTCGAGCACATCGAGCGCTCCGGCCACCGCCCACTGGCGCTCGGGATTCGCGACTGAGCGGAGTCGCTTTGCAGTCTCCGTTTGTTGTCCGTGCAGTCATCCGTTTTTTGTCGTTTCACAAGTCGTTAGTTAAACCCTAACGACTGTGAAATGCGGACAAGAAACGGAACGAACGGACAACGAACGGATACAGCAAACGGCATTTCCTAGCGCGGCCTAAAGACCTTCGACCGGGCCTCGTAGTGCTTCTCCTGGCCACCGAGCAGCTTGGTGATCAGCTGCTTCGCACCCTGGCCGAGCGCCGAGCCAGGATTCTTTTCTCCGTGCACCGCGGGTCCGAGATCTCCTTTCAGCCACCGCTCCACCTCGTCCAGATCGCTCACCGATAGCATCTGCACATCGAGCACGAGGTTGTAGTAGTACTTGCTGTGTCCATCGGGCGCCGCGAACGCCGGCTGCGACGGCTGCGCCAACAGCGCCTCGATCGGATCGAGCCCATCAAAGCTGCCGAGCGCGGTCACCTTGTCCCCTTCGATGCGCGTCGCGCTGTAGCGCTTTTTGAGCGGATTGTAGCGCACGATCACATCCCACTCGGTCTGCCGCTTCAGATCATCGAAGAATCCCGCAGCACCCCAGAGCTCGAGACGATAGTGCAGCCGCGCCGGAAATCCGCTGTGCAGCATCTCGCGGATGTCGTGATCGCTGAAGATGTGTATGCTGCGCACCATCGGCGCGCCGTTTTGTCCGCCTGCGGCCGGCGCGAGACTCACCTCTACGCGCGCCGGCCCCTGCGCGCGCGCGCGCCCCGCGATCGGAAGCGCGGCGAGCAGCACCGCGAACAGGAGGCGACGGAAGATACGCACGCTAGAACCGGTGCCTCAGGCGCACGATGATCTTCACGCCGTTGTTGCTCCAGTCGGTGAGCGACTTCGCGACGTACACGCCGAGGTAGTGGATATCGACACCTGCGCCGGCGTCGTACTTGAAGGTGTCGAGCGACGGGAACGACGACGACGGATAGCGCAGCTCTCCGAACTGCGGCCCCGTGATCCACCCCCGCCCGCCATCGGCGAACGCGACGAGAGCGACATTGCGATCGACGCGAAAGCGGTCCGCACCGTCCGCGTCCCTGTGGCCGAAGAGGCGGATGTGTGAATCGTGGCGGAACTCGATCTGCCCGAGCACCATGCGGTCGCATTGCGCAGGCTGCCCCGGAATCGGATGCGGGCCGCCGTCGCACGAGAGCACGTCCGGCCCATGCGACGCATCCCGGAAGTCGTAGCCCGGCATCGTCCCCGCGCCCCCGAGCGAGAAACGACGCTCGAGCGGTAACCCGTCGCTGCCGAAGCCCGCGCCAACGACGAGTCGGAAGTTGAGCTGCGACTGCGGCGAGACGCGGTTGTAGCGCGTGAAATCCGCGAGCAGCCGACTGAAGCGCATCCGCTGCGTCGTTCCCGGAGCGCCGTCGCGCGCGAGGAAGGTCGCGGGCCCTAGCTTGAGCGCATCCGTTCCCCCAGTCTCCAGCGTCGCATCGAGTAGCCATCCGGTCCACGGATCGCCGACGTTATTGCGGGTGTCGAGCCGGAAGAGCGCCTCACCCAACCACAGGCGTCCATCGTCGAGCGCGGGATTCAGTCGCCAGTTCTGCCCGTTCCGCAAAATCGTGAACGGGTTGCGCGTCTCGACCGGCTCCCACCGCTCGTTTCGCACGCCGAGCTCCAGCGAGAGCTTCCGCCCCTCGTGCACGCTCACCCACGCGTGCGCGCCCTTCGCGTTGTAGTAGTCGCGATAGTCCTCGTGCAGGAAGAAGCTCGAGAGCGACACCTCGGCGTCGCGCAATTGCCATGATTCCGTCGGGCGGACCGCATCGTAGCCCGCGATGCCGAAGCGGATGTTGCGCACGCCGCCCACCGTCAGCTCGGCGCTCGCCTCGTAGCCGAGGTTCTCCCCTTTCCACTCGAAGTGATCGGCGGAGCGGTAGGTCCCGATCGCGGAGACTCTCAGCAGCCCAATGCCAGTGTTCTGCCGTATCGACGGCCCTGCCATCATCGGCAGTCCTTCGACGCGATTGTACGGCCCGCTCACGATGATGAAGCCGTGGCGCGGACGCACGTGCCGCCTGAGCCAGTGCTTGAACCAGTTCGCGTCGGGAATCTCCGCGCCCTCCGGCGACTCGGCGATGATGAGCTCGCCCGCCTGGCGAAACTTCAGCGGGTCTGCGTGCACTCGCACGTCGCCGCCGACGTGCGCGCTGTCCGCACCCGTCGCAGTCCCGCCCGTGATGATGACGTCGTTGTCGACGCGTCCCGTCGGTGCGATCGTCAGCGATCCGTTGATGACGATGACGCTGCCGTGCACCCGTCCGGCGATGGTGAGCGGCCCCCACAGCACCGCAACGTTGCCCACCACGGAGTCGCCTTCGGCCACCGTCGTCGCGCCGGTGTTGCGCAGCCCCGCGACGGAGTTGAACAGATAGGCGATCTCCGACGCGTCATCGTACGAGAGCCCGACGTGCGCACTATCGGTGGCCTGCGCGCGCGCACTCACCGCAATCGGCGCGAGCATGACGATCGCCGCCGCGAGCATCCTGAGCACTCTGCGCGTGCACGACATCAGCCATTCCACTCGATCGAGAGCCGCCGCATCCGCCGATACAGATTCGGACGGTCCGTGCGCAGCCGCCGCGCTGCCTCGGCCACGTTCCCCTTCGCCGCCTCGAGCGCCTGCGAGATCAGCACGCGCTCGAAGTCGTCGAGCGCATCGCCCAGTGGCTTATCGGTGTCGGCGGCAGACGGCATCGCACTCGTCGGTGCGCTGCGATCGATCGCCAGCACCGCGCCGATATCCGTCGCCGTCACCTCGGCTCCCGCGTGCAGAATGCTCAGCCGCTCCACGATGTTCGCGAGCTCGCGCACGTTGCCCGGCCAACGATAGCGGCGCATCAGATCGAGCGCCCCCGCAGTCCAGCGCGGTGCCGGATAGCCGCCGCGCGTGAGCCCGAGCGCCGAGAAGTGACGCACGAGCGCGTCCACATCCTCCGCGCGGTCGCGTAGCGGCGGAAGAAGCATCGGGAATACGTTGAGCCGGAAATAGAGATCCTCGCGAAAGCTTCCCTCGGCGACGTTCTTCTCGAGGTCGTTATTTGTCGCCGCGACGATGCGGACGTTCACCGGAATCGGCTTTCCGCCGCCGACGCGCTCGATCTCCTTCGCCTCGATCGCGCGCAGCAGCTTCGCCTGCGCCTCGGCGCCGAGGTCGCCGACTTCGTCCATGAAGAGCGTCCCCTGGTCCGCGAGCTCGAAGCGTCCGATGCGCCGGTCCGTCGCGCCGGTGAACGCACCGCGCTCGTGCCCGAACATCTCGCTCTCGACGAGATCGCGAGGAATCGCGGCGCAGTTCACGCGCACGAACGGCTTGTCGCGGCGCGGGCTCCCGTAGTGGATCGCGGCGGCGACGAGCTCCTTCCCCGTCCCCGACTCACCCATCACGAGCACGCGCGCGTCGCTCGGCGCGACGCGCGCGATCAGCTCGCGCACGCGCTCCATCGCCGCGCTGCCCCCGACCATCTCGCCCGTGAGCCCGAACTCCTCGCGCAGCGTCTGCGCCTCGCGACGCGCCTTTCTGAGCTCGAGCGCGGAGCGGATGGTCAGCAGCATCGCCTCATGCGTCAGCGGCTTTTCGAGAAAGTGGAAGGCGCCGAGCTTGGTCGCGCGCACCGCGTCGCTGAGCTCCGCGCGCCCGCTCATCATCACGACGGGAAGAGCGGGGAAGCGCTCGCGCAGCTGGGAGAGCGCCGCCATCCCATCGAGCTCGCCGGGCATCATCAGATCGAGCAGCACGGCATCCGGCTCGCGCTCGGTCGCCGCGCGCACGCCCGCCGCGCCGTCGGCCGCATCGCGCACGCTGAAGCCCTCGGCGCTCAGGATCGCGCCGACCATGCGCCGAATGTTCGGCTCGTCATCGATGATCAGGACTTCCGGCATCTGCTACGGCTGCCGCGGTGGAAGCTGCTGCGGAGCACCCTGCTGCCGCTCGCTCAGCAGCTTCGTGGTGAAGCGCTGCCCTTCCGAGATGCGCTCGACCTCCACCGCGATCGAGTCGATCGCCTGCTCCATGCGCTCGAGACGCCCCGTGAGCTCCAGAGGGATCTTCGGCGGAAGCGACTCGCGATCCACCTTGCGCGCAATTGCTCGAGCGATCGGATAGCCGATGGCGGTGACACCCATCATGATGAAGAGAACGATCGGTATCAGCTCGCCTGGAATGTTCATCAATCCTCCTCTACTGCTGGTTCGACTGTCTCGGCGGGATTCCCATCGATGGGAAGCGCCATCGCGATCTCCGTTCCCTCACCCACGGCGCTGCTCGCGCTCACGAAGCCGTGGTGCGCGAGAATCGTCTGACGCACGATCGCGAGCCCGAGCCCCGTGCCTCCGGGTTTGCTCGTCACATACGGCTGCCAGATGGTCGTAAGCCGATCGGGTGGGATCCCGGGGCCGTTATCCTGAACGCCGATCTCGATCATGTCTCGGCCGAGGACCGACTTCCGCATTACGGTGATAACGATCGCTCCCCGATCGCCGCTTGCTTCGATTGCATTGATCACCACGTTCGTGAGCGCTCGCGACAGTGCGTCGTAGTAACCGCGCACGAGTGGCAGCTGCTCGTCCCACACTTCCACGTCGATGACGGCTGATCCACCGCTCAACGATCGCGCCACCGCGCTCGCGAGCTCCGCGAGGTCGACGTCGGCCGCCGTTCCCTCAGGCAGCGTGCCGAACTGCGCGAAGCTCCGCGCCATTACCTCGAGCCGCCGCGACTCGGCGTCGAGCACGTCGATGATTTCGGCCATGCGGCGATCGCCCTCGGTCGCACGCCGCAGGCTCGTGACCGCGAGACGGATCGGCGTGAGCGGATTCTTGAGCTCGTGCGCCACGCGGCGCGCCGTCTCGCGAAACGCCTCGAGTCGCTCGGCCTCGAGCTCACGCTCGCGCGCGGCCGCGAGCGCGCCAGCCATCTTCCGCATTCGTCGTCGCAGCGTCTCGAACTCGGGCGCGCCGCGGCGAGGTGGCCCCTCCGGGAGCGGACGCCCGCGCGCGATCAGCTCCGTCCACTCGACGGCCTCGCTCAACGGTCGGCTCAGCTGTCGGCTCAGATGCCCCGCCGTGCGCGACGCGATGAGCGCCAGCAGCGCGATGCCGATCGCCGCAATGCCGGCGGCGATCGCAACCGTGCGCGAAAACAGATAGCTCACCCGCGACGCCTGCTCGAGCGAGTTGGTGAGCACCTGCTCGTGGTCGGCGACCGCGACTTCCTGAGCGGCCGTCAACTTCGACGCGCGCGCGGCGGCGATCGCCTTCCGTCCGGTGGAAGCGGCGTGCTCCCACGGCGCCCGTCCGCTCAACACCGGAAGCGCGTTGCGCACGAGCGCCACGCTGCCGAAGAGTAGCGCGCTCGCGGGAACGAGGGCGAAGAGCACGAGTGAGAGGAGCACGCGCGCCCGGAAGTTGAGCCGCTTCACCGTGTCATCTACGGGTCGGTTCGGAGGGCTGTTTCATCATGACACTCAGAAGGTAGCCTCGAAGCGACCAGGTCGTGTAGGGCACGCCCTCCCTCAATCGCCCAACTTGTTGTAGATTACGAGATTGTATGATTGTGGACCGCCCCTGATGTCGTATGCCTGGACGCTTGATCGCGTCCTTGCCGCACGAGCCGGAGAGCATCCGGAACGCACGGTGTTGGTGGCGAACGGTCGCGCGCTCACGTACGCGCAGGTGAACGCGAAAGGCGCGGCTCTGGCCGCGGCGATGGCCGAGTTGGGAATCGAGGCGGGCGATCGCATTGCGATCGTGATGCCGAACTGGCCCGAGTGGGTGATCGCACTCCTTGCAGCCTCGAAACTCGGCGCCACGGTCGTACCCGTGAACCCTCGGCTCAGCTACCTCGAGCTGAAGTATCAGCTTCGGCATGCCGAAGTCTCTGCGGTCATCGCGCTCGAGCGGCACCACGGCGTCGATTACCTGCAGCTGTTCGAAGACATGCTCGCGGAGCTGCCGGACCTGCTTTACCTCATCACCGTCGGTGGCGAGGAGCTGTGGTACGACGACCGGATCTTCCAGTTCGAGGATCTGCTGTCGAGTGGGGCAGGGCGCGACCTCCCGCCGTTGAAGGCCGACGACGAGAGTGATCTCGCCCTGATGTACACGTCCGGAACGATGGGCAAGCCGAAAGGCGTGCGTCTCTCGAATCGAGCAATCGTCGAGACGGCGCAGCAAACCGGTGAGCTCCTCGAGATGGAGCCGGCGGATCGCGTTCTCGCGACGGTGCCGTTCTTCACGATGTTCGGACTGTCCGTGCTGGTTGGAGTGCTCGCGGCAGGCGCGACCCTGGTGTTGCAGGACGAGTTCGACGCCAGTGGTGCTGTAGCGCTGTTGCAGCGGGAACGGGTCACTGTGATGCACGGTGTGCCCATGATGTATCAGCTCATCATGCGTGTGCCGGGCTTCGATCCGGCGGCGTTTCCGCAGCTGCGCACCGGCATCATCGCCGGCGGCGGGGTCTCGGAAGAGCTGGTGAGGCGCATTCGGCGCTGGTGCAACGTGCAGCTCGCATACGGGCTCACGGAAACCGGACCGACGATGACGATGACACGCTTCAACGATCCCGCGGACAAGCGGCTCACCACGGTGGGACGCGCACTTCCCGGTGTCGAGATCAAAGTGGTGGACATCGTCACCGGAGCGCTGCACGGGCCCGAAGCGGTCGGCGAGCTTGCCGTCCGCGGGCCAAATGTGATGCAAGGTTATGTTCGCATGCCGACGGAGACTGCCCGGTCGTTCTCCCCGGAAGGCTTCTTCCTCACTGGTGATCTTGGGATCATCGACGAGGAAGGCTACGTGCGAATCGTGGGGCGGCGCAGGGAGACGATCGTGCGCGGAGGATTTCGCATCTATCCGCGTGAAGTCGAAGATCAGCTCCGTGCACACCCCGCGGTGGATGACGTCTGCGTGATCGGTATCCCCCACGACATTCTGGGAGAGCTGGTCTGCGCGTGCGTCGTTCCCGTCGAAGGAGCGGTCATCACTGGAGGCGAGCTGAAAGCGTTCGCCCGCGACACGGTGGCCGAGTACAAATTCCCTGATCTCGTTCGCTTTTTCGATGCCTTCCCGATGACCGGGAGCGGAAAGGTGCGGCGGCGAGAGCTCGAGCGCATGGTCGCGCTCGATCACACAGCAATGAGCTCCGCCATTTGAGCTCGCATACTCGATAGGAAGTCATGACCCCGAGAAACAACCGTCCCGTTTCCTCGCCCCGCCCGGCCGCCGTTCCGATTCACCGCGGTCCGCAGGCGATGTCTCCGGTGGCGGCATCACCGTACACCCCGGCGCCCTTTCACACCGCGCCCAACGCAGCACTGCTCATCGACTTCGACAACGTCACGATGGGCATCCGCTCCGACCTCGGCCACGAGCTCCGCAGCCTGCTCGGCTCCAGCATCATCAAGGGGAAGGTCGCAGTGCAGCGCGCCTACGCCGACTGGCGCCGCTATCCGCAATATGTAGTACCGCTCGCCGAGTCATCGATCGACATGATCATGGCTCCCGCGTACGGGTCGTCGAAGAAGAATGCCACGGATATCCGCCTGGCGATCGACGCGATGGAGCTC
>JBBRYY010000011.1:0-56924 GCA_038237245.1 Gemmatimonadales bacterium | reverse complement strand
GGAGCGGCCGCTTCCGCCACGAGCCGCTCCTCCCAGATCGCGCGCGCCATGGCGATGGCGCCGGGCGGGCACATCTCGACGCACGCGCCGCAGCGCGTGCAGCTCGCACTGTCCACGACCACCACGCGCAGTTCGTCGCTCGAGAACGACAGCGCACGCTCCGGACAGCCGCTGATGCATCTGCCACACTTCGTGCAGTCGTCGCTGATCACCGGAAGCACCGTGCAATCGAAGCAGCGGCTCGCCTCACGCACGATCTCCTGCACGTCGCGGAGCGCGCTGCTCGAGAACGGGTCCGCCGGCGGCGCGGTCGATGCCGCGTTGTCGATACGTCGCGCGGCGATTGCGCGTGCGGCGCGCTCTCCATCCCACTCATCGTCGCCAAGCTCGACCCACGCCGAGGAGACGACCGTGCGCACGACGCTCTTCGTGAGCGAGGCGTGGATCTGCCAGGCGGCCTTCTTCCCGTCGGCGACCGCGTGCGCGATAGTGCGGTGCCCGGAGGCGCAGGCGCCGCCCGCCCATACGCCGCGCAGCGACGTCTGCATCGTGAGCGCATCGACCGCGATAAATCCGTTCTCGTCGTGCTTGAGCTCGGGGCCGAACTGCCGTCCTGGAATGCGGCGCGCAGCCGTGACGAGCGAGTCGCAGGCGAGCACCTTCGTGACACCGGAGGTCGCATGCGAGATCTCGACCCCAGTCAACGCACCCTGCTCGTCGACGAGGTAGCGGCGCGGATGCCATCCGCCGTGCAGGATCACGCCGTCCTGCAGCGCGGCCGCAAGCGACGCAGGCTGCGCCGAGGTGGACTCGAGTGCCTCGGGAAGCACCGCGTGCGCGGTCGCGACGTTGCGCGCCTCCTCGCTGCGCGGGCGCCGGAGCGCAACGCGCGCGGCGTCGAGGGCAAGATCGCCATCGCCAACGACCACCACGCGTCCGCTCAACGGCGTGTGCTTCGCGAGCACCGACATCGCATCGACGACGCGCGGGTGCGCCGGCTGGTCCGGAAACATGGTCTGTGCCGGAAGCGATGCGCCAATCGCGATGAAGATCGCGTCGAACTCCGTCGCCAGCATCGCGCGCAGCGTCTCGATCCCCGTGACAGGCGCGTTGGACGCGAGCTGCGTGTGCGCGGACAGAATCGCCGCGCACTCCGCGCGCGCGCTCGCGACGGGGAAGCGGAACGATGGAATCGCGCCTGTCAGTACGCCACCAGGCTCGCTGCTCTCGTCGAAGAGGGTGCACTCGTGTCCGAGCAGGGCGAGATCGTGCGCGCACCCCATCCCCGTGGCACCCGCGCCGATGATCGCGACGCGCTTCCCCGACCGTGCGGCGCGGAACGCCGTATCCGGCGTCTGCCCCACGAGTCCGGCAACGGAGCGCGCGTCGTGCGCGCTCGTGCAGGGATCCGGTGAAGGGAGCGTCGATGGCGTCGAGAATCCGCTCGCGTAGGCCTCGAGCGCCGCGATCGCGACCGGAGCGCCGAACGCGCGGCGGTTGCACGACGTTTCGCACGGGGCATGACAGCCGTGTCCGCAGGCGCTGGCGAACGGGTTTGGGCCACGGGCGAGCAGGAAGGCACGCGGGTGGTCGCCAGCCAGCAGCGCGCTGGCAATCGCCGGAGCGTCGACGCCGAGTGGGCAGCCGTTGTGCGAGCATGGCACGAGCGCCGAGAGCGCGGTGGGCGCGAGCGGCAGGGGGTAGCGTTTTGCTTGATCGCTCAATTTGCTTCCGTTAAGTTCCAGCCCTGCCTCGGCCCGCGGGCGAAGTTCGGGCTTCGGGGCGCGCGCGCCGCGCTCTCCTTTCAGACTGCCGACGCCCCGGCGAGGTTACCGGTGTTCCGCGGGGGGCGTCCTCCCAGCGTCGCGACCTCACCACCCAATCATCGGCCTGTGGGAACTTTCGAATCGCTGTCGGACAAAATCGACCGCCGCGAGCTGGTCTGCGGCGTCATGGGGCTCGGCTACGTGGGGTTGCCGCTGGCCGTCGAGATGGGGCACGCCGGGCTCAAGGTGATCGGTTTCGAGGTCTCGGAACGGGTTGCGGGGCTCGTGAACGCCGGCGAGAGCCACATCAAGGACGTGAAAGGCGCGGACGTCTCGGCGCTCCGGAAGTCCGGGAAGCTCGAGGCGACCACCGACATGTCGCGGCTCGGCGAATGCGACGTCATCTCCGTCTGCGTGCCGACTCCGCTCGGGAAGACGAAGGATCCCGACATGTCGTACATCGTGGCGGCCACCGAAGCCATCGTCGATCGGTTGCGCCCGGGGCAGATTGTAGTGCTCGAGTCAACCACCTATCCGGGGACGACGCGCGAGCTGATGCTGCCGCGCTTCGAGTCCAACGGACTGGTCGTCGGCAAGGACTTCTTCCTCTGCTTCTCGCCCGAGCGGGTGGACCCGGGGAATGCGAAGTGGTTCACGAAGAACACCCCGAAGGTGCTCGGCGGTGTGACGGCCGAGTGCACGGATCTGGGTGGGCGCGTGTACCAGCTGTTCATCGACAAGGTCGTCGAGGTGTCATCGCCCGAAGCCGCGGAGCTCGCGAAGCTGCTCGAGAACACCTTCCGCATGATCAACATTGGTCTCGTCAACGAGATGGCGATGATCTGCGACAGGCTCGGCGTCGACGTGTGGGAAGTGATCGAGGCAGCGGCGACGAAGCCGTTCGGCTACATGAAGTTCACCCCCGGCCCCGGACTCGGCGGACACTGCATTCCGCTCGATCCGCACTATCTCGCGTGGAAGATGCGCACGCTGCACTACAAGACGCGGATGATCGAGCTCGCGGGCGAGATCAACACGGAGATGCCGGCGTTCTGGGTTGGGAAGCTGCAGGACGCCCTCAACGAGGCCGGGAAGCCGCTGAAGGGATCGAAAGTGCTCGTGCTCGGCGTCGCGTACAAGAAGGACATCGATGATCTGCGCGAGTCGCCGGCGCTCGAGATTCTCGACCTGCTGACGAACAAGGGCGTGGTCGTGAGCTATCACGATCCGTTCGTCCCCGAGATCGTCGCTGACGGGCACACGCCTGCCGGCGCGGTGGGCGTGTCGGTGGCGTTCACGGATGACGCGCTGCGGAGTGCGGACGCTGTGATGGTGGTGACCGATCACTCGTCCATCGATTACGCTCGTGTGTGCAATCATGCGCAGATCGTCATCGACACGCGCAATGCGTGCGCGAAGCACGAGCCGCTGCGTCCGGAGCGCGCCGTCGTCGCCCACGCCTGAGCGACCTACTCGATAAATGGAGCGTTACGTGAGCGTTGTCGGCGGCGATCGCCCTATTCGGATCATGCTGGTTGGATGTGGCCGAATCAGCGAGCGGCACATCGACGCGATCACGGCGAACGCGCAGCTCGAGCTCGTCGCGGTGTGCGATGAGGTCCCCGATCGTGCGCGCGCCACTGGCGAGAAGGCGGACGTTCCGTTCTTCACGAGCTACGAGAGGATGCTCTCGACGGTGGAGGCCGATGCCGTCGCGATCTGCACTCCGAGCGGGATGCATCCGCGGCAGGGGATCATGGCCGCGGAGCGCGGGCTGCACGTGATCAGCGAGAAGCCGATGGCGACGCGGCTCGAGGAAGCGGACGCGCTGGTGAAGGCATGCGATGCTGCGGGTGTGCACCTCTTCGTGGTGAAGCAGAACAGACTGAACCCGTCGATTCAACTGCTCAAGCGATCGCTCGATGCGGGGCGCTTCGGGCGTATCTATCTCGCGAACACGACGGTGCGGTGGAATCGCCCGCAGTCGTACTACGACATGGCGCCGTGGCGCGGCACGTGGGAGTTCGATGGCGGTGCGTTCATGAATCAGGCGAGCCACTACGTGGACATGATCCAGTGGCTCGTGGGTCAGGTCGAGTCGGTGACGGCGCGTACCGCAACGCTGGCGCGGCGCATCGAGAGCGAGGACACCGGCGTCGCGATCCTGCGTTTCCGCAACGGCGCGCTCGGCACGATCGAGGTCACCATGCTCGCGTACCCGCGGAACATGGAAGGGTCGATCACCGTGATCGGCGAGCGCGGCACCGTAAAGGTCGGCGGCACGGCGCTGAATCGCATCGAGCATTGGGAATTCGCGGAGTACGACGACATCGATCGCGAGGCGGAGCTGCTGCGCGCGGCGCCGAATCCGCTGTCGGTGTACGGGTCGGGGCACCGGCCGTACTACGAAAATGTGATCGCGGTACTGCGCGGCGAGGCATCGGCCGAAACGGATGGGCGCGAGGGGCGGAAGTCGCTCGAGCTGATCCTTGCGATCTACGAGTCGGCGCGATCGGAGCAGGAGATCTCGCTGCCATTGCGAGCCTTCTCGCGTGAGAGCCAGCGCACGTGAGCGCTCGCGCGTCGGGCGGCGATCAATCGGAGATGCGCGAGCTGCCGAACGGCGCGTTCGTGCACGAGTCCGCATACGTCGATGACGAAAGTGTGCTCGGCGCGGGGACCAAGGTCTGGCACTTCGCGCACGTGATGGCGCGTTGCGAGATCGGCGCCGCGTGCAATCTCGGACAAAACGTGGTCGTCATGCCGCGCGTACGACTCGGACGCAACGTGAAGGTGCAGAACAACGTGAGTCTCTACGAGGGCGTGATCTGCGAGGACGATGTCTTCCTCGGGCCATCGATGGTATTCACGAACGTCTACAATCCGCGCAGCCATGTCTCGCGCAAGAACGAGTATCGCGAGACGCTCGTGCGCAAGGGCGCGTCGATTGGCGCGAACGCGACCATCGTGTGCGGCAATACCCTCGGCGAGTACTGTTTCGTCGGCGCGGGAGCGGTGGTCACGCGCGACGTGCCGGCGTACGCGATGGTCGTTGGCGTGCCGGCGCGGCTCGTCGGGTGGGTGTGCCAGTGCGGGGAGAAGCTCCCGCTGCTCGCGCGAGTGCCTGAGGGCGTGCGCGTGATGTGCGACTCGTGCGGCGAGCGCTATGCGAGTGGTGGCGAGGGGATCGTCCCGATCGCCGTGGTGTGAGTGAGCCGGGCTGAACGCAGAACGAGCCCTCGTTGCCGAATGGCAGCGAGGGCTCGTTTGCATCGTGCGGTCATGGTCGCGCAGGGACTCGAACCCCGGACCTCTGGTATGTGAGACCAGCGCTCTAACCAGCTGAGCTACGCGACCGAACGCGACGGTAGCACCGTCGAGCGCGAGCAAAAATGTAATGACCGCGGAGTGTAGCTGGTAGTAGCGATGGGGCGCAGGAGGGGATAGTCTAATCGCGAGCGTTACGGTCCCCTCGAACCAGGATGCGTGAATGGCCCTTCTGTCCTTCCTCGATCGCGAGCGAACGGTCGCGAAGCCGGGGTTCAATCGGTGGCTCGTGCCACCGGCCGCTCTTGCGATTCACCTCTCGATTGGACAGGCGTACGCGTTCAGCGTCTTCAATAAGCCGCTCTCGAAGCTCGTCGCGATCTCGCAGCTCGCGCCCACGGACACGTTGCTCGCGCTGTCACAGTCGAAGCTCGTGGCTGCGGTGCAGGCCGGACCAGGCGATTGGCAGATTTCGACCGTCGGATGGGTATTCAGTCTCGCAATCGTCTTTCTGGGACTGTCCGCCGCGGTCTTCGGCGCGTGGCTCGACCGCGTCGGGCCGCGCAAGGCGATGTTCGCGTCGGCCTTGTGCTTCAGTTTCGGCTTCTTTCTCGGATCCGTCGGGATTCGCACCCACCAGTTCTGGCTGCTGCTGCTCGGCTATGGGGTGCTCGGCGGCATCGGACTCGGCCTCGGCTACATCTCTCCGGTGTCCACACTGATCAAGTGGTTTCCGGACCGTCCAGGGCTCGCTACCGGCATGGCGATCATGGGTTTCGGCGGAGGCGCGATGATCGCGGCGCCGCTCTCGGTGAAGCTGATGGAGCACTACCACGCGGTGAACCATCTGTCGCCCGGCGTCACGGAGACGTTCATCACGCTCGGCGTGATCTATCTCATCTACATGATGTTCGGTGTCTTTACCGTGCGGGTGCCCGCACCGGGATGGGTGCCTGCCGGGTGGATACCGTCGGCGCATGCGAAGAAGCTCGTGACGTCGAACAACGTGTCCGTCGACAAGGCGTGGAAGACGCCGCAGTTCTGGCTGCTCTGGGTGATGCTCACGGCGAACGTGACGGCGGGGATCGCGGTGATCGAGTCTGCGTCGCCGATGAGTCAGGACATGTTTCCGGGGCGCGTTACCGCGGTGGTTGCGGGCGGTTTCGTCGGGCTCCTGAGTATTGGGAACATGGGCGGGCGTTTTCTCTGGTCGACCTTTTCCGATTACATCGGGCGCAAGGCGACATATCTGGTGTTCTTCACGCTGGGCCCCGTGCTCTACGTACTCATTCCGGCAAGTCAGCGCCTCGAGAGTCTTCCGCTCTTTGTCTTCTGCTGCTTCGTGATCCTCTCGATGTATGGCGGCGGCTTCGCCACGATACCCGCGTACCTGCGTGACCTGTTCGGCACGAGGCAGGTGGGCGCGATTCACGGGCGCATCCTGACGGCATGGTCGGTGGCTGGGCTCATTGGCCCCGCGTTTCTCAACTACCTCGGCGAGTACCAGCTGCGGCACGGGGTGCCGGAGGCGAACAAGTACAACCAGACGATGTACCTGATGGCCGGACTGCTCCTGGTTGGCTTCGTCTGCGATCTCCTCATACGGCCAGTGGACGCGAAGTACCACGATGTGGATGATGGCATGGGCTCCTCGTCCGCCATTCCTTCCGGAGGGCACTGAGATGGCAGACGACGTACGCTTTCAGCGCGGCGCAGAAACGCCGGTGAGGACCGAAACGTGGAAGCTCCTCATCGCGTGGCCATTCGTGTTGATCCCACTACTGCTCGGGCTGTCGCAGACGGTGATCAAATCGGCGGCGATGTTCAAATAGCTCGGACAGTAACGTCCGTCGCAACATGGGCCCTGCAGGGATCGAACCTGCGACCGTTGGATTATGAGTCCACTGCTCTAACCATCTGAGCTAAGGGCCCTTCGTTTCTGAAACTAAGCACTCTGCTCGGGCGCGAATAGCACTTCCCGTTCACGCCCGCGCAGCCACCTCGTCGTACGCGCTCAGCACCTCCTCGCCACTGACCGTCGCAGCGCCGAGCTTCCCGACCTCGACCCCAGCCGCGAAGTTCGCGATCACTGCTGCCTCGGACACCGTGGCACCGGCGGCGAGCATCACCGCGAGATACGCAGTCACGGTGTCCCCCGCGCCCACCACATCGTAGACCTCGCGCGCGGTCGTCTGCACGCGCACCGTCTCGCCCTTCGCACCAACGAGCACCATCCCGCGCTCTCCGAGCGTCAGCAGCAGATTCGCAACGCCGAGTCGCTGAACGAGCGCGGGCAATGTTTCGGGATGCTCCACGTCCATCGTCGCGCCCAGCGCCGATTCGAGCTCACGTCGGTTCGGCTTGAAGATCGTCGCGCCGCGATACGAAAAGAAATTCCTGTACTTCGGATCGACGATCACCGGGATCCCTCGCGCCACCGCGACCGCGAGCGACTCCTCGATCACCGCCGCGACGAGCACGCCCTTGTTGTAATCCTCGAGCACCACGGCATCCGCGCGCGCGACGGCCTGTCGCACGGCTGCCAGCACGCGCCGCACGTCCGCCGCACCGAGCTCGCCGTCCTCCTCCTCGTCCACACGCACCACCTGCTGTGCGCGCGCGAGCACCCGCGTCTTCGTGGTGGTCGGCCGCGACGTCTCGACAATCGCGTCGTCGGGCGCGCCGATTGCCGCTAGCATGCTTCGCAGCGACGCCGCGCTCGCATCCGCGCCAACCACGCACACCAGCTCACAGGTGGCGCCGAGCGCAACCACGTTCTGCGCGACGTTGGCGGCGCCGCCGAGCGCCATCTTGCGTTCGCGCACGCGCACGACCGGGACGGGCGCCTCGGGGGAGATGCGATCGACGTCGCCGCGGAGGTAGACATCGAGCATCGCGTCACCGATCACGGCGATCCGGCGCCCGGCGGCGGCATCGAGGAGCGCCGAGAGCCGGTCGCGCGCGAGGAGGGGCTGCATGGCCGCGTAAGCTACGGCACGTTGAGCGCCCTCACTAGATTGACGCACGGCAGGCTCGGGCACGTCAATTGCCCATGCAGCAGCTGGGTTTACGACTCCCGGTAACGGGACCACTCTCGCGCGAGCTGCGATTGGCCGGTTTTCTCGAAAGCATCAACGACGGCGCGAAGATGCGGGTGCTGGCGGTCCAGGAGTACTTTGGACTCGCCGCAAAGGCCATTCGCTTCATCTTCGCGCGCCCATTCTACATCCGCGACGTCGTGCAGCAGATGGACGCGATCGGCGTCGAGTCGCTCGGCATCGTGCTGCTCACGGGCTTCTTCACCGGCATGGTGCTCGCGCTCCAGACGTCGGTGCAGATGGCGCAGTTCGGGGCGACCATGTACATCGGCCGCCTCGTGACCGCCTCGATGGTGCGCGAGCTCGGCCCCGTCCTCGCCGCGATCCTCGTGGCCGGCCGCGTCGGCTCCGGCATCGCCGCGCAGATCGGGTCGATGCGGGTGACCGAGCAAATCGATGCGCTCAACACCCTCGGCGTCGATCCCATCAAGAAGCTCGTCGTACCGCGCCTCGTCGCCGCGCTGATCATGATGCCCGTGCTCACGGTCCTCAGCGATACCGTCGGCATCGGCGGCGGCAACGTCATCGCGACGGCGTACGTCGGCATTCCGACAGGACTGTACTGGCGTACCGTGTGGGAACAGATCGCCTCCGGGGGCTTCATCCTGCACTATATCCCCACCGACTTCGTCCAGGGGCTCATCAAGCCCTTCGTCTTTGGCGGCATCATCGCGGTCACCGGCTGCTACTTCGGCATCAACACGAAGGGCGGCACGGAAGGCGTCGGCAACGCGACGACGCGCACGGTCGTCGTCGCGAGCGTGCTGATCCTCGTCATCGATTATTTCCTCACGCAGGTTCTGCTCTTCATGTTCGGATGACCGACGCACCCCGAGACGCCAAGGGCGGCACGGACGCCACGGCGCCGACCGCGCCCGAAGAGGAGCGTCGTGCCGATTCCGGCGAGGATGGCGAGCCCAGGCTGCGCCGGGCGGAGGACGAGCTCCGCGCGCGCTTCGCGGAAGAGCTCGAGGAGAGCGAGGAAGCACAGGAGCGGATAGGCGTCTCGAAGGAGGCGATCGTCGAGCTCGACGACGTCTCGCTCTCCTTCGATCGCTCAATTCTCGAGCACGTTTCGCTCGTCGCGCGGCGCGGTGAGACGATCGTGATCGCCGGCGAGTCGGGTACGGGAAAGTCGACGATCCTCAAGCTCATCCTGCGCCTCCTGCGCCCCGACTCGGGGCGCGTCATCGTGGATGGCGAGGTGCTCAACGATGTCACGTACGAAGAAGCGCTGGTGATCCGCCAGAAGATGGGAATGGTCTTCCAGGGTGCGGCGCTCTTCGACTCGATGTCCGTCTTCGAGAACGTCGCGTTCCCGCTGCGCGAGCACACGACGCTCTCCGAGGATGAGATCGAGGCGCGCGTGCGGGAAAAGCTCGAGTTCGTCGATCTCGAGCCCGAGCGCGTGATGGATCAGCTGCCAGCGGAACTCTCGGGTGGAATGAAGAAGCGCGTCGGCATCGCCCGCGGGATGGCGGTGAATCCCGCGATCATGCTCTATGATGAGCCGACCTCGGGGCTCGATCCGCTCACCACCGGTACGATCACGCGCCTGATCATGAAGCTGCAGCGCGAACTCAAGGTGACGAGCGTCGTCGTCTCCCACGACATTCGCTCCGCCTTCCGCATGGCGACCAAGATCGCGCTGCTCGCAGAGAAAAAAATCGTGTTCTTCGGCTCACCGGAAGATATGACGGCCAGCCAGGATCGGTACGTGCAGGACTTCCTCGGAGGAGTTTGAGGTCGCTATGAAACGTTCGACGTTCATCACGTGGGACCAGCTGAAGGTCGGTGCGCTGATTCTGGCCGCGATCGCGATCCTCACGGTCGCCGTCGTGAAGCTGGGCGAGGCCGCGGATCTCTTCACCAAGCGCTACACCCTCATCACATTCCTGTCGAACTCGAATGGCTTGCAGAAGGGCGGCACCGTGACGCTCGCGGGGCAGCTCGCCGGCAACGTCAAGCAGATCGACTTTCTGCCGCCTTCCGGCGACACGACGCGCAACCTGCGCGTCACGCTCGAGGTGGAGGTGCGTCTGCGCGGGCTCATTCGCGAAGACTCGCGCATCAAGCTCAAGTCGCTCGGCCTCCTCGGCGACAAGGTGCTCGATATCTCGCCGGGAACGCCGCGCTTCGCAGTCCTCCCCGCGGGCGACACGATCCAGAGCCTCCCGTCGCTCGACTACGAGGCGATGCTGACGCAGGCGAATGGCGCGCTCGCCGACGTCGTCTCGCTCACGCACGATCTCAAGTCGATCACCGGTGGCATCGCACACGGCGATGGGACGATGGGGCAGCTCATCAACAGCCGCACGCTCTACGATCAGCTCAATGGCACGCTCACGCACATGAACGCCCTGCTCGGCCGACTCGACCGTCCCAACGGCACCTTCGGCAAGATGGTCGACGATCCCGCGCTGTATAACCATCTCGTCGATGTCACCGGCCAGCTCGACACCGTGCTCGCGCAACTGCACTCATCGCACAGCAGCGTCGGCCGCCTGCTCACGGACGACACGCTCTACACGCACATGGTCGCCGTCACGTCGCAGGCAGACACGCTGCTCCGTGCGCTGTCGCAGGGGAACGGCACGGCAGGCCGCATCATCAACGATCCCGCACTGTACGACAAGTTGAACAAGACGCTCACCGATCTCGGTGCGATCCTCGAAGACGTGCGCAAGAATCCGCGGAAGTACACGAAGGGGATGATCAAGGTCTTCTAGTCGAAAAAGATCGCTTGAATTCAAGCGATCTTTCCGCGCGTGGGAACAGCGTTCCGCTACAGCCATCTGTCGCGACGCCAAGCGCTGCGGTAAGCTGTCGCATCTCATGCGACCTTCGAACCGCGTAGTCCTCGGGGTACTGGCTTTCTCGGTGGTCGGCATCTCCTTCGCCGGGCCGCTCATCCGCCTCTCGCACGCGCACGCGGTCGTGATCGCGACGTGGCGGTTGTTCTTCTCGCTGATCATCGTCGGCGTGGCACTCGCGATCACGGGCGGATGGCGGCAGTGGCGCACCCTGGATCGCGCGGGGCTCTCGCTCGCCGCCGGCGCCGGCGTTCTTCTCGCACTCCACTTCTGGGCGTGGAACGCGTCGATCGCGATGACCACCATCGCCGCGTCGACCGTTCTCGTCGACCTGCAGCCCGTCATCGTCGCCGGCGCATCCGCCGTGTGGCTCAAGGAGGCGCCGTCGCGGCGCCAGTGGGCGGGGATCGCGCTCGCGGTCTGCGGCGCCGCGGTGCTCGGCTCGGCGGACTGGGGTGGCGGCGCGCGCGACAACAGGGCGCTGCTCGGCGACCTGCTCGCACTCGGCGGCGGTGTCGCGGCAGCGCTCTATTACCTTACGGGGCGGCGGGTGCGACAGCAGCTGGACCTGTGGCCGTACGTGGCGATCGTCTATGGCGTCTGTTTCATCACGCTGCTGTCGATCTCGCTGGCGGCACATCTTCCGTTGATGCACCAGCCGCCGCGCGAGCTCGCGATCTTCGCGGCGCTCGCAGCGGGGCCGATGCTGCTCGGGCACACGGGGATGAACTGGGCGGTGAAGTACGCGCCCGCGTTCGTCGTGAATCTCACGGTGCTCGGCGAGCCGATCGGCGCGACCATGCTTGCGGCGCTCCTCCCGGGAATCCGCGAGACGCCCTCGGGTCGTACGCTCGCAGGCTTTGCGCTCGTGTTGCTCGGCATACTGGTCGCGGTGATGAGCACCGCGGCGACCACCGGAGGAGAGGCTGTCAGCGAACCGCTATGACCTCGACGTCGTCGCCATGCGCGGAGATACGATCGAGTCGAAGCACTCTGTGCACGCGATGGTCAGCGACGCCGACGGGACGATGCTCGGCAGCGCCGGCGATCCGTCCTTCCTGACGGTCTGGCGCTCCTGCGCGAAGCCCTTCCAGCTCTTCTCCTTCGTGGAGTCCGGCGGCTTCGACGCGTACGGATGGGGGAGCGAGGAGCTCGCGCTCGCCTGTGCGTCACACGGCGGAGAGCCGGAGCACGTCGCGCTGGCGGCCCGCATGCTCGAATCGATCGGGCTCGAGGAAGGCGATCTTGCCTGCGGCGCCCACGAGCCGATGACTCGGCGCGGCGTTCGCATGATGGTTCAAGCGGGACTCAGCCCCTCACGGCTGCACAATAATTGTTCGGGGAAGCACGCCGGGATGCTCGCCTACGCACGCGGGCAGTCGTGGCCCACGCTGGGGTACGAGCGGCTTGGCCACGAAGTGCAGGATCGTGCGCTCGCGCAGATCGCGAGGTGGAGCGGAAGCCCGCGCGACGAGATGGAGCTGATGGTCGACGGCTGCGGCGTGGTCGCGGTGGGGCTTCCCCTTACGGCGCTGGCGCTCGCGTTCGCGAGGCTGGGTGCGGCGGCGGCGCGGGGCGATGCGGTGCCGGCGAGAATGCTGGCGGCGATTGCAGCACATCCATTTCTTTTTGGCGGAACCGACCGGTTCGACACGGTTTTGATCGAAGAATCGGAGGGGCGGATTATCAGCAAGGTCGGCGCGGAAGGGGTACACGCGGTTAGCATACCTGCGCAGGGAATTGCGATTGCGGTGAAGGTGGAGGACGGCGCCACGCGCGCGCAGCACCCAGCGGTCCTGAAACTCCTGCAACTCCTCGGCGTCCTGCCTGAGGAGCTTTCACCGCGGCTGGCGGCGTTTGCACGCACGCCGATCATGAATACGCGCAACGAGCTCGTTGGCGAAGTACATGTGGCGCACTGACGTGCGCCACATTTCGATTCACACTGCGATACCACGATGACGTCTCTGACCGAAACGGACACAACTTCTACCTCGCTCGACGCGCCCACGGCACAGCTCGTCGATCTTGCAGCCGTACTCGCGGCGGGATCGGAAGTCGAGATGCGCGTGGCTCTCGAAGCAGCGGCAAAGTCGACGATCGATCCCGTTTGGGTGGAGGAGCTGGTGCTGCAGACGTACCTGTTCGCCGGCTTTCCGCGCACGCTCAATGGCATGCGTCTGTGGCGACGCGCGTCGAACCGCGTCCCGGACAGCAAGGATCCGGACTTCGCGGAGACGCTCGCATCGCTGTGGACGTCTCGCGGAGAGGAGACGTGCGAGAATGTTTACGGCACGCTGTACAAGCGGCTGCGCGCGAACATTCGGAGTCTTCATCCTGCGCTCGACGCCTGGATGATCGATCTCTACGGCCGAGTGCTGGGAAGGCCTGGGCTGGATCTCAAGCGTCGCGAGCTGTGCATCGTGGCCGCATGCGCCGCGCTCGAGCAGGATCGGCAGCTGCACTCACATCTGCACGGCGCGATCAACGCGGGCGCGAGCCCCGAAGAGGTAGACGACACCCTGCGTATCGTGGCGCCGAGAATCGGGACGGAATCGAGTCATCGCTATTCGCTGCTGTGGGCCCGGGTGCGGCGCGCATGACATCGTTCATCGATCGCGTACAGATCAAGGTGAGCGGCGGCGACGGCGGCTCCGGCATCTCCGCGTTCCGGCGCGAGAAATTCATTCCGCTCGGCGGTCCCGACGGTGGCGACGGTGGCCGCGGCGGCGACGTGTACGTGCGCGGCGACTTCAATCTCGCGACGCTGCTCGACTACACGTATCGCGACAAGTGGGCGGCCGAGCGTGGGGATCATGGCTCGGGGAACAACAAGACCGGGCGATCCGGCGTCGACATCGTCCTCCCCGTTCCGCCGGGAACCATCGTGCGTGACGTCGAGACCGGCGAGATGCTCGGCGAGGTCCTCGCGGACGGCGACGAGATTCTCGTTGCGAAGGGTGGACGGGGCGGAAAGGGGAATGCATTCTTCGCGACGCCCACACATCAGTCGCCGCGCGAATGGCAGCCTGGCGAGGAGGGCGTTGCCCGCACGCTCGAGCTCGTGCTCAAGCTCATCGCCGACGTGGGACTGGTCGGGCAACCGAACGCAGGGAAGTCCACGCTGCTGTCTGTAATCTCGGCGGCGCATCCGAAGATCGCGGACTATCCGTTCACGACGCTGTCGCCGAATCTCGGTGTCGTCCCGCTGAGCGATCATCGGTCGTTCGTCGTCGCCGACATCCCCGGGATCATCGAAGGGGCGCACGAAGGGAAGGGGCTCGGGCTGCAGTTTCTGCGGCACATCGAGCGCACACGAATGCTCGCCTTTCTCATCCCGGTCGACTCGATGGATTGGCAGGCGGAGTACGATGGACTCCGGTCGGAAATTCGCAGCTATTCGGCTGAGCTCGCGCTCATCCCGCACTGCGTGGTCTTCACGAAAATGGATCTGCTTGGCGAAATGGAGCCACCACCGATCGATGCGCCGGATGCGTTCGGGGTATACGCGCTGAGCGCTGCGGGACGACTCGGGCTCGACGAGGTGCTGGGCGCGTTCTGGAGCAAGCTGCTCGACCTTCGGAAGGCGGCGCAGATCGAGGCGGCGAACGCCGTCCTCCCCTAGCGACGGCTCGCGGCACGCCGCGCTCGCGCTGTCGCTCCTTCCGGGAGTCGGCGCGGTGCGCTTCAAGGAGTTGATCGCGGCATTTGGCTCCGCCTCGCGGGCGTGGGATGCCACCCCGTCATCGGTCGTTCGCAACACGGCGAGTGAGTGCGCGGATCGGGCTCTGGAGCGCGCGGACCGCGCCGGTGCGCAAGTGCTGGCGCACGGCGATTCGGACTATCCCGAGCGGCTGCTCGATCTCCCCGATCCTCCACCGGTGCTCTTCACCATCGGTGCGCTGGAGCACCTCTCCGCACCCTGTGTCGCGATCGTCGGCACGCGGCGCGCGACGAGTTACGGCGAACGTGTGACTGTGGAAATCGCCGGGGCGCTCGCGCGCGCGGGAGTGACGATCGTGAGCGGCATGGCGCGCGGCATCGATGGCGCCGCGCATCGCGCCGCCATCGCGGCCGGCGGAGCTACGGCCGCAGTGCTCGGCACCGGCGTCGACGTGGCGTATCCGGTGGCGCATCGCACGCTGCACGCGCAGATCGGAGCGCGTGGAGTGCTTCTCTCGGAGGAGCTGCCGGGCGATCGCGCGAGCGGGGGGTCCTTCCCGAAACGCAATCGCATCATCGCGGCGCTCGCGAAGGCGACGATCGTTGTGGAGGCGCCGCATCGCAGCGGAGCGCTCATCACTGCGACGCATGCGCTGGAGCTCGACCGCGGTGTCGCGGCGGTACCGGGACCGATCGACGTGCCGCAGAGCGCGGGAGCCAATGCGCTCATCCGCGATGGCGCGATCATCATCACCGATGTCGCCGATGCGCTCGCGCTCGTCGGCGTCTCTCCGCCGCGCATCGCATCGCGCGTCCCGTCCGACCCCGCGCAGCACGCGATCTGGCTCGCGCTCGAAACGCCCGCGCCCGACCTCGACTCACTGGCGACACGCGCGGCGCTCCCCGCGCGACGATGTCTGGCCGCGGTGACGGCGCTCGAGCTGGATGGCGCCATCGAATGCGCCCTCACGGGGGAGATTCGTCGCCGAGGGTTGTGGGTGTAGCGGCGGAGTTGCGTGTGCGAGCGCCGCGCGGCACGAGGTGGTCGAGTGACGGGCCTCGCGCCGGCGGGGCGAGTTAACTTTCCGCGTGCCTCCACGCCATCTCTACGTCCACGTTCCATTCTGCGCGCGCCGGTGCTCATACTGCGATTTCTCGATCGCGGTTCGGCGCGAGGTGCCGGCGGCGGACTACGTCGAGGGGATTCGGCGGGAGCTCGAGCTTCGCGCGGGCGTGCGCACGCGCGAGCGAATGCAGCTCGACACCCTCTACCTCGGCGGCGGCACTCCCTCGCGGCTGGGCGGCGCGGGTATCGCCCAGCTTCTCGCCGCCATTCGGGAGCACGCGAGCTGGGACGAGAGCGCGGAGGTAACACTCGAGGCGAATCCCGACGACGTGACCGAGCTCGCCGCGGGCGACTGGCGCGCCGCCGGGATCAACCGCGTCTCCCTCGGCGCGCAGTCATTCTCCCCGCCCGCCCTCGAATGGATGCATCGAGTGCACACCGTGGATCAGATCGGCGCGGCGGTCGCGGCACTCCGCGCGGCGGGGATCGCGCAGCTCTCGGTCGACCTCATCTTCGCGCTCCCGGAGAACGTACCGCGCGACTGGAGCGACGATCTCGCGCGCGCTCTCGCGTTGCGCCCGGATCACGTGTCGCTGTACGGGCTCACCGTCGAGCCCCACACGCCCCTCGGCCACTGGCGCGATCGCGGTGAGGTGACCGAGTCCCCCGACTCCCGTTATGAGCGGGATTTTCTCCTCGCTCACTCCACCCTCGGCGCAGCGGGCTACGAGCACTACGAGGTGTCGAACTACTCACTGCCGGGCGCCCGGGCGCGACACAACTCGAGCTACTGGCGGCACGTCCCATACGAAGCAATCGGTCCCGCCGCGCATCGATTCGATGGCGAACGCCGCAGCTGGAACGTCGGCCCCTTCGCCGAATGGTTGCGCCTTCTTCGGGAAGGAATCGATCCCACCGAAGGCGATGAGTTGCTCACGCCGGCGGAGATGAGCGCCGAGCTTACTTACTTCGGGTTGCGCACAGCGGAGGGTCTCGTCTTGACGGAGGAGTTGCGGGCGCACTCTGCGCGCTGGCGCGACGCCGGTTGGGCCACCATCGTGGACGATCGGCTGAAGGTCACCCCCCTTGGCTGGCTGCGTCTCGACGCCCTCGCGGTGGACTTGACCCACGCTGGAAGTCGTTAGTATATTTGAACTTATGGCGCATCAGCTCAACGAACGCGAACGCCGGGTGCTCGAGGCCGTCATTCAGTCGTACGTGGAAACGGCTGAGCCCGCTGGATCGCGCATGATCGCCCGCCGCTTCGGGCTCGGCGTTTCGCCCGCGACCATCCGTAACACGATGAGCGATCTCGAGGAGAAAGGCTTTCTCCTCCATCCGCATACGTCCGCCGGACGCATCCCCACGGACATGGCGTATCGCGTCTACGTCGACTCGCTCATGCGTGTCACGCCGATCAACGACATCGAGCGCGGCCGCCTCTTCGAGGAGCTCTCCGGCACCGGCACCGCGATCGAAGCGATTCTCCGCCGCGCCGCACAGGTGCTCGGGATCCTGACGCAGGAGCTCGGCGTCGCGCTCGGGCCTCGGCTCGAAGAGGCGACGCTGCACAACCTCGAGCTCATTCGCATGTCGGCTGAGCGCCTGCTTCTCGTCATGCGGCTGGACGGTGGCGCCGCGCAAAGCGTCTTCGTCGAAGTGCCGGGGGAGATCGCCGAGAAGGTGTTGGCGGAGGTGTCGCGCGTGCTGAACGAGCGGCTCTCGGGACTCACGCTCGGCGAAATCCGTCGCGATCTCGCCACACGCCTGCGCGACAGCGGTGCGGCACAGGATGTGAGCGAGCTGCTCAACATCTTTTTGCAGGAAGGCGATCAGATCTTCGACGCGCTTCGCCCACTGGGCACCTCGCCCGTGCTCCTCGGCCAGGCGTCGTTGCTCGCCGAGCAGCCGGAGTTCTCGAGCGGCGGCAACTTGAAGAAGCTGCTGGCGCTCACGGATCGTCCCGAGGCGCTCGGCGCGCTTCTGCGCTCGCACAAGAGCTCCGCGGGCATCTCGATCACGATCGGGAACGAGCACGTCGATCCGAGCTTTTCGGACTTCACCGTCGTCACGGCCGAGTATCACTCGGGATCGCTGTCGGGGGTGATCGGCGTGATCGGTCCGACGCGCATGCCGTATGAGAAGATCGTCACCCTCGTCACGCACACGTCGAATCTGATCTCCGATCTGCTCGACTGACACCTACGTACCTCGACACCGGCACAATGGCGGATTTTTACAAGATTCTCGAGATCGCGCGCGACGCGTCCGACGATGAAATCAAGAAGGCGTATCGCAAGCTCGCGATGCAATACCATCCGGATCGCAACGGCGGATCGAAGGAAGCGGAGGAGCGCTTCAAGCTGATCACCGAGGCGTACGATGTATTGCGCGATGGAAACAAGCGCGCGACGTACGACAGGTACGGCGAAGAAGGGCTTCGCGGCCGTGGCAGCGCGGGAATGCATCACGTGGATCTCTCCGAAGCGCTTGGCATCTTCATGCGCGACTTTGGAGGGTTCGGCGGCTTCGAGGAGATGTTCGGCGGGGGAACGCGGGGCAATCAGCGCTCGGGTGCCGACGTCAAGATCACGATGCCACTCACCCTTCCCGAGGTCATGATCGGCGTCGAGAAGAAGATCGTCGTCAAGCTGCTCGATCCGTGCGAGCGCTGCGAAGGCTCGGGCGCGGAGCCCGGGACGAAGCCGCAGCGATGCGCGACCTGCGCAGGCAGCGGCGAAGTGCGCCGCGCGCAGCGCTCGTTCTTCGGACAGTTCGTGAGCGTGGCGCCATGCCCGACGTGCGCCGGACAGGGGAAGACGATCGAGATGCCGTGCAAACGCTGCAAGGGCGAAGGACGCAGCCGTACGGAGCACACCATTACGGTGCCGATTCCGGCCGGCGTGTCGACGGGGCAGTATCTCATGCTTCGCGGACAGGGAAGCGTCGGGCCGCTCGGCGGCCCGCGCGGCGACATCCTCGTCGCCTTCGAGGTGGAGGACGATCCGCGCTTCGAGCGCGATGGTGCGGATCTCTATACCGAGGTACTCGTGACGTACGCGCAGCTCGTGATGGGCGCCGACATCCAGGTGCCGTACATCAGCACGACGCTCTCGCTTCGCGTGCCGAACGGCACCCAGAGCGGACAGCAGTTCCAGCTGCGCGGTCGTGGTCTGCCGCGCGTGAACGCGAGCGGATCGGGCGACCTGCAGGTGCGCGTCCAGCTCTGGACGCCGCAATCGCTCAGCGATGAGCAGAAGACGATCATCGAGGCGCTGCGCGAGGCCGAGGCGGCGCCGCCGGCGACGCGCGCGCGCGGCTTCTGGTCACGCATGAAGGATGCGCTTGGCGCCTGACATCGCCGTGCCGATGACGTCGCGCTGGGTCTCGCTGCACATCGAGGCGCCTGCGGGCGACGTGCGCGAGCACGTGGTCCAGCTGCTCATGGACGGTGGAGCGGCGGCGGTGCAGGAGGTTGGCGCGGCGCTGCTCACGCATCTCGTCGAGGGCGCGGAGCTCGACGCACTGTGCGCATCGCTTGTCGCCTCGGGCGCGACGGTCGAGCGCACGTCGCTCGGGGAGGTGGACTGGAGCACGCAGTGGGTCACGCGCGTGGGCGCGCAACGCGTTGGCCGCATCGCCGTGGCGCCGCCGTGGATGAGCGACGACATCGCCGACGCAGAGATCCGGATCCTGATCGAGCCCGCGATGGCGTTCGGCACCGGCGAGCACGAGACGACGCGCGGCGTGCTCTCGCTGATGCAGAATCTCGTCGTGCCGGGCGCGCTCGTCGCCGATCTCGGAAGTGGAAGCGGCGTGCTCGCGATTGCGGCGGCGAAGCTGGGCGCGGGGCGCGTCGTCGCAATCGAGATGGATCCGGACGCGATCGGAAATGCGATGGAGAACGTCGAGCGCAACGGCGTCGCGCCGCAGGTGACAGTGCTGCAAGGCGATGCCGCGGCGCTGTTGCCGCTGGTTGCGCCCGTGTCGCTGATCCTCGCGAACATCATCTCGTCAGTTATCATCGAGCTGTCGCCGGCGATGGCGCGGGCGCTTCCCCCTGGCGGGCGGGCCGTGATCAGCGGCATTCTCGTCACGGAGCGCGAGCAGCTTCTGGCAATGTTGGCAGCTGACGGCTGGACCCTGGAATCCGAACTTCGCGAGGGAGAGTGGTGGAGCAGCGTGATCGCACGGCAATAGCCACGTTTTTCGCGTCGGAGCCCATGGTCTCCGGGCGAGTAACGACGCTCAGCGAGGGCGAGGCGCACCATGCGCGCGTACGCCGAATCTCGGTCGGCGATCGACTCCGTCTCGTCGATGGTGCGGGCGGCGTCGGCTATGGCAACGTCGTCAAGCTCGCGAAGGCGCACGCGATGGTCGAGGTCGATCTGCTCGATCGGATCGATCCGCTCCCCGTCATTCACCTCATGGTGCCGATTGCCGATCGCGACCGCATGCTGCTCGTTGGCGAGAAGGCGACAGAGCTTTCCGCGTTCAGCTGGCGCCCGGTAATGTGGAGGCGTTCGCGCGACGTGTCGCCGCGCGGCGAGGGGATGTCGTTCCAGACCAAGCTGCGCGCGCGTATGGTCGGGGCGCTCACGCAGTCCGGTGGCGCGTGGCTGCCCGTCGTCTATCCCGATGCGCCGCCTGATCGCGCCGTCGCCGCATGTCCCGCGGGGACGCGCTGGCTGCTCGACAAGGCTGGTGAGCCGCTCCCGTCGCTGCCGATCACCGCGCCGATCACTCTCGCGATCGGCCCGGAGGGCGGGCTCGAACCGGGCGAGCGCACCGAGCTGCTGAGCGCGGGCTTCGTCCCCGTGACGCTCGCGCCGCTCACGCTGCGCTTCGATACGGCGGCGATCGCATCGCTCGGTATCGTGCGGGCGGCACTCTCTGCGGCGGCGGAACGCGCGCGTGTCTGACGACTGTCTCTTCTGTCGCATTATCAGCGGCAAGATCCCTGTGAGCTTCGTCGCCGAAACGCCGGCGTGCGTGGCCTTCCGCGACATCAACCCGCAGGCGCCGACGCACATCCTGATCGTGCCGCGCGCGCACATCCCGACGCTGGGCGACGTGAGTGATCCGCTCATCATGGGGCCGCTCACGCGGTTGGCGACCGAGGTAGCGGCGAGCGAAGGGATCGCAGCGTCGGGGTATCGCGTGGTGGTCAACGCGGGCGACGACGGTGGGCAGACAGTCACTCACCTGCACCTGCACCTGCTCGGCGGCCGCCGCATGGCCTGGCCTCCCGGGTGAGACACCCCCGCGGCACGATGGCGCTCCTCGCGTTTCGCGTTAGTTTTCCCCCATGACAAATCCCGCCGGTGTGGCATCCGTGTCCGAGCTACAGGCGAAGATTCAGGGCGACCTCAATACCGCACGCAAGGCGCAGGACAAGAACGCGGTCCTGCTGCTGGGGACCATCCTCGCCGACATCAAGAATCGACGCATCGAGGAGAAGCGCGAGCTCTCCGACGTCGAGGTGGGCGAGGTGCTTCGCAGGGGGATCAAGAAGCGCCGCGAGTCGATCGAGATGTACGACAAGGCGGCGCGCACCGATCTCGCGGATCGCGAGCGCGCGGAGGTGACCATGCTCGAGGCCTATCTTCCCGCGAATGTGAGCGACGATGAGATTCGCGCCGCGATCCGGAAAGTCATCGGCGAAGGTGCGACGAACATGGGCGGTGTGATGGGAAAGGTGACCCCGATGTTCAAGGGTCGGTCGGAAGGATCGACGATCAGCCGGATCGCGAAAGAGGAGTTGAGCAGCCCCCGTTGAGTGTTGCATGAATAAACACGCGCTAGGAGTTCTCGAGTATTCGCGCGTGCTCGACGTTCTCGCGGATCGCGCGACGTCGGCGCTGGGCGCGGCGCGCATCCGGGCCATGGAGCCGCGGCGCGACATCGAGTGGATGGAGACGGAGCAGCGCCGAGTGATCGCGACTCGCGCGGTGGTCACCTCCGAAAATGGCTGGCACCCCGAGCCGATTCCCGATCTCACCGTCTCGCTCGCGCGGCTCCGCGCGATCGGAAGCTCGTGGACGGGCGACGAGCTCACGCGCGGCGCCGTTCTGCTCCGATCGTCGCGCATCACGAAGGACAGTCTCGGAGGCACGGGTGCCGGCGCAGTAGTGAGCGCGGTGCTCCATCCCTTCGTCCAGCCCCTCGTCGTCGCGAAGCGCATGGAGGACGACATCGAGCGCGCGATCGATCCCGACGGTACCGTGCGCGACGAGGCCTCGGGCGCGCTGCGCCGGCTACGTCGCGAGCTCCGTGGAGCGCAGGGAGAACTCGTGCAGCTCCTCGAGCGTGCGATGGCGAAGCTGGAGCCGCACCAGCGCGTGCCGGACATGTCCGTCACGATGCGCAACGGCCGCTACGTGATCCCTGTGCGTCGCGAGGGAAGAGCAGCGGTGGGCGGCATCGTGCACGACGAGTCGGGAACGCGCGGCACGGTGTTCGTCGAGCCACCGGCAGCGATCGAGTTCGGGAATCGCATCCGCGCGCTCGAGGCTGACGAGCGCGAAGAGGTCGAGCGCATCCTCGCCGAGCTGACGGAGGCCGTGCGGCCGTTGCGCGAAGCGATGGTCGCCTCACTCGAGGCGCTCGTGGCGCTCGACGTGCTCTACGCGCGGGCGCGCTTCGCCGAGGAGCTCGGATGCGCGCCGGCGGATTTCGTGCCGGCGCACGAGGGATTCTCGCTGCGCGATGCGCGGCATCCGCTGCTGCTCGCCCGCGGCGGCACCGTCGTCCCGTTCGATCTCGAGATGGCGGCGAGCGAACGCACGCTGCTCCTCTCGGGACCGAACACGGGGGGCAAGACGGTGCTCCTCAAAGCGCTCGGGCTGATTTCGGCACTCGTACAGTCCGGTATCCCCGCGCCGGTGGGCGCCGAGAGTCGCATTCCGATCTTCGACGACTGCTTCGCGGACATCGGCGATGAGCAGTCGATTCAGGCGAGCCTCTCGACCTTCAGCGCGCATCTGCGCAACCTCGGCGAGATCCTCGCGGGCGCGACGGGCGCAAGCCTGGTGCTGATCGACGAGCTCGGATCGGGCACCGATCCGGCCGAGGGCGCGGCGCTCGGCGGCGCGATTCTCGATGCGCTGACCGCGCGCGGCGTCTTCACGATTGCGACGACGCATCTCGGCGCCCTCAAGCTGCTCGCGACCGAGAATCCCGGCGTGGTGAATGGGTCGTTGCAATTCGATTCGGTCGCGCTCGCGCCGACGTATCGGTTGATCAAGGGAATCCCGGGACGCTCGTACGGACTGAGCATCGCGCGGCGACTCCATCTCCCCGAGGATGTGTTGCAGCGCGCGGAGTCGCGGCTGACGACTGGTGAGCGAGATGTGAGCGCGTTGCTCGGCGATCTGCAGGAGCGGGAACGGACGCTCACGGCGCGCGAGAGCGCGGTGGAGTACGACTCGTCGCGCGCGGCGGCGCGGCTCGAGCGCATCGAGGCGCGCGATCTTACGCTGCGCGAGTCCGAGCGCGCGCTCGAGCGTCGCGCGCGGGAAGAGGCTCGGAAGATGCTGCTGGAGGGGCGCGCCGAGATCGAGCGCACGGTGCGCGAGCTGCGCGAGCAGGGCGCCGCGGCGACGACGCGCGATGCACGGCGGCGCATCGAGGAACTTGCGGCCGTGCACGCGGAGGAGATCGAGCGCCTCGACCGCGAAGATCGTCCGGCGCGACGTGCGCCGGCGACCGCGGGCGCGTCCACGGCGGGCGGCGTCGTGGCGGTCGGCGACACGGTGGAGATGGAGACGCTCGATGGTCGGACGGGGCAGCTTCTCGAGTTGCGCAACGATCAGGCGATCGTGGCTGTGGGCGCACTGAAGATGACCGTGCCGGTCTCGAGTCTTTCTACGGTGACGCGCGCTCAGGAGCGCGCAGCGCAGCGCACCGAAGCGTACGCGGCGCTCCCCGATGTCGAGGTGTCGACGGAGATCGATTTGCGCGGGATGCGGGTGGACGAGATGGAGCTGGCGCTGCAGCGCGCGCTCGACGCGGCGATCGGCGCGGATCTCCGCGTCATGCGGATCATCCACGGGAAGGGAACCGGCGCGCTGCGCGAGCGCGTCGACGAGCTCCTGCGCGCGGACCGCCGCGTGCGCGAGCATCGTCCCGGCTCCTGGAACGAGGGCGGGACGGGCGTGACCGTCGCGGAGCTCAACTGATGATCACCGACGAATCCGTCGAGCGCGTGCGCGAAGGCGCCGACATCGTGCAGATCATCAGCGAGCACGTGAAGCTCAAGAAGGTAGGCAACAGCTATCGCGGCCCATGTCCCTTTCATCAGGGCACCGGCCCGAACTTCTCCGTCATGCCGTCGAAGAATCTCTATCACTGCTTCGTCTGCAACGAATCGGGCGACGTCTTCAAGTATCTGCAGAAGCGTCTCGGCATGACCTTCCCCGATGCCATCCGATACGCCGCTCAGCGCTCGGGGATCATGATCGACGAGGTGCAGCGGCGCTCCGACGCGCCGGATCCCCGTCAGCCGCTGTGGGACGTCAACGCGATGGTCGCGGACTGGTTTCGCACGCAGCTCTGGGACGAGCGCGCGGGAGAAGAGGCGCGCAACTATCTCACCTTCCGCCACGTGTCGCGCGATGTCGCCGATCGCTTCGGGCTCGGCTTCGCGCCGCGCGACACCAACGCAATGCGCGAGCATCTCACCGCCCTCGGCGTCAGCGAGGAGGCGCTCGGCGAGGCCGGGTTGCTCATTCTGCGCGAGGACAGCGGCGAGCTGCGCCACCGTTTTCGGAACCGGCTCATCTTCCCGATTCTCGATGTCTCGGGAAACACAACAGGATTCGGCGGCCGACTGCTCGGTCCCGGCGAGCCCAAGTATCTGAATTCCTCGGAGTCGCCCGTCTATTCGAAGGGGCGAATGCTGTACGGACTGCACATGGCGAAGCACGCCATTCGACGCGAAGGGCGGGTGATGATCGTCGAGGGCTACTTCGACGTCGTGCGCCTCGTGTCGGCGGGGTTCGACTGGGTGGTCGCGCCGCTCGGGACCGCGCTCACGGAGGATCAGGCCGCGCTCCTGCCGAAGTATGCGAAGCAGGCGTATCTCCTCTACGACAACGATCTCGCGGGGCTCAAGGCGACCTTCCGCTCGGGCGACCAGCTTCTCAAGCAGCAGCTGTCGGTGCAGGTCGTGACGCTCCCCGAGGGCGAGGATCCGGATTCCTTCGTCGACAAGTTCGGCGGCGAGAAGCTGCTCGAGCAGCTGTCTGGAGCCGTCGATATCTTTGAACGGAAGCTGCTCGAGCTGCAGCGCGGCGGTTACTTCGCCGATCTCCACAAGAAGCGCGTCGCGATCGACAAGCTCCTGCCCACGCTGCGTGCAACTGCGGATCCGCTCACTCGCGAGATCTACATCGCGCGCGCGAGTGAGGTCTCGGGGGTGGGGCGCGACGTGCTGGACCGCGAGGTCTCGAACGTCTCGTCGCGGCCGGCCTCCCAGCAGGGCGGGAGAGCGCCGGTGCCGCCGCCGCCGCAGGATTCCACCGTCGTCGAGCGTCGCGCGGCGGAGCGGAGGGCTCCGACTTCGCCACCACCCCCCAAGGAGCGACTGCTGGTTCGTATACTTCTTCACGTCCGCGCCAACATCGAAGAAGCGGTCGAGACCGTCGGTCCGGACCAGTTGCACGATGCCGCGCTTGCTGACATTTATCGCGCATTGCTCGGTGGCCACTCCGACGATCCCGTCGATGTGCTGGCCGCACGTCTCGAACCGGAGAGCACCGACCGGTTCAACGAGCTGCTGAACGATCCGATCGGTGAGGGAGAGAAATACGCAGAAAATTTCGCCGCCTTGCTCGCATACTTTCGCGGAATCGCGGTGAAGAGGGAGCTGCACCAGCAACAGCGCGAAATGCCTATTGCGTCCGCCGACCAGCAGGACGACATCTTGTCCAACATGGAGCGGCTGCGAAATGAGAAGAACGCGATGGGCGATCGATCATTCAAGGGATACGGTCCTGCCCGAAAAACGTAAGGAGGTTTAGTGAGTCCAGACCTGGAAGCTGTATTGGCCCTGCAAGCAGAAGACACGATCGTGGCGCAGCTCAATGAGCAGCTGCGTGCGCTCGATGGTCAGATGAAATCGCTGGACGCCGAACGCAAGCAGGTCGAGGATTCGCTTGCGCGTGCGAAGGCGACGGCGGAGGGGGAAGAGAAGAAGCGCCGCGAGCTCTCAATCAAGGTCGAGGATCACAAGTCGATGCAGGAGCGGAACATGGCGACGCTCGACGTCGTCAGGAAGCCGAAGGAAGCCACCGCGGCGATGGCGCAGGTGGACATGCTGAAGAAGGTGCTGTCGGAGGAAGAGACGGACCTCCATTCGCTCTCGCTCCGCGTCCACGACGTGCATCACGCGATCGACGGCCAGCAGAAGCTCCTCGGCGAGCTCGATGCGCGGCAAATGGAGCAGCGCGAGGCGCACGCGAAGGAGCGCGCGGTGATTCAGAAGGAGCTCGACAAGGCGCTCGCGATCCGGAACGAGAGGGCGACGCACGTGTCGAAGGGGATCCTCCTCAAGTACGAGCGCATCCTGAGCCGCAACACATCGAACGTGCTCTATGCGCTGCGCGGGCAGGCGTGCGGTCGATGCGACACCGCGATCCCGATGCAGCGCCGCAATGCGATCGCCGCGGGGCGCGCGATCGATGTGTGCGAGGCCTGTGGAGTGCTTCTGTACGCAACGGGATGATGGTTGATGCTCCCCACTGGGGAGGGTAATTTTCTCGTCGTGAAGGCTCTTGCTGCGCGTACACGCCCACCGTCGCGCTGGGTGCTCCCCGGCGCTTCGGATGAGGCGGCCGTAACGGCGCTGGCGAGCGAGCTCCACCTGCCTCCGACGATCTGCGAGCTCCTGATTCGCCGCGGCTTCGACACCGCGGAGAGCGCGAAACGCTACCTCCGCCCGCGCCTCGATCAGCTTCACGACCCGGCGCTCATGCTCGGGATGGCCTCCGCCGTCGAGCGCCTCGTGCGCGCCATCCGCGGAGGCGAGCGCATCGTGGTTCATGGCGACTACGACGTCGACGGCATGAGCTCCACCGCGGTGCTCCTTCGCACGCTCCGCAGGCTCGGGGGCGATGCGGTCCCCTTCATTCCGCGTCGCATCGAAGACGGCTACGATCTCACGATGGCCGGAGTCGACGCCGCGATCGCTGCCAGCGCGACGGTGCTCGTCACGTGCGACTGCGGCACTAACGCGCTCGCGCCGGTCGAGGCAGCGTGCAAAGCGGGGATCGACGTCATCATCACCGATCACCATCTGCCGAGCGGCCCGCTCCCGAAATGTCTCGCGGTGCTCAACCCGAAACAGGATGGCTGCGACTATCCCGACGATGATCTCGCGGCTGTCGGCATCGCGTTCAAGCTCGCGCTCGCGCTCACGCGTGCGATGGGCGGCGACGAAAACGCGGTGTACAAGCTGCTCGATCTCGTTGCGCTCGCGACGATCGCGGACGTCGCGCCGCTCCGCGGTGAGAATCGCGTGCTCGCGCGCGCGGGACTCAAGGTGATGAAGGAATCGCCGAACCCGGGGCTGCGTGCGCTCATGCGGTCGTCGGGGCTCGAGGGGAAGCCGCTGAACGCCGGCCGCATCGGCTTCATCCTCGCGCCGCGCCTCAACGCCGTCGGCAGACTCGGCCACGCGCTGCGCGGCGTCGAGCTGTTGATGTCGGAGAGCGAGCACGAGGCGAATGAGATTGCGCGCGAGCTCGAAGAGCTGAACAGAACCCGCCAGGACGTCGACAGGAAGACGCTCGCACGCGCGCGCGAGCTCCTCGAGGAAGTCGATCTCGATGCCACCTACGGAATCGTGCTCGCCGAGGAAGGGTGGCATCCCGGCGTGATCGGCATCGTCGCGTCGCGGCTGCTCGAGGAGCACGGCCGCCCCGTGCTACTGATCGCGCTGGACGGCGCAGTGGGGAAGGGATCCGGACGGTCCATCTCCGCCTTCGACCTGCACGGAGCGCTCACCGAATGTCGCGACCTGCTCATCCGCTTCGGGGGACATCGCGCGGCGGCCGGTGTCACCATCGCGCGCGAGAATGTCCCCGAGCTCGCGCGACGCTTCAACGAGATAGCGCTCGCGCAGCTGACGGTTGGTGATCTGGCGGCCGAATTGCGCGTCGATCTCGAACTGCCGCTCTCGGAGGCGACGTTCGAGCTCGAGGGGCTGCTCCGCCACTTCGAGCCGTTCGGCCCGTCGAATCCCACGCCCGTGCTCGTCTCGCGCGGCGTCCGTCTCGCTGCGCCGGCGCGCGTGATGGGCGACGGGCATCTCAAGCTCCGTCTCCGCACCGAGAGCGGAGAGATCGAGGCGATCGGGTGGGGGATGTCCGCGCTGGCGAGCGAGCTCGACATCTCCACGCCATTCGACATCGCCTACCGCCTCGAGCGCGACGAGTGGAACGGCGTGCCGCGGCTGCAGGCGAAGATCGCCGCTGTGCAGCGCTAGCCGGCGTGCGCATCGTCGCCGGCCGCTGGCGCGGGCGCACGATTGCGGCGCCGCGCGGCATGACCGTTCGCCCCACCGCCGATCGAGTCCGCGAGGCGTGGATGAGTATCCTTCAGAACGATCTTCCCGACGCGACGATCCTCGACCTTTTCTCCGGCTCTGGCGCGCTCGGTCTCGAGGCGCTGTCGCGCGGGGCGTCGCACGCTACCTTCGTCGAGTCCGCGGCGGCGAGCCTCGCTTCGCTGCGCGCGAACATCGACCAGTTGGGTGCCGGCGAAGTCGCCACCGTTCAGCGCATGGACGCGCTGCGCTTCGTGGCGACGCTCGGCGAGACCGTCTACGACGTCGCGTTTGCGGATCCTCCCTACCGCCAGGGACTGGCGGCCGAGGTCGCCGGGCGCTGGCGGGAGCGCCCCTTCTCGCGCATTCTGGCGGTCGAGCACGCGGCCAACGAGGAGATGCCCGGCGAGGCGGACACTCGACGTTACGGTGACACGGCGCTCTCTTTCTATCGCGCCTGATCGTTTTGCCACTTTCCGCTCCCGCACCCCACGAGCACATGCCGATCGCGGTCTATGCTGGCAGCTTCGATCCCGTCACGCGCGGCCACGAGGATCTCATATGGCGCAGCCTCACCTTCGTCGACAAGCTCATCGTCGCCGTCGCCATCAACTCGGCCAAGCTGCCGCTGTTCTCGATCGCCGAGCGCGCGCAGATGATCCGCGACAGCATCGGAGACGATCCGCGGATCGAGGTCCACGAGTTCGACGGACTCCTCGTCGACTTCGCGCGTGACGTCGGCGCCACACTCTCGATTCGCGGTCTTCGCGCCGTGGCCGACTTCGAGTACGAATATCAGATGGCGCTCATGAACCGCCATCTGAATGCCGAGCTCGAGACGGTGTTCATGGTGCCGAGCATCGACCGGACGTACGTGAGCTCGAGTGTCGTGCGCGAGGTGGCGAAGTTCGGCGGAAACATCTCAGGGCTGGTACACCCGGTGGTGGATGCTGCACTCCGCGCGCGCTTCGGGACCACGGGGCGTGCGCCGGCGTGACTCGAGTGGGTTCCTACGCTGATGGACGGAGTTTTGCATTGAGCGCCCCCGTTTCAGGGCGCACCGCCCTTATCTTTCGTGCGACAGCGACAAAGGCGACATTACGATGCGACAGGGCGAGCGATGTTCCGCCATTGTCACCGCGCATGAGTATAGATCTCGACGGGAGAACGGGACATGAGCTTCGCGATCAAGAAGCAGGGAGAGATTGTCGTGGTAGACGTGGAAGGGCAACTCATCGTCGGCAACCGGCAGGAGCTCAAGCAGCGCGTGCTCGACGAGCTCGAAAAGGGGGAGCGGAAGTTCCTGATCGATTTCAGCCAGACGGGCTACATCGATAGCTCCGGCCTCGGTGTGCTGGTCTCGCTGTCCAAGAAGATCCGCGAGCAGGGTGGAGAGCTTCGTCTCGCCAATCTGAACGACGATCTGAAGACACTCTTCGAGCTCACCAAGCTCGACACGCTCTTCCAGATCTCGGACACGAAGGAACGGGCGCTGGAGACGTTCTGAGCGACCGCGCCAGCGAGCGCCGCGTGTCGCCGATGAGCGGCGCGCCTCCGTTTGCTCCCGGACGCGTGCACATCGCGCTCGAGCTCGAGATTCCAAGCGACATCCGCTACATCGAGCGCGTCGTCGAAGTCGTCAAACAGCAGTGCGCGCAGTTCGCCTACCCCGCGCGCCAGTGCTGCCTCAACATTCCGGTCGCGCTCAGCGAAGCGTTGTCCAACGCCATTCTTCGCGGCAATGGCGAGCGCTTCGACGCGCACGTGCAGGTGAAAGTCGACGTGACGCAGGATCGGCTGATCCTCGAGGTACTGGACGAGGGCGGCGGCTTCGACTTCGACGAATGCCTCACGGACCCGACCGAGGCCGAGAACCTCGAGCGCGAAGATGGCCGGGGCCTTTTTCTCATGACCAGACTGATGGACCGCATCGAGCGTTTTTCGAACCAGGGCAACGTGGTTCGAATGACGCTCAAGCGCCATGATTGACCTGATCGCGCTGCTTACTGCGTTCCGTGATGGCACGGGGTCGGCGGCGGCGGTGTGGCTCGGTGATGACTCGCGACCGCCGACGCGCATCGCCTCCAGCGTTCCGGCCCTCGGCATTCTCGGCTGGACGCCCCCGCTCGAGAACGTCGCCACGCAGCTGGTCCAGTCGCCGAGCGGGCAGGTGATCGTCTCGCAGATTCCCGGGCCGCGCAAGGCGTGGGTCGTCGCGGGTCCGTCGCCGGTTCAAAACGCGCCGCTCGAGAGCTACGCGCGCTTTCTTCGCGCGATCGTCGGGCAGTATCTGCAGTCGTCGCTCGAAGTCGAGCACGCGGCGAACGAGCTGGCCGAGCGCTATGAGGAGATCAATCTTCTCTACACGATCACGGAGATTCTCGGCCGCACCGTATCGCTCGAGGAGGCTGCTGCGACGATCCTCAAGGAGATATCGGAAACCGTCGGCGCGCGACGCGGCTCGATTCTCGTGCACGACCGCGTGACCGACACGCTGCAGACCGTAGCCGCGATCGGGGGCGTGGTGCTCGACATTCCGCCGATTGCGCTGCACGACACCACGAGTGTCTCGGCGCGGGTCTTTCGCGAGCAGCACGCGATGGTGGCGGAGGGTGGGGAGATGCCGTGCGAGGCGGAGTCGACATACCGGCGCGGCCGGATGCTCTCCGTGCCGATCATGTGGACGCTGCCCACGGGCGGGATGGAGCCGCTCGGCGTCGTCAATCTTTCGGATCGGTACTCCGATCACCCGTTCAGCGCGGGCGATCAGAAGCTGATCGCCGCGATCGCGACACAGATCGGCACCGCCATTCAGAACACGCGACTCGTGCGCGCATCGCTTTCGCAGCAGCGACTGATCCAGGAGCTCGCGCTCGCGCACGATCTGCAGATGAAGCTCCTCCCGCGCACGGATGTGGTGGCGCCAGAGGCGCAGGTCGCGGCGCACGTCGTGCCGGCAGAGAGCGTCGGCGGCGATTTCTACAATCTCTTCCGACTCTCGCCCGATCGAACGGGGATCATGATCGGCGACGTGTCGAGCCACGGCTACCGCGCCGCGCTCATCATGGCGCTCGCGATGAGCGCGTCGGCGATTCACGCACAGGCGTCGCCGGATCCCGATGCGGTGCTCGCCGCACTCGAGGGCACCTTGCGCGATGAGCTCGTGACGACGGAGATGTTCATCACCGCGTTCTACGGGGTGATCGATCGCAAGGCGCGCACGCTGCGCTACGCGAACACCGGACACCCACACGCCTTCCACATCTCGGTGGACGGTACGATCGAACGTCTTCCCGCGATCGACCCGCCAATCGGCATGGTCGAGTCGCTTCCGCACGCGCGCACGCGCGCATGGGAGCCGGGCGGCGACCTGCTGCTGCTCTTCACCGATGGCGTGAGCGACGCGCGGAACAGATTCGGCGTACGACTCGGCGAGCAGCCGGTGCTCGACATCGTGCAGCGCTACCGCACGGAGACGCCGGCGGCGATCGTGCAGCGCGTGTTCGAGGAGCTGGCGGAGCACACCGGAGAGGCCGTGCAGCGCGACGATCTCGCGGTGGTCATCACGCGCAGCTGACGGGCGCTCGCATGCGGCCGCCTCCGATCAGGAAGAGTCTCGGGCAGCACTTTCTCACGGATCCACGCATTCTTGCGCGGATTGCGGATGCGGTTGCGCTCGGGGCGGACGAGACGGTGGTGGAGATCGGGCCGGGGCGCGGCTCGCTTACCGATGCGCTGCTGGCGCGCGCCGCGCGCGTCGTCGCCATCGAGATCGACCGGAAGCTCGTCGAGCTTCTGCGCGAGAAGTACGCGAATGAGCCGCGCCTCACGATCATCGAGGGCGATGTGCTCGAGACGAATCTCGGCGAGGTCGCCGGCGGTGCGTACGCGCTCGCGGGGAACGTGCCGTACTACATCACGACACCGATCCTCTTCCAGGCACTCCGACAGCCGCGCGCGCTGCGGTCGGTGCTGCTGGTGCAGAAGGAGGTTGCCGCGCGGATGGCTGCGCCGCCGGGCGCGGAGGCTTACGGCGCGCTGAGCGTGAACGTACAGGCGGTGGCCGACGTCGAGCTGCTGTTCAGGATTCCCTCGGGCGCCTTCAACCCGCCGCCGCGCGTCGATAGTGCGGTGGTGCGAGTGACCCCGCGCGCGGAGCCGGTGGTGGCGGCGGGCGACGAGGAGCCGTTTCGCATTTTCGTGCAGGCAGCGTTCGCGCTGCGCCGCAAGCAGATGCGCCGCGTGGTACGAACCGTGGCGGAACGGAGCGCGCTCGAGGCCGAGTCGGCGCTGGCGATGGCGGAAATCGATCCCGATGCACGCCCCGAAACCCTCAGCGCTGCGCAGTTCTACGCGCTGGGGCGGGCGCTGAAGCTGTGGACGTAGCTCGTCGAGCGAGCGGGCGCGTGTGTTCAGCGAATCGGGCGCATCCCGCGCTCGGAGTCTTCGCACTACTCCCGATTCGACAACGCGAACGACAGCCGCTCGAGCTCCATCGCCATGTTCACCGTGTTGAGCGTGACGTCGGCGGGGACGTGGAGCTGGATCGGGGCGAAGCTCATGATTCCCGAGATCCCCGCCGCGACGACCTGATCGACCACTCGTTGCGCTGCGACCGCGGGGACGGCGATCACCGCGATGTCCACCGGCTCTTCGCGATTGTCCTCGGCGAGTGCATCCATGGCACGCACGTGCAGCTGATGGATCTCTCGGCCGATCTTCACCGGATCTGAATCGTAGAGGCCGACCACGTGGAAGCCGCGCTGCTGAAAGCCCTCGTACTGCGCGAGCGCAGCACCGATCTTCCCCGCGCCGACGATGATCACGCGCCAGTCGTGCTCGAGTCCGAGAATGCGACGCATGTTCTGCGTCAGCTCGGACACCTGATAGCCGAGCCCGCGCTTGCCGAAGGAACCGAAGAAAGAGAGGTCCTTCCGCACCTGCGCAGAGGTCGTCCCGCCTCGGGCAGCCAGCTCATCGCTGGATACGGTCGTCAGCCCCGCGGTCTCAAATTCCTCGAGAAAGCGGAGATAGAGCGACATGCGGCGGACGGTCGAGTCGGCGATTCTCTTCAAGGTCGCGGCGTCTTGTGAATTCATTCACAAGATAGAACGGCGATCCCAAACAGGCTAGTTGAACGCTGGCTCGCGGCCTGCGCTCGCGGTTAACTTGTGTGCACTCATGCCAGTACACGTTTGCTCGGAAATCGGACGGCTGCGCTCGGTGCTCGTCCACCTGCCCGGCCCGGAGCTTCTCGCGGTCACGCCAGACACCCGCGAAGACTTCCTCTACGACGACATCATCGATCTCGAGAATGCGCAGAAGGAGCATCGCCGGCTGGTGGCGATTCTCGAGCGCTTCACGACGGTACTCTCTGTGCGCGACCTGCTCGCGGAAGTCGTCTCGATCCCCGCCGCGCGCGATCTGCTCGTGCGCGAGACGCTCGACATCGTCCCCTCCGGCCCACTCGCGCGCGAGATCGAGGTGCGAAGCCCCGAGAAGCTCGTGGAGATGTTGATCGAAGGCGAGGAAGAGGCTCCCGGTCCTCTCGCACGTTCGCTCAACGAGGGCGGCTATCTCCTGCCGCCGCTCCCGAATCTCTTCTTCACTCGCGACACCGCGATGGTCGTCGGCGATCACGTGATGATCGGCTCGATGCGCTACGCGGTACGCTGGTCGGAAGAGCTGATCATGAAGCTCCTCTTCCTCCACCATCCGCTGCTGGCGAACAAGGGGATTCTCTACGACGGCGCGGCCGAGCGTCGGCACAACTACACGCTCGAAGGTGGCGATGTCCACCCGCTCCGTCACGATACCGTGATCATCGGCTTCAGCGAACGCTCGAGTCCCGCGGCGATCGATCTCCTCACCGCGCGCCTGTTCGAGGCCACGCCGATCACGAACGTCATCGTCGTCGTGATGCCGAAGGAGAACACGGCGATCCATCTCGACATGATCTTCACGCAGCTCGATCGCGAGCTGTGCGCGGTGTATCCGCCGCACTTCATCGGGCCCGAGCGCCTGCCGATTCTCTTTCGCAAGAAGGGGAACGAGCAGATGCAGGAGATGCCGAACGTCTTCGCGGCGCTCGAGCACGTCGGGCTGCCAATGACGCCGGTGTTCTGCGGCGGCACGCGCCGCTCGGTGCAGGAGCGCGAGCAGTGGGCGAGCGGATGCAACTTCGTCGCGATGCGTCCGGGCGTGATCCTCTCGTACTCGCGCAACGAGGCGACGATCGCCGAGATGGGGAAGCAGGGCTTTCGCGTCATCTCGTCCGTCGACTTTCTCACCGGCGACGAGCGCGTCAAGGACGGCGAGCGCGCGATCATCACCTTCGAGGGTTCGGAGCTCGTCCGCGCGGGCGGCGGTCCTCGCTGCATGACGCTTCCGGTGCATCGCGAAGATCCGTGGGATTGACTACAGGAGGGGATTGATGGGTAGCGGCATGACGCCGCACGGCATCGCCGCGCGCCCGGTCGAGACGCGGCTCACGCAGCTGGCGGTCGGCTTTCTCGCGAACGGACCGGCGGACGCGAAGGCGCTCATCGAACACGTTTGTCAGATGCCCGGCGCGCCGGCGGTCGTCGCCGAGGCGATGGCGATCGCGCTCTTCGCGCAGCGGTCGGAGTTCGTTCGATCACACGACGGCCGCTGGTCCCTCGCGCCCGAGCCGTTGGCGGATGCGACTGCGCCGCTGGCGAATGCGGTGCGCCCCACGGTGCAAATGATGGCCGTCGGCGAGGAGGCACCGCGCTACGACGCAACCTTCGAGCGCGACGAGCTCGCGTCGCTCTCCTACGTCGTCGTCGACGTCGAGACAACGGGCACGAGCCCGTGGAGCGGCGACCGCATCACCGAGATCGCCGCCATCGTCGTGCGCGATGGCGTGGTGGCCGAGCGGTTCGAGACGCTCGTGAATCCGGAGCGGTCGATTCCGCCGATGATCACGAATCTCACGCAGATCAACTGGGAGATGGTCAAGGATGCGCCGCGCTTCCGCGACATCTGCGAGCAGGTCGTGAGTGTGTTGGAGGGACACGTCTTCGTCGCGCACAACGCGGACTTCGACTGGCGCTTCGTGACGGCGGAGGTCCAGCGCGCGACGGGGCAACGGCTGTCGGGACGACGGTTGTGCACCGTGCGTCTCGCGCGGCGCGTGCTGCCACAGCTGCGGAGCCGCAGGCTCGACAGCGTCGCGAATTACTACGGCGTCGAGATCCTCGCTCGGCATCGCGCCGCGGGCGACGCGGTGGCGACGGCGCACGTGTTGCTTCGCCTGTTGGACGAGGCGCGCGATCGCGAGTGCAAATGCTGGGACGATCTCCAGCGTCTTCTTTGCGAGAGCATGGCGCGCCAGGGTCCGCGACCGCGCCGTCCGTCAGCGATGCCGCGCCCCGTCGACAAGGACACGACCGCGTGAGCGCTCCTCAGCCGCTGGTCGAGTCACGCGACGTCGGCGGATTGAAAATCCACGCGCTGCAGGCGGGCGGGCAGAAGCTCGATGGCGGCGCGATGTTCGGCGTCGTGCCCAAGCCGCTCTGGGAGCGCCGCATCCCCGCCGACGAGCGGAACCGCATCCCGCTCGGCATGCGCTGCATTCTGGTGGAGCACGACGATGGGCTCGTGCTCATCGACTGCGGAGCGGGGAACAAGGAGTCCGACAAGTTTCTCGACATCTATGGCATCGACAACAAGGGGGCCGACGACCGCACGGCGCTCGAGGATGCGCTCGGGATGCTCGGACACAGTACGGATGACATTCGGATCGTGATCGACTCGCACTTGCACTTCGATCACGGCGGCGGAAATACCTATCGCGATGAGGCGGGCGCGGTGTGGCCGACGTTCGCGAAGGCGCGGTACGTGGTGCAGAAGGGGGAGCTCGAGTACGCGACGCACACGAACGAACGGACGGCGGCGAGCTATCTCCCGGACAACTTCGTGCCGATCATCGAGGCGGGGCTGTTCGACCTGGTCGACGGCGAGCAGGAGATCGTGCCGGGGATCCGGGTGCTGCCGACGCCGGGCCACGTCCCCTTTCACCAGGGGATTCTGATCGAGTCGAAGGGGGAGCGGGCGTTTTTCCTGGGCGACCTCGTGCCGACGGTCGCGCATCTGCCGCTGCCGTGGATCATGGGGTACGACGTGGAGCCGCTGGTGACGCTGGAGACGAAGCGGCGGGTACTGGCGAGGGCGCTGAAGGAGGATTGGCTGCTGCTCTTCGAGCACGACGCGACGCATGCGTGGGACAGGCTGGCGCACGACGGGAAGAGTTACGGATTGGCGCCCTCGAGGGGCGTGATCCCCGGGAGTTGACTTCTCCGGTCATCCCCGTAAATTGTTCAGTGACAATCAAGTAAGTAGAGCGGAGCACGTTCGCTCTCACCCTTCGGCCCTCGCGCTCCAAGCGCCTGGTGTGCTGTTGGAGTCTCAGTGTTCGATGGGCGCCCGCATGCGGGTGCTCTTCGCGCGTCGCGGACTCCGGAGTGGTGTCCGCGATTTTTTTTGTCCTTGTCGGAGATATCGCCCATTCAGGATAGCACCAAGCGCGTCCGCGTGAACCGCCAGATTCGCATTAGTCCGCTGCGCGTCATCGCGCCGGACGGCAGCCAGCTCGGCATCCTCGAGCTGGACACCGCCCTCGCTCAGGCAGAGGCACAAGGGTTGGACCTGGTGGAAGTCGCACCGCTCGCTCGGCCGCCGGTCGTTCGAATCATGGACTACGGCAAGTTCAAGTTCGAGCAGGCGAAGATGGCGCGGGTCGCGAAGAAGAAGCAGCACGTCATTCACCTGAAAGAGGTGAAGTACCGCCCGGGAATCGACGATCACGACTTTGCCACGAAGACGCGGCACGCTCGGCGATTCCTGGAAGAGGGGAACAAGGTGAAGGTCACGATGATGTTCCGCGGCCGTCAGGTCGCGCATCCGGAGCTGGGCAAGGACGTGCTCGACCGGGTGTCAGCGGATCTGTCCGACATCGGCAAGATCGAAGCGGACGCGAAGCTGGAAGGGAAGAACATGACAATGATTCTGGCGCCGAAGTAGGCTGCCTTACCGAAAGGGATTTCAATGCCGAAGATGAAGACGCACAAGGGCGCTGCGAAGCGCTTCAAACTGACAGCGAGTGGCAAGGTCAAGCGATTCAAGGCCTACAAGAGCCACATCCTGACCAAGAAATCGCCCAAGCGGAAGCGCAACCTTCGCCGCGCCGGTCTGATTGCGACCAAGGGCGACATCAAGCGCATGAAGCGCCTGCTGCAAGCGTAAGGAGACTACTATGCCACGCGTAAAGAGCAACGTCGTACGACTGAAGCGTAAGAAGCAGATCATGAAGGCGGCGCGCGGTGCGTTCGGCGCGCGCTCGAAGCTCTGGAAGGCCGCGAAGGAAAACGTCGAGCGCGGCTGGGTCTACGCGTATCGCGATCGCAAGAACAAGAAGCGCGAATTCCGGAAGCTCTGGATCATCCGCATCAACGCCGCCGCTCATCAGCACGACATGAGCTACAGCGTCTTCATGCACGGCCTCAAGAAGGCCGGCGTCGAAGTCGACCGGAAGATTCTGGCCGATCTCGCGGTTCGCGATCCGAGCGCGTTCACGATGCTCGCAGAGAAGGCGCGCGCCGCTCTCACCGCCGCCTGACGCGACTGCAGCTCGCATCCGGTACGATTGAGCGGCGGCAGCGCGACCTGGTCGCCGCTGCCGCCGCTTCGTTTTCACTCCTTGCACAGCACTGACGCGATGTCCACCTCACTGGCGGCGCTGCTCGAACAGCTCGACGGCTTCCGCGACGCGACGCTCACGCAGCTCTCCGCTGCCGACTCGCTCGACGCGCTGGAAACCGTGCGCGCATCGTCCGTGGGGCGTACGCGAGGCGCGCTGAACGACTTCAAAACGAAGCTCCCGACGCTCGCCGCCCCCGACAAGCCGATCTTCGGCGCGCGCTTCAACGCCGTGAAGGTGGAGCTCGAAGCCGCCATCGAAGCGCGCGGCGCCGCGCTCTCGGCTTCCGCGCCCGCCGCCGTCGCACTCGACCTCTCGATGCCCGCGCGCCGCGACTGGCGGGGCGCCAAGCACCCCGTCACGCTCGTGCTCGAGGAGATCGAGTCCATTTTCCGCGACCTCGGCTTCACCATCGCGACGGGGCCCGAGGCCGAGCACGAGTGGTACAACTTCGGCGCGCTGAACTTTCCGCCGGATCATCCGGCGATGGACATGCACGACACGCTCTATCTCGCCCAGGGCGGTCTGCTGCGCACGCACACGTCGCCCGTGCAGATCCGCACGCTCCAGTCGTATCCGCCGCCGATCCGCATCATTGCGCCGGGGAACGTCTTCCGCCGCGACTTCTTCGACGCGTCGCACGCGCCGATGTTCGCACAGATCGAAGGGATGGCGGTAGATGAGGGAATTTCCTTCGTCGACCTGAAGGCGACGCTCGCCAACTTTGCGAACCGCTTCTTCGGCGAAACGAAGACGCGCTTCCGGCCGAGCTTCTTCCCGTTCACGGAGCCGAGCGCGGAGATGGATGTCGCCTGCCAGCTGTGCAAGGGCGCGGGATGCGCGACCTGCAAGCAAACGGGGTGGGTCGAGATTCTTGGCTGCGGCATGATGCATCCCGCGGTGCTCGAGTCCGCGGGCGTCGACTCGCAGCGCTACTCCGGATGGGCCTTCGGCATGGGACCCGCGCGCATGGCGCTGCAGCGCTTCGGTATTCCGGACATCCGCATCCAGTACGACTCCGATGTCGCCTTTCTCGAGCAGTTCGCGCAATGAACGCCTCGTACGAATGGCTGCGCGCGATCGTTCCCTTCGACTACACACCGGAGCAGCTTCGCGATCTCATCACCGCGCGCTGCTGTCCGGTCGATGAGCTCGTGCGTCTGCGCGCCGATCTTGCGAGCGTCGTCGTTGGACAGGTCGTCGAAGCGGGTCCGCACCCCGACTCGGATCATCTCTGGGTCACCAAAGTCGACGCGGGAAAGGGCGAGCTCCTCGACGTCGTGTGCGGTGCGCCTAACGTGAAGGTCGGCGCGAAGTATCCGTTCGCGGCGGCGGGCACGACGCTCCCCGGCGGCCTCAAGCTCGAGAAGCGCAAGATCCGCGGCGCCACCTCGAACGGCATGCTCTGCTCGGCTCGCGAGCTCGCACTCGGAGAGGAGCACGACGGGATCATGGAGCTCGACACGGCGCTCCCGCCCGGCGCACCGTTTCTCGACGTCGTGGCCGCGGGCGACACGCGCATCGTCATCGATGTCACGCCGAATCGTCCGGACCTCCTCTCGCACTTCGGCATCGCGCGAGAGATCGCCGCGGCGTCGGGCGGACACGCGAGCCTCCCGCCGCTGGATGGCGCGACGGCAGCGATCCCGGCTCGCTCACGCGGTGAGCGCGACGCGACGATCGGCGGCGTGCAGCTTCGCCTCGAAGATCCCGAGGGCTGCCCGCGCTACGCCGGCGTCCTCATTCGTGGAGTGAAGGTTGGGCCCAGCCCGGCGTGGCTCGTCGCACGACTCGCGGCAGTGGGCAGCCGCTCGATCAACAACGTCGTCGACGCGACGAACTACATGTTGCACGAAGTCGGGCAGCCGATGCATGCCTTCGACGCAGCGCTCCTCGCCGGCTCTACAATCGTGATCCGTCGCGCGCGCGCGGGCGAGACGATCCGCACGCTCGATGGCGTCGACCGGAAGCTCGATCCGTCGATGACCGTGATCGCGGACGCCGAGCACGCGCAGGCGGTGGCTGGGGTGATGGGCGGGAGCACGAGCGAGGTGAGCGAGGCGACCACCGACATCTTCCTCGAGGTGGCGTTCTTCGATCCTTCGAGCGTGCGCCGCACACGTCGCACGCTGCAGCTGTCGACGGATGCGAGCTACCGGTACGAGCGCGGCATCGACATCGAGATCGCCCCCTCCGCGCTCGCGCGCGCCGCGCAGCTGCTCATCGCGGTCGCGGGCGGAACGATCGACGGCGCGCCGATCGATCTCTATCCCGTGCCGCGCCACCCACTCTCGATTCCGCTCGACAGCGCACGCGTCGCCCGGCTCCTTGGCGATCCGGTCGCGGAGCCGGAGATCGCGACGCTCCTGGCGCCGGTGGGTTTTGCGGTCGGGATTTTCGAAAATGGGCGCGCATCGGTGGCGGTGCCATCGTGGCGCCCCGACGTGACGCAAGCGGTCGATCTCGTCGAGGAGATCGCGCGGCTGCGCGGCTACGATTCGTTCTCCAGCGATCTGCGCCCGTTCCGTCGCGGCACGGTGCCCGACTCACCGCTCGCGCTGCTCACGCGCCGTGTGCGCGAGGCGTGCGTGTCCGCGGGATTGCTCGAGGCGCTCTCGATGCCCTTCGTGCGCGGCGGCGACGACTCGCACGTCCGTCTCGCGAATCCAATGGCGGAGGACGAAGGCTATCTGCGCCGCGATCTCCTTGAGACGCTCGCAAAGCGCGCGGAGCACAATCTCGCGCAGCGACATCGCGACGTGCGACTCTTCGAGATCGGAAGCGCATTCGCGCCGACAGCCGATGGACTTCCGCGCGAGGAGGTGCGCGTCGCGGCGATCATCATGGGGCACCGGCATCCGCCGCACTGGTCCGACGAGAACGCGCCCGATGTCGACGAATGGGATGCGAAGGGGCTCGCTGAGCGCATGGCCGCTGCGCTTGGTAGTGGAGGGCAGATCGAGCTCCGTGCTGCGCCCAATGCCGACGCGCTCTGGGAGATTGCGATCGTTGGCGAGGCGCGCGGCACCGTGCGCAGGCTCGCGCTCGATGCGCCGGTGTGGGCCCCCGTGGCGTTTGGCGTCGAGATCACGCTCGTCCACGTGTCATCGGCCCCCGTCGCTCCGCCGGGCCAGGCGATGCTGCAGTCGGTCGCGACAGGCGCGCCGGTCTCACCCTTTCGCTTCAGGCCCTTTCCGTCGACACCTTCGACCTTCGTCGACGTCGCCCTGCTCGTGCCCAACGATCTAGCGGCGTCTCGAGTCGAATCCGTCATCCGCGAGGCGAGCGGCGAGCTGCTCGAGTCGTTGAGCCTGCTCAGCGAATATCGTGGCGCGGGGATCGCCGAGGGCTTCCGCAGCGTCGCGTGGCGATTGACCTTCCGTCATCACGACCGCACTCTACGTGACAAGGAAGTCGCCGGGCGCCGCGACAAGGTGCTGAAAACCCTGGAGGGAGAGCTAGGTGTCAGACAGCGAACGACCTGACCTGGTCGCATTCCAGGAGCTGGAACACTTGATCGAGGCACTCGCGGACGAGATGGCCGGGTGGCGCCGTCGCGCACAGGAGGCCGAGGCGAAGGTGAAGGCGGTGCCGGCTACCGGCGGCAAGGCCAGCGCCGCAGCGCTCGAAAAGGAGAATCGCGATCTTCGCGAGCGACTCGAGGCTGCACGCCTGCGCACGAAGCAGCTGCTCGAGAAGCTGCGCTTTCTTCGTCAACAGCAGGAAGCGGAGTCGCATCGATGAGCCGCAAATCTTCGGTCAAGGTGACGATCGTCGGCGAGGAGTACACGATCCGGAGCGACGAGCCGGCCGAGCACACGCGGGCGGTCGCCAAGCACGTCGACGAGGTCATTCGCGGTGTGATGAATGCCGGAGCGACGGTCGAGTCGCACAAGGCGGCGATCCTGGCCGCGCTTCAGATCACGGACGAGCTATTCAAGGCCCGCGACGGCCGCGAGGAGCTCGGCGACCGCATGCACGCGATCTCGAGCGAGATCCGTCGGCTCCTGCCACCGGGAAAACGCGGCGGGTGAGCACCTGCAGACTCCGTTTGTGTCCGTCCCATCCGTTTGTGTCCGTATCCCACTTGTTAGTGCCGACCAGCGCGCCGTCATGCTGAGGCAGCGCTGAAACACATGGCATTAACACTCGAGATACGGACAAAAACGGAGAGAGGCACGGACACAAACGGAGACGACGAATCCCCGACTTCGATCTTTCCACCATTCAATCGATGTTCAGCTCGTAAATGCTCGTTCGCCGGGCCACGCCCTGCCCAGATCCCATTCCCCAACCGTTGGGTCTGGCCTTTTTCGGGTTGTTCACGTAATTTCTCGGGAGGGGCGCTGTAACGCGTAGAGTCAAGCTATCGTTGCGGTTAGCCTCGTTCGGCTCACGCTGTTTGATCACGTTGGTGGCCGTTGATCAGGCTGGGCAGTGGCCTTCGCGCTGACTTTGCGCGCGTGGCGGTGTTTCCCCGGAGTTCGCGACGTCACGGTCGTGTGGAGCTATAGATACATATGAACCAAATCGTCATCTATGCCGCGCTGGCTTTAGGAATCATCATTGCCGGCGCGGTGTTCTTTTTTGTGGGACGGTCATCCGGCAGGAGCGTCGAGCACGCGGCGCAGGTTGCCGCGAAGACGACCGCCGACGAGACGGCAAAGAAGATCGTCGACGACGCGGCGCGAGAGGCCGAGGCGCTGCGGAAGGCGGCCGTCGTCAGTGGGAAGGAAGAGACGATCAAGCTCCGCGAGGTCTGGGAGGCCGAGGCGCAGAAGCGTCGCGATGAGATCGAGCGCGGCGAGCGGCGTGTCCAGGAACGCGACACCAATCTCGACCGGAAGATCGACATCCTCGATCAGCGCGAGAAGGAACTGGGGCGCCGGGTGAGCGACATCACGCGCCGCGAGGGCTCTGTCGTCGATCGGGAAGGAGAGATCGACAAGCTCACGGCCGAGGCGCGACGGAGACTGGAACAGCTCGCGGGGATGTCTGCGCAGGACGCCAAGGCGGAGATGATCAGCCGGCTGGCCGAGGAGGCGCATGCGGACGCGGCGAACCAGCTGCGCGAGATCCGCGAGAGCGCGCGACGGAATGCCGATCGCGAGGCGAAGAAGATCGTCGCGCTCGCCGTCCAGCGGATCGCGTCCGAGCACACGTCGGAGATCAGCGTGTCGTCGGTCTCACTCCCCAATGACGAGATGAAGGGACGCATCATCGGGCGCGAGGGGCGGAACATCCGCGCCTTCGAGCTCGCGACGGGAGTCGACGTCATCATCGACGACACGCCGGACACTGTCGTCGTCTCGTGCTTCGATCCCGTGCGACGCGAGGTCGCGCGCGTGGCGCTCACCAAGCTCGTCGCCGACGGCCGCATTCATCCGGGGCGCATCGAGGAGGTCGTCGAGAAATCGAAGAAGGAGGTCGACGCCGCGATTCAGGAGATGGGCGAGCAGGCGGCCTACGAGGTCGGCGCGCACGGGCTCCACGTCGAGCTGATCAAGCTGATCGGGCGCATGCAGTACCGCACGAGCTACGGGCAGAACATTCTTCACCACTCGAAGGAGGTCGCGCATCTCGCCGGTATCATGGCGGCGGAGCTCGGGCTCGACGTGACGATGGCGAAGCGCGGCGCGCTCCTCCACGACATCGGCAAGGTGCTCACCCACGAGCACGAGGGCACGCACGTCCAGCTCGGCGTCGAGGTCGCGACCAGATATGGCGAGCATCCGCTCATCATCAACTGCATCGCGGCGCACCACGACGACGTGCCACACGAGAGCGAGGTGTCGGTACTGGTGCAGGCCGCGGATGCGATCTCGGGCTCGCGCCCGGGCGCTCGACGCGAAGCGTTCGAGACGTACGTGAAGCGGCTGGAAGGGCTCGAGCGCATCGCGGCGAGCTACACCGGCGTCGACAAGGTGTTCGCCATTCAGGCGGGGAGAGAGATCAGGGTGATCGTGAATCCGGACGACGTGGACGACTTCCGCATGGCGGCGCTCTCCGAGGAGATTGCGCGCCGAATCGAGACCGAGCTGCAATACCCCGGGCAGATCAAGATCGTCGTCATTCGCGAGCAGCGGGCGGTGGACTTTGCCCGCTGAGCTGATCGACGGTAACGCGATCGCGAAGAGCATTCGCGAAGAGGTGACGGCCGACGTGAAAAGGCTTCTCGCGCGCGGGATCAAGCCCGGGCTCGCGGTGGTGCTCGTCGGCGAAGACCCCGCGAGCGAGGTCTACGTCCGCAACAAGGGACGCTTCTCAGAAGAGGCGGGGATGCACAGCGTCACGATCAACATGCCCGCGACGACGACGCAGGAAGAGCTGATCGCGCAGGTGAAGCGCCTCAACGAGGACAAGGCAATTCACGGAATCCTCGTGCAGATGCCGCTGCCGAAGCACCTCGATCCCGATGTCGTCATCCGCACCATCGTCCCCGAGAAGGACGTCGACGGATTCCATCCGGTGAACGTGGGGAAGAATCTGATCGGCGACCGCGACGGCTTCGTGCCGTGCACGCCGGCCGGCGTGCAGGAGATGCTCGCGCGCTCCGGCACCGTCACGAAAGGGAAGGAGTGCGTGATCATCGGCCGCAGCAACATCGTAGGAAAGCCGATGATGGCGCTCATGGTTCAGAACGCGCCCAACGCGAACGCGACGGTAACGGTGTGCCACAGCGCCACGCAGAATCTCAAGGAGCACACCCTGCGCGCGGACATCCTGATCGTCGCCGCGGGGAAGGCGAAGATGGTGACCGGCGACATGGTGAAGGAGGGGGCGGTAGTGATCGACGTCGGCATCAATCGCATCGAGGATCCATCGACGAAGAGCGGCTTTCGTCTCGTCGGCGACGTGGATTTCGAGAGCGCGCGCGAGCGTGCGTCGAAGATCTCACCCGTTCCCGGCGGTGTGGGTCCAATGACGATCGCGATGTTGCTCAAGAACACCGTTCGCGCCGCCGAGCAGAGCGCCGCGAAATGAAGCGTGGGTCGCGTCGGCCGGTTGCGAAGGCGGAGGTGCTCGAGCCACAGCTCTTCCCGGTGAGCGAGCCTCCGCGCCACTACCAGCAGCGCGCCGTTGCCGTCGCGGCCGTCGCCATTTCGCTCCCCGCGATTCCGGGTACCTCGCCGGAAAGTGCGGTGACGATCGAGATGCTCACCCAACAGGCGAAGATGGTGGTCGAGGGCGCGTTCCCTCGCCTCTGGATCCGTGGCGAGATCAGCGACTTCAAGTCGCATCGCAACGGCCACTGGTACTTCTGTCTTCGCGGCGCGGCTGCGCAGATCAAGTGCGTGCTCTGGTCGCGCGATCAGCGCGGCATTCCTGCGATGCCGGAAGACGGCATGCAAGTGGTCGCGCTCGCGCAGCTCACGGTCTATCCCGCGCGCGGCGATCTCCAGTGCACCATCACCGCGCTCGATGCGGTGGGCGATGGGCTCTGGCGCAAGGCGCTCGACCAGGCGACCGAGCGACTCCGCGCGGACGGGCTCCTCGAGCCCTCGCGCAAACGCGCGCTCCCGCGTCTTCCACGCCGCGTGGCGGTCATCACGAGCCCCGACGGCGCCGCGCTCCGCGACATCATCGCCGTGATGCGCCGCCGCTGCCCCACCGTCGAGATCGTGCTCGTGCCGGCGAAGGTGCAGGGCGACGGCGCGCCTGCGGATCTCGCCCGCGCCATCGAGTGTGTGGTGCGCTGGGGCGACGTCGACACGGTGATCATCGGCCGCGGTGGCGGCGGACGCGAGGATCTTTGGGCCTTCAACTCCGAGATCGTTGCGCGCGCCCTCGCGGCATGCACCATCCCCACGATCTCCGCCGTTGGGCACGAAGTCGACATCACGCTCTGCGATCTCGTCGCCGACCACCGAGCCGCGACGCCGTCGGCAGCCGCCGAAGCCGCAGTCCCCGTGCTCGCCGACGCGCGCGCCGAAGCGGCCGAGATGCTGATCGCGCTGCGCGAGGCGCTCGTGCGCCAGGTGCAGAAGCGGCGCGACCGCGTCGCGCGCGCCGCGCGCGACCTTCGCTCGAGCGTGACTCGCGGCTCCGAGCGGCGCAGCGCACGTGTGAGCGCGGTTGCGGGGCGGCTGCACGCGTTGAGCCCACTCGCGGTGCTGTCGCGCGGCTACGCTGTTGCGCGCGATGCCTCCGGCGCTACACTGGGCAGCGTCACCGACTTCGCCCCCGCGCTGGACTTCGATCTACTCCTGCGCGATGGTGTCGTCCGCGCCACCGCGCGCACCGTGCACGCGTCACCCGCGAACGAGGACACGCGATGAGCTACGAGACCGACCTCGCGCGGATTGAGAACATCGTCGGTGAGCTCGAGCGCTCCGAAGTTCCGCTCGACGATGCGCTCCGCCTGTTCGAGGAAGGGATCGAGCGTCTGCGCACGGCCTCCGCCGCGCTGATGCAGGCGGAGGCACGCGTGCGCAAGCTCATCGAGGACACCGATGGCGGGTTCACACTCGCCGACTTCGAGAGCTGACGTCGGCGCGCCCGTGGCAGCCGTGCCGGCCGGAAGCATCGATCTGTCGACCGATCGCGCGGGCGTCGACCGCGAGCTCGAGCGCCTCTGCGCTGGCCCCGCGCTCGCCGCGCTCCCCGCGCCCATCGCCGACGCGATCCGCTACAGCATCCTCGGTCAGGGAAAGCGACTCCGTCCCATCCTCATGCTCGCGGCGTATCGCGCCTGCGGCGGGGGGCAGGATGCCAGCGCGCTCGCCGCGTGCATCGAAGTCGTGCACGCGTATTCGCTCGTCCACGACGACCTCCCGTGCATGGACGACGACGACATGCGGCGCGGCCGGCCCACGACGCACCGTGTGCACGGAGTCGCGATCGCGACGGCGGCGGGCGTCGTGATGGTGCCGCTCGCCGTTCGCGCGGCGTGCGACGCGGGCGCCGCGCTCGGGTTGCCCAACGCTTCTCAAGCCGCCATTGTACGAGAGTTGATGCGCGCGTCGGGCGGCGGAGGGATGGTGGGTGGTCAGCTGCTCGATCTCGAAGGGGAGGGAAGCTCGCTGTCCATCGATCAGCTGGAGCGAATTCATAGCGCGAAGACCGGAGCGCTGATCAGCGCATCCGCCCGCATCGGCGGGATCGCGGCAGGCACGAGCGCCGCGGGGCTCGATGCGCTCACCGCGTACGGCGATGCGATCGGGCTGGCCTTTCAGATCGCGGACGACGTTCTGGACGCCACCTCGACCACCGCCGCACTCGGCAAGACCGCGGGACGCGACGTCGAGCTGCGCAAGAGCACGTATCCGATGCTTCTCGGGGTCGAACGCGCCGTCGAGCGCGCCACCGCGCTCGTGGACGATGCATGCGCCGCGCTCGAGCGCGCGGAGCTCAGAACGGCGACACTCGAATTGCTGGCACGCTATGCGATCGCGCGCACGAGCTGAGCGCATGATGACATCCATGCGATCGATTCCAACGAATCATTCTCCGGCCCACTGCTGATGTCTTCTCCGCGAGTGAACTTCCCCGCCGACCTCAAATCGCTGACCCGCGACGAGCTTCGCGCCGTGAGCGACGATGTGCGAGCAGCGCTCATCGACTCCTGCTCCCGCACGGGCGGACACATCGGCGCAGGACTCGGCGTCGTCGAGCTCACGGTCGCGTTGCATCACGTCTTCGACACGCCGCGCGACCAGTTGGTGTGGGATGTCGGGCATCAGGCGTATCCGCACAAGATGCTCACGGGCCGCCGCGACCAGTTCGAGACGCTGCGCCAGGAAAACGGGCTCTCGGGCTTCCTCAAGCGCGATGAAAGCGAGTACGATGTGTTCGGCGCCGGACACGCCGCCACGGCAATCTCCGCCGCGCTCGGCGTCGCCACCGCGCGCGATCTCAAGGGCGAAGACTTTCGCGTGCTCGCCGTGCTCGGCGACGGGGCGCTGACATCGGGGTTGTCGTACGAGGGGCTCAACAACGCCGGCGCGTCCGATCGCGACATCATCGTCGTGCTCAACGACAACGAGATGTCGATCGCGCCGAACGTGGGTGCCATCTCGCGCTACCTCGGGCAGGTGCAACGCAACCCGATCTACAATCGCCTCCGCAGCAAAATCGGCAGCGTGGTCGATGAGCTCCCGGGCCCGCTCTCGGTTCTTGGCCAGGTCATGCGGAAGTGGGAGGAGAGCGTGAAGGCGTTTCTCACGCCGGGGGTGCTGTTCGAGGAGCTCGGCTTCCGCTACTTCGGACCGATCGACGGACACGACATCGATATGCTCGTCGACACCTTCACGGCGGTGAAGGGGATGCGCACGCCGCGGCTCGTCCACGTGATCACGAAGAAGGGCAAGGGCTTTCCCGCGGGCGAGCACCACGAAAAGTGGCACGCGCTCCCCGCGGGCCACGACCCCAGCACGGGAAAGCAGAAGAAGGCGGCCGCAGTGGCGAATCCCGCCTACACGGCGGCGTTCGGCAAGGGACTCACGGAGCTCGCGACGCAGGAGACGTCGGTGGTCGCGATCACCGCCGCGATGCCCGCGGGCACTGGCACGAGCGTCTTCGCTGCGGCGATCCCCGAGCGCTTTTTCGATGTCGGCATCGCCGAGGGACACGCGGTGACATTTGCCGCAGGGCTGGCGACGCGCGGCATCAAGCCCGTCGTCGCGATCTATTCGACCTTTCTCCAGCGCGCGTACGACAACGTCATCCATGATGTCGCGCTGCAGCAGCTTCCCGTGGTCTTCTGCATGGATCGCGCGGGGCTCGTCGGCGAGGATGGTCCTACGCACATGGGACTCTACGACATCGCGTACATGCTCGCGGTGCCCGGCATGGTCGTCACCGCGCCGAAGAACGGCACCGAGATGCTCGCGCTCGTGCGTACCGGCCTCGCCTACGACAAAGGCCCGCTGTGCCTGCGCTATCCGCGCGATGCGTCGCCGGACGTTCCGGTCGCTGCCACGGAGATTCCCGCCGTCCCCTTCGGCACCTGGGAGGTGCTGCGCCAGGGACGCGACGTTGCGATACTCGCGGTGGGCACAATGGTGCTTCCCGCGCTGGCTGCGGCCGAGGAGCTCGCCGCGGATGGTCTCGATCTCACGGTCGTGAATTGCCGCTTCATGAAACCGTTTGATGAGGTGACGCTCACGGCGGTGGTCGGCCAGCATCCGCACGTGCTCGTCGTGGAAGAGGGGACGATGGTCAACGGCTTCGGCGCATACATGGCTACGGTGATCGGGCAGATCGATCCGTCGGTTCGCGTCGGCGTGCATGGCGTGCCCGATCGCTACATCGAGCAGGCGCCTCGTAGGGTGCAGCTCGCGCTCACCGGGCTCGATGCGCCGGGAATCGCACGTCGCGTGCGCGCACTGCTCGAGACGGAAGCGGTCGCCGGGTGATTCGACTCGGGGTGATCGGCAACCTGAGCTACGATGGGCTTCCTGCGGTTCTGGAACGCCTCATCGCGGTCGCGCCGCCGCTGCAGATCACACCTGTGTTCGAGGAGGAGTTGCACGCCGTCGTGAGCCGGGCCGAGATGCTCAGCGATCCCGCGCAGATCGACGCGCTGCTGACGCTCGGCGGCGACGGCACGATGCTGCGCGGCGCGCGCCTCGTCGCCGGCCGGCAGATCCCGGTGCTCGGCGTCAATCTTGGCCGCCTGGGCTTTCTCACTGCCTGCGCACGCGAGGACATGGAGCTCGCCCTCGAGCGGCTCGCCGCTGGCGACTATCTCGTGCAGAAGCGAATGACGCTCGAGGCGTGGACGACGCGCCACTCCGAGCCGCGGTGGCGCGCGCTCAACGACGTCGTGCTGCACAAGGGCGGCTTCGCGCGCGTGTTCACCATGCGCGCGTCGGTGAACGGTGAGCTCATGAGCGCGTATGCGGCGGACGGGATCATCATCTCGTCGCCCACTGGCTCGACGGGGTACAACCTCTCGGCCGGTGGACCGATCGTGGTTCCCACCGTCGAATCGCTGATCCTCACGCCGATCTCACCGCACACGCTCGCGATCCGCCCAGTGGTGCTGCCGCCGCACGCCGAGGTGACGGTGCAGGTGGATGATGGTCCGGACGAGCTTTTGGTGACGATCGATGGCCAGGTGGGCGCGACCTTCTTTCCGGGCGACACGCTCACCGTGCGGCGCGCGGACAAGCCAGTGCTGGTCGTCACCTTCCGCGATGGAACGTTCTTCTCCCGCATGCGGCGCAAGCTGGGATGGGGGGGACTCCGCGAGCGCGACAAGGAGGCGGATGCTGACTGAGCTCCGCATTCGGAACTTCGCGATCATCGACTCGCTCACTCTCCCGCTTGCGCCGGGCTTCAACGTGCTCACCGGCGAGACGGGTGCGGGGAAGTCGATCATTGTCGGCGCGCTCGGGTTTCTCCTCGGCGAGCGTGGCACCGCCGACCTGATCCGCACCGGCGCGGAGAAAGCGTCGGTGGAGGGAATCTTCGATGCATCGGGCGACAGAGAGCTGATCGCACTGCTCGACGCGCGCGGCGTCGACGTCGATGATCCGACCACGATCGTACTTCGTCGCGAGATCGTCTCGAGCGGCCGCACCCGCGCCTGGATCAACAGCGCGACGACGACGGCCGCGGTGCTGGCCGAAGCTGGACGCGCGCTGGTGAGCCTGCACGGCCAGCACGAGGCGCAGACGCTGCTCGACGAGGAGTCGCAGCGCGCAATCCTCGACGCCTTCGGCTCGGCCACGCCGGCGGCCGCGCGCGTGCGTGCGACCCACGAGGAAGTGCTCGCGATCGCGCGGGAGATGCAGTCGCTCATCGCGCGCAAAGCGGACGCCGAGCGCCGGGCCGATTATCTGCGCCATCTCGTCGCGGAGATCGACGAGGCGCAGCTCAAGGCGGGAGAGGATGTCTCGCTCGAGGAGGAGTCCCGCCGGCTCGAGCATGCGGAGGAGCTGAAGTCTCTGGCATCCGGGCTGGCAGGGATTCTCGAAGGGCAGGAGGGCGCGGTGCTCGAGAGTCTCGGGCGCATGCAGCGCTCGCTCGCCGCCATTCAGCGCATCGATGCGTCGCTCGCGCGGCTGCAGGAGCTGTACGACGGCGCGTACTATTCGCTGCAGGAGCTCGCGCGCGAGCTCGATGAGTACGAAGAAGCGGTCGACCTCGACCCAGCGAGGCTGGCCGAGGTGCAGCGCCGCCGCGATCTCCTCTTTCGGCTGACCAAGAAGTACGGTCCGTCGCTCGAGGCGGTGACCGAGACGGCGCGGGTCGCGCGGTCGGAGCTCGATCTCGTGGACAGCGGCTCGCTGGATGTCAAACAGCTCGAGAAGCGCCATCGCGAGGTGCAGCTCTCACTCTCGGCGGCCGCGGCCGAGCTCACCGCGCTGCGGCGTGATGCGGCGGCGCGGCTCGCCACCGAGGTCGACGCCGTGCTTCCGGAGCTCGGCATGCCGGACGGACATCTCGACGTGCATCTCCGCGCCCGTCCGGAAATCGGCGCCGTGGGCGCGGAGGACATCGAGCTGCGCATTGCGCTCAACCGCGGGCACGAGTCGCGCCCGCTCGCGCGCGTGGCGTCGGGCGGCGAGCTCTCACGCGTGATGCTTGCGCTCAAGACAATTCTCGCCCGTCTCGATCGCGTTCCGACGCTCGTCTTCGACGAAGTGGACGCCGGTATCGGAGGGAAGATCGGGCTGCAGGTGGGCGACACAATGCGTCGCGTCGCGAAGCATCATCAGGTGTTGGCGATCACGCACTTACCGCAGATCGCCGCACGCGCGCACCATCACATCGTGGTCGAGAAAGGCGCGCGCGGTGGGATCACGACGGCCGACACGCGTGTCGTCGAGGGCGATGCGCGCATCGTCGAGGTCGCGCGACTGCTCGGTGGCGATCCCGAGCGCGACGTCAGCCTCGCGCATGCGCGCGAGCTCCTCACCGCCGCGGCGCACGAACAAGAGACTGTGTCACCGGCTCCGCATAGCGCGAGGAAGCTGACGAAAAAGCGCTAGGCAGTCGCCGAGACTGCCACTTCCCATTCTCCGCCGAGCTAGGGCTGCGGCGGCGTTGGAGCTGGCGGAGTCGAATCCTTCGGTGCGGGAGTTGCCGCGGGCGTCGGCTCAGGCTCCAATGCTGGAGCGGTCTTCATGATCGCGGGCGGCGCGAACTCCGTGCCCCATTGCCGATGGAAGAGTCGTACCGAGAACGTCACCTGCGACTGCTTCGGCAGCTCGTTCGAGATCGACACGACCCGCGAGTATTGGAAGGTCACCTCGACGGGAAGGCGCGAACGATTGTGCGTGTACGCGTCGACCGCGGAGTAGACCACACCGAAGCCGAGCCGCTGCTCGGTTATTGCGCTTCCTGCGTCGAGCGAAGACGCATCGAGCGTGACCTCGTTGCCACCGTTGTCGGTGCCCGTCGTCTGCCCGATGTAGTGATCCTGCGCACCGTGATGGTAGCGATACTGCATCCCCACCGCGAAGTACCTGCCGAACTGATAGCGGGGCGTGATCTCCAACTCGTATTTCGTCCCGAGCTCGCGCGCGGCGGTCAGCGGGACGCCGTCGTTTGCGAGCGAATTTCCCGACGGATGCAGCGCGACGACCACGTTGTCGGACATCGGTTTCAGATACCGGCCGACGAACGATCCGAAAAAATGCGTGCCCACCGTGAGATCCGTCGCGGACTCGAGCACGAGCGATCGCGCGCGGTCGCTCGTACCGATGGCGTATGGGTCGGTCGGATCGATCTTGATTCCCGTGCCGAGGAAGCCGCCGCCCACGATCGTACTGCGGACGTGGATACCGTCGCGCGGTGCGAGTCGCGCCTGCTGTCCCGGTTCGCCGAGCCACACGAGGCGGCCGAGCACCTCGACGTTCCCCCATCCGTTGTGGCTGCTCTCGAGCAGCGTGTCGAGAATCACCGCTGTCGTCGAGTCGTGCACATGTCGCGACGACTGAAAGGTCAGCGCTTTCGTCGTCACCCACGGCACGGTGACGCCCACCGAGAACCGCTTGAGCACGCCGACTTCCAGACCGATGGTGGATGCGCGCGACTGGCGGTCCGAATCGTAGCTGGTATCGATCTCGCCGCTGGTCCCACGCAAGTCATTGATTGCCCGAGAGCGATCCCACTCGTTCGACAGCCGGATCCGAATCGCACCCACGGGCGCCGCCGTCGCATCCTCGCCGTAGCCGAGCACCGACTGCGCGCGAGCGGTAACAGCGAGCGATGCGAGCGCGGCAACCGTCGAGATGGCGACCAGCACGAGTCGTGTACGTCTGCACTTCGAGGAAAGGGGCACGCGGGCAGGGAAGAGGGCGCGAGTTGAAGCGGTCGCGCATTGCGCGCGGGCCGCTGGAGACTGTCATCGCACTCGATCGGATGTCAACCGAATCGCGTGCTTCTGAACGATGCGGGATCGCGCGCATTGCCAGTAGGGAGCGGCGCGATGATGTTTGAGGGCGCGCCCGGCCTTTCGCCGATTCGCGTGCGCCCCCCTTCGACGGTCGACGTGAAACAGATAGCGATCCCCGCGATGCCCTGGCAGGTGACCGGCAACCATTGGCTCTCCCTTCCGTGCATCCACCCGGCGGACGGCTCGCTGCATGCGCTCGGCGTGCTTCACCGCGGCGCTCGTGCGGCGCTCGAGTTCGCCGGCTCCGCCGATTTCCTCGAGGCCCGGGGCGCTCCGCTCCTTCGACCAACGATCACGGTCAACGGAACGCCGCGCGAGCTCGCCTCGCTCGAGCTTGCCTGGGAGCGCGCCCTCGGCTGGATTCCGACCTTTACCTGCACCGTGGACGGGCTCGTGGTGCGCGGCACGCTGTTCGCGCCGCACGGCCGCGACGCGGATCTCGCCGGCGCGGTCTACGCGATCGCGATCGAGAATCGTGGCACGTCCCCCGCGACTATCGCGATCGCGCTGGAGGGCGTTCTCGGGCATCGCCAGCTGCGCGTGCGCTCTCCCCGCGCCGCCGACGATGCGCACCGAGTGATCGAGGGCGAGCAGCAGGTGATCGTCCTCGAGGGAACGGCGCAGCCGGGCTTCGCCGCGCTGGCGATCGCGGCGGACGGAGACGCGCGCGTCGAGACGCAGGCCGGGGTGTCGCCACGATTCTCGCTGCGTCGCGAGCTCGAAGTCGACGGCGGCGCGAAGGGGAGCGTCGCCTTCTTCATCGCGGCAGGCCCCGAGCGCGACGGTGCCGAGGCGACGGTGGCGGCGATGCGCCGCCGCGGATGGAGCGATCTGCTCACCGTCACGCGCGACGCGCTGCAGCGCATGGAGCAGACCGTCGGCCACGATGGCATCGACCGGCTCATCAATCGCAACCTGCTCTTCGCGTACTTCTATGCGGCGGGACGCGCGCTCGACGATGCGCACTTCTATCTCGTGCGCAGCCGCGCCCCGTGGAACGGTCACGGCATCACCGTGCGCGACTGGGAAGCGCTCTCGTGGACGCTTCCGGCCATTCAGCTCGCAGATCCCTCGCTCGCGCGCGAGCTGCTCTTGCGCGCGAGTGAGCTGCACGGCTATGCGCCCGGACTCGGCGTGCACTATCTCGATGGGACCCTCTTCGAGCCCGGCTTCTCGCTCGAGGGACTCGCCTCCTTCGCGCTCGCGACCGACCGCTACATCCGCGAGACCAACGATGACCAGATCGTCGACGAGCCTGTGATCGCGGAGACGCTGTATGCGTCGTGGGACGATCTCGCGGAGCGCCGCGATCTCCACGTCCCGCTCTACCGAACCGAGGTGACGCTGTCCGGCGATCCCGCCGCGCATCCGTTCACGCTGCATGGAAACGCGGTCGTCGCGCAGGCGCTCGAAATCTTTCGCCGAACGCTCGATGAGGAGACGGCGCGCAAGGTCGAAGACCCCGACGCCGTACGCGCGGCGCTCAAACGGCACTTTGCGTTCGGGAGCGGAGCCAAGGTGTCCCTCGCCTCATCGATAGATCTCGCCGGCCATCAGGAGATCGCGGATGACCCGTATGCGTCCGCGTACTGGCTTCCGGTGTATGACGCCATCGAACGCCAGGATTCGGTCTATCGCCGCACGGTGAAGGGAGTCGGTATCGAGCCGCATCTGCTCGCGCAGCAGTGCGCGCGACTGATGGGCCCCGACGCCGCAGGGCTGCTGCAGTGGCTACGCCGCGCTCCGCTGGACAACGGCCTCGCAGCCGAGGTCGTGGACGCGGAGGGGCGCGCGCTGTTCAACGGCGGCGACGCGTCGCTCGCGGGACTGCTCGCCTGGTGCGCGTGGTACGCCGTTCACGCGCTGGGCGCCCGCCCCTGATGGCTCGTTGCGGCGCCCGGCATTAGAGCGGCCCAACGCACTCGATCCCCGTTACCCTCGTGATCGAAAGCACGCAAGCCTGTCTAAGTCGGCCGGCCGGTAATACTCTTACAGCCAATGAAGGGGCGCGGATACGCGACCCCGGAGGAATCGATCCGCCTCCTGGCCTCAGCGGCCGCGAGATTGTCGCTCGTCACACGAAGGAGAAGCCTGATGAAGCTCGATCGTCTCTCGCGATGTCTGATGCTGGCCGCCCTCGTGGCGCCGGCAGCAGTGGAAGCGCAAGGATTCGGTCTCAACGAAATCGGATCGTGCGCGCTCTCCCGCGGTTTCGCGGTCACGAGCGTTCCCTGCAACGATCCGTCGGAGATCTATTGGAATCCCGCCGCGACCACGGGGCTCCAGGGATGGGGACTCTACGTCGGCGCGGCCGCAGTGCAGGTGAACGGCGGATTCAATGCGGACAGCTCCGGCCGAAGCTATCCGGGCGATGTGCCGGTGAAGTTTCCGCCGCACATTTTTCTCAACTACACGCCGCGCGGTGCGAAGTGGGCGGTCGGCATCGGATCGTATGTGCCGTACGGCCTCGTGTCGCAGTGGAAGCCGGACTTTCCCGGACGCTTCGAATCGCAGCGCGCCTCGCTGTCGAGCGACTACATCCAGCCGAACTTCGCGTATCGCTTCGCGCCCGGCTGGTCGATCGGCGGTGGTCCGGTCTTCGGCGTGTCGCACGTCGAGCTCCGGCAGGGGATCGATCTCGCGCCGCTCGCGGTTCCCGGCGCGGGCGGTCTCACCTTCGGACAGCTGCTCGGCACACCGACGGGGACGCAGTTCGCTTCGGCGGATCTCAAGGGCAGCGCGACGGCGTGGGGCTTCAACGTTGGCGTTCACGGGAAGATCGGCGCGGACTGGCAGATCGGCGCGCGCTACCTCTCCGAGCTCAAGTTCAAGTACAAGAACGCCGACGTGCAGTTCACGCAGCAGCAGACGAACCTCGTGCTCGCAGCGAACAATCCGTTGAACACGGCATTCCCGGGACAATTTCCCGCCGGCACGCCGATCGATGCGCTGCTCTCGCCGGAGTTCGCGCCTGGAGCGCCGCTCAGCGCGGGGCAACACGTCAACACCGAGATCGATCACCCCGCGCAATTTCAGGCCGGCATCGGCTACACGGGAATTACGAACACGACGCTCACGGTCGACTACGCGTGGATCGACTACAAGTCGTTCAAGGCGCTCGATGTCAACTTCGAGGGACCGGCGAACGACGCGGGGCTCAGTCACACCCTGCTCGAGAACTACAAGGCCTCGAACTCCGTCCGTTTCGGTGTCGAGCATGCATTCGCGGCGGGATTCCGCGGGCGCGTTGGCTTCGACTGGATCGGCTCCCCCGCGCCGGATGAGACGGTGACGCCGCTCCTCCCCGACATGAATCGGCGCAACTACACTCTCGGCATCGGTCTTCCCATCGGTGCGTCCTACACGCTCGACGCGGGCTTCCTGCACGTGGACACGGGTGGGCGGCGCGGGCGAATCGTCTCGCGCTCGGTCGGAAGCCCACAGGAGACCGAAACAGCCGATGAGCTCAACACCGGCTTCTACACGCTCAACGCGAACGTCTTCTCGCTCAGCCTGAAAGTCAATTTCTAAACTCCACAGGGAGATCTCGGATGTTCTGTAACAGATATCTCGCCGGCGGAGTGGCCGCGATCGCGCTCGCAGTGACCGTCGTCGCGTGCAGCGGTGACAACGG
>JBBRYY010000010.1:0-57563 GCA_038237245.1 Gemmatimonadales bacterium | reverse complement strand
CGCGATATCGGCGCGCCGCAGCTCGTCTCGCATCTGCCCGATCCCGATATGATTTCCGAGGACATCACTTTTGATGTCGCGCGGTCGCGATTTTTGGTGAGCTCCGTTCGTCGCGGAAGTATCTTCGCGATGAGCGTCAATGCCGGTGCCGCTGCAAAGCCAGTGTTCACTCCGGATCGGAGCTGGGGAATCTTCGCGCTCGGCGTGGACTCGGCACGCGGCGCATTGTGGGCGACGACGGCCGCCCTCTCGATGGGTGCACGCTACTTGGCTGCCGACTCCGGTCGCTCGGCGCTGCTGAAGCTCGATCTACAAACGGGTGCGCTGCGGGGACGGTACGAAGCACCCGACAGCGGAGCGCATGCGCTGGGCGATCTCACGATCGGAACCACGGGCGAGGTGTACGTCTCGGATGGACTTGGCTCCGGCGTGTATGCGCTCGACGGGGGGCACGCGTCGCTGCGCGTGCTCGTGCCGCGCGGCGTGCTGGTGTCGCCGCAGACGCCGGTGTTATCGAGCGACGAAGCGACGCTCTTCGTTCCCGACTACGCCGTCGGCATCGCGGCCGTCGACGTCGCATCGGGTGAGCTGCGCTGGCTCTCGCATTCCGAGTCGCTCGCGCTGACCGGGATCGATGGCATGTATCGCAGCGGCCACGACATCATCATCGTGCAGAACGGGCTCGAACCGAATCGCATCGTGCGTCTCACCCTCGATGCGCGGATGCGTCGCGTGGTGCGCGCCACGACGCTCGTGCAGGGCGGCCTGGCGCGTGAGCTCACGCATGCAGCGCGCTCACACGGCTGGCTGTACTTCATCGCCCAGAGCGGCTGGGATCGCGTGGCGGATGACGGCACGATGCGCGCGGCGGCATCGAGCGACGGGCCGGTAATCGCGCGCGTGCGCATCGCGCCGTAAACCCCGCGCTACATCCCGTTTGCCGCGCCAGCTCCTCCACATCGCGACGCAGGCATCGTCGCCGTTGGTGCGACGCCCGCCATGTACAGCCGGCGAATGATCGGCACCGGCAGCGCGCCGTACAGCAGCACCGTATCGTGATAGCGGCAGAGATTGAAGGCCTTTCCGTCCCGCCTCTGCACATCCTGCCGTAGCCGCGTCCATTCCTCGACACCGGCGAAATAGGCGTTGAGCTGCACATAATCGAGCTGCGCACGCTGCAGCTTTGCCTCCGCTTCCGGTTTCTCCTGAAATGCGTCGCGCATCATGAAGGCGACGGCCGAGTCGCCCGGCATGCTACGCGTGTGCAGTCGAATGTCGATGATCACGTTGGTGTAGATGCGGAGCATTCCCTTGAGATCCGTGAGCTTCATCTTCACCGAGTCACCGCCATCGACGTGCGCGTCGTACATCATTACGTGCTCGGCGTATACCGCCCACCCCTCCACGTATGGCGTGTTCGAGTAGATCGAGCGGAGAAGGCGGCGCCATTCGGGGGTGAGCAGATTCGCATACGCACCCTGCACGACGTGCCCCGGGATCCCCTCGTGCATCGTGAGGTCGAGCATCTTGTACGTGTTGTACTCGCGCAGCTTGGAATCCGCGCGATCGCTCGTCCACGCCGCAGGGATCGGCGTGACCCAGAAGAAGGTGGCGAGAGTCGGATTGAGCGGCGGCGCGAACACGGCGCCCGCGACGCCGTACACGCCGCGCATGAACTCCGGTGTCGGAATCACCTGCAGATTCGGGAACGAGTCCAGCGATACGATACGCTGCTCGCGAATGACGCGCGTGAGTGCCGCGACGTCCGACTTCGCCTCGTCGAGAATGGAGTCGCGATTCGCGTGCTCGGCTCCGATTCGCGCGAGCGTTTCACTCACGATCGCATTCAGCACGGCCGTCGAGTCGCCAGTGTGCCTGTGCGCTGGAAACCACTTGTCGTGGAGCGGGCGCGCAAGCACCAGCATCGCCGCGCGTGTTCTGCGCATGCTGTCCTCGGCGATTCGCAGCGCTTCGTCCGGCGTCAGCGAAACGGCCAGCGAGTACTTCCACTTCGCATTGAAGAGTCCGACGCCGGAGCGCCAGTCGACCCTTCCGCGCTTCGCGAGCGTGTCCTTGATGAAGTGCTGAAACTCCGCAAGAGCGGCGATCGCGGCGGGCGCCACCTTGGCATAGCGCGCTTCGGATGGTGTTCCGCGCGTGAATGCGGCGCCCGTCTCCTCTACGAGAGCGGTCACACCATCGGTCTCTTCGATAGCGACCTTCGTGTAGATGTCGTTCGTCGCGCGGAGATTCCTGCGCGCGACGACGAGAAACGCGGGCACGCGCGCGACGCGCGCCGTAAGGTCGAGCGCGCGGGCGTTCCTGTCTCCGTACTCGAGCGAGATGTTGGCGAACAGCGTGTTCCCCAGATCCTCCGCATACATCTGCGGCTTGTACTGGTGAAAGCGCTCCTTCGTTATCCCGAAGAGCGCGAAGGCCGCGGCGTTGGCGACGACGTCGTAGTCGGCCTGCGTCTGCGCATCAAGATGGGCCCGATCGAAAGCGGCGAGGCGGCGCTGCACGCGAATGAAATAGGCACGCTGCTTCGCGAGCGCCTCCGGCGAGAAGCTGTCGAGCAGCGAGTCCAGGTGCGCTCGCCGGCCTGTATATGGATCGACCCATTCGTGCAGCCCCGCCTGCGTCGCGGACGCAGGCGAAAAGGCAAGCGACGTGAATACGAAGTCGTGGGCGAGCGCGGGGAAGCCGGTGAGCGTGCTGTCATGCGCCTGTGCGCGAGCGGCTCCGCTCGGCGCGAGAGCTAGCGCGGCGGCGAATGGCAGCGCAAAGCGAAGTGTCGTCATGGTGCACGGATGATGGCGGGTGGGACGCGTGACGCGCAAGAATCCTGGGCTTCGCGATTCCGTCACCTCATGCGCACGTGAGCCTCGCGAGGCGGCGACGAGCGTCGATCAGTATCGGGAAACGTCGGTGCAGAGAATCGTTCCCCTGTACGCGTTCCATTGGCGGCTTTGACATCGAAGGTTACGGTTGCGTCCTGCCCGCGCGCGGCGATGGTGACGCTTCCGCTTCCTCGCACTTTTTCACCGGCTCTCGTCTCCACGTCGTATTGCGTGCCGCGACTTATGTCCCCGAAGTTGATGGACGTGAAAAACACGCCATTCGGGCCCTTCACGTCTGCGTTCGGAACGATGACCATGAGGAGGGTCAACCTCCCGGGATCCTTGCTCGGCGAGAGGAAGCCGAGTGTGACGTCGAACTGATGCTTCGGGGCCGGCGGCCGCTCGTCGGTGATCTGACACGGCACGTCGTCATTGTGCAGGACGTAGCTGCCCGCGTTCGGGCCGCCGGACACGGTCACCATCGCGCTTGCGCGATCGGTGCCCCCGGTGAAGGTGGCCACGAGCGTTGCCAGTACAATGAGTGCGGACGCTCTCGATACGGGGATGTGTGCCACGATGGCCTCTTTCGTTTCCCTGAGAATTCTGGGGAGCCGCGTCGCTCCCCGATCGCCACGTGTTGCGCGGCTCGGCAGAGTCTCGTATGGTGCAGTCCGCCGGTTGTGCGGGAAAGAAGGAATATATGCGCGCGATTGGCAGTCACCAGATCGCCCGGCGAACAAGTACGCGGCGCGTGAACGGACGGAGAGACGATGCCAGACCGGAAGCCCAGCGACGAGGAGCTCGACTTTTACGGCGTTTCCGATCGGGGAAAGGTCCGGTCGAAGAATGAAGACCACTATCTTCTCGCGGCTGTCCATCGGCGCGTGAACATCTTCGACACCAATCTCTCCGAGCCCGACCGACTGCCGCTGAAGGACCAGAGGCTCGCGTTCATTGCGATGGTCGCGGACGGCGTTGGCGGTGCGACGGGCGGCGATCGCGCGAGTGCCATCGCGCTCGAGACCGCGACGCGATACGTTGTCAGCAGCCTCGATTGCTACGATCGTGTGGCTGCGGTGGACGGATCGATGGGTCCGGCGCTCCAGGAGGCCGCGCTCAAGTCTCACGAAGCGGTGGTCGAGCAGGCGAGTGCCGAGGGCGATGGCGTGCGCATGGCAACGACGCTCACGCTCTGGATTGGTGTCTGGCCCTGGTACTATCTCCTGCAGGTCGGCGACTCGCGCTACTATCATTTTCGCGATGATCGTCTCACGCAGGTGACGCGCGATCAGACGATCGCGCAGGAACTTCTCGACCAGGGAGTATTCACGCGAGCGATCGCCGAGCGTTCGCAGTTCAAGAACGTGCTCTCGAGCTCTCTTGGCGGCGAGTCATCGTTGCCCGTCATTACCTGCTTGCGTTCGGACCGGGGTACCGTTCACCTGCTGTGCACGGATGGGCTGACGAAGCACGTGACCGACGCGCAGATCGCGGCGCGTCTCGCGACGATGACGTCGGCGAAGCAGGTGTGCGAGCAGCTGCTGGCGGATGCGCTCGACGGTGGCGGCACGGACAACATCACGATCGTGGTCGGACGCGTCACGCCGCACGAGTAGCCTGCGGGACGTCAGGTGAAGAAGATCGCACCGATGGTGATGAGGACGACTCCGACGACGAAGATCGCGAGGGTTCGCGAGCGGGTCTGCATGTAGCGCTCATAGCGCGGCTCGTCGAGCCACACTCGCCCGTCGGCAGTGGCGATGAGCGCGTGCTTGTTGGAGAAGCGCTTGAAGATCTGCCGTTCCGTGTGCGAGGGCCACTGCGGTGGCACGATCGCCGATTGCGGTGTGAACGCGTCCGCGGCGCGAAAAGTCTCGATCACCTCATGCTCGATTTGATAGAGACGTCTGACGTACGTGGCCATGGCGAGCTCCTGGGCGTAAAAGGTGGGACGGGCGCTAGTGCGCGCTGCCGATGATCGCCGGCAGGAGTGCCAGTGCGATGAGGATCGTAACGGCGAGGACGGTAATGCCGCCGCTGAAGTCTCTGCGCCGAAAGGACGCGATGGCACGCGACACGAACGTCAAGAGGACGGCGCCATACGCAAATGGGATGGCCGCGTCGTATGTCCTGCCGGCGACGCCGTCAGGATTCAGCCCCGCCCACACGGCTGAGCCGATCAGGAACGCGCTGATGCTGATGACGGCGATCAGGCCCGGTGCTGCCGCTTTCGAAGTGGGCATCGAGTAGGCCGGCTGAGTGAGTGTCTTGCCGGACGTGTTATTGCCGGCTGTACATTCAATAGCGGGATCGGGAGTTGCTGAAGCTCATTTCCGCCTGCGACGTCAGTCGACTGGTACTACACGTTACGCGACAGTCTCGCCGCAATGTTGTGTGATACTTTCAAAGGTTGCGCGTGTCCTCTCCTGCTCCGGGCACCGTGCTCGCATCTTCGTAGGCGAAACAGTGGTCAACCCGTGGTATGATCCGTTTCTCGCCGCACTGGTCGCGGGGGACCGGCGTCGCGCTCTCGCCGTCGTCACCGATGCGCGTGCAGCAAGCGCCGACGTACGGACACTCTATCTCGACGTCTTTCAGCCCGCGTTGCGCGAAGTCGGGCGTCTCTGGCAGGAGAACGAAATGACGATCGCGCAGGAACATCTCGCACGGCGATCACCGAGATCGCGATGGCGAAGCTGCAGGGCGAAGCCGCAATGCTGCCTCCACGCGGTGATCTCACGCTCATTGCGGCGTGCGCGGACTCCGAGCTCCACGCCGTCGGACTGCGCATGGTTTGCGATCTCCTCGAGCACCAGGGATGGGACGTGACCTACCTCGGCGCATCCGTGCCGCAAGAGGGGCTCGCGAGCATGGTGCACGAGCGCCGGCCCACTGTCGTCGCGATCTCGGCATCTACCGCGCCCTACGGTCCGCAGATTCGTGCGATGATCGCGGCGGTCCGCGATCGCGAAGGCGATTCTCCCTATCTCCTCGTCGGGGGACGACCCTTTCTGGATGATGAAACGCTCGCGCATGCGATCGGCGCCGATTCGACTGCGCGCGATGCGGGCGAAGCGGTCCGGATGCTAATGGAGCGCTTCGGATGATCTCGGATCAGTCGGAAATGAGGCTACCGGCGATGCTGAAGGGGCTCCCGGGCGCGGCGCTTCAGCTCTCCGTTGATGGCGTCGTGCTCGACTCGAATGGGAAGCTCGAGAAGCTCGTCGGTCGGGACGTTGTGGGGCACTCGTTCGGCAGCATGCTCGACTCGTCATCGCAGGCGAAGTGGGGGCGGCTGATGGAGAGACGCGACACAGAGCGCGAGAGCGCGCTCTGGGAGCTGGTGCTGCAGGGGAGCGAAGGGCTCGAGCTGCGCACCTCCGCAGCGATCTGGGGACGCGAGCGCGATACTGCATTGCTCTGGATGTTCGAGTATTCGCGCGACGTTCGGCTCGAAGCGCTCTTCGAGGAGTTCGCCGCGGCGAATTCCTCTCTTCTCCAGGCGCAGCGCGATCTCGCGAAGGAGCGTGGACGACTCACGCGCGCGCTCGCCGCAGAGGCGCAGGCGCTCGCGGCCGAGCGCGTCGCCCACGCCGAGGCCGACCACGCGATACGCGTGCGCGACGAGGTGCTGTCCATCGTCGCGCACGACCTGCGCAGTCCCCTCGATCGCATCGTCGCATGTGCGCCGATGCTGCACGAGTCTCTGTCAGTCGAGAGCCGGTAGAAGCTCGTAGTGGTGATCGAGAGAACCGCACGGAGCATGAACCGGCTGCTCAACGATCTTCTCGATGCGTCGAGCCTCGAGGCCGGCCGGCTCTCGATTGATCTGCAGCGCGTGAATGTCGCGACGCTCGTCGATCTGGCAATCGAGAGCTTCGAGAGACAGGCTGCCGAAAAAGAGGTGGCGCTCACGTGCGAGATCCTCGGTGTGCTCACCATACTGGTCGACCCCGGGCGAATTCAGCAGGCGCTCGCGAATCTGCTCGGCAACGCCGTGAAGCTGACGCCAGCGGGTGGATGCGTGACGGTACACGTGACGTCGTCCGCGAACTCGGTGCGCTTCGCCGTGTCCGATACGGGGCCGGGAATCTCGCCCGAGGATGTGACGCACCTCTTCGAACGATTTTGGCAGGCGAAGGCGACGCGACGCGGCGGTGCCGGACTGGGACTCGCGATTGCAAAGGGCATTATCGAGGCGCATCGCGGGACGATCGAGGTCGAGAGCGAGCTCGGGAAGGGAAGCACCTTTTCGTTCACACTCCCCGTTGATGGTTCGCCAACATGATGTGAAAACGCGGGCGCCTCGATCAGGCGCCCTCGCTTTCCAGCAGTCACACCAACGATCGGTCAGTCGCCGAGATACTCCACGTGGACGTACGTACCGAGTCGCACGTTGTAGGCGAGATACCAGCCATCATGATCGGGATCATCGTAGATGACGATGTCATCGTTGTCCCAGAGCCAGTCGTTCGCATCGTCGTAATCGTACGGCGAGACGGAGAAGGGGAAGCCGCCGACATTGAATCGATCGCGGGCGCCGCCGCCGCGTCGCCAGACGGGCTGCGCCGTTCACGGCGGTGTATCCTCGAAACACAGAAGTCTTGATGCGACAACGGGACTTGCGTGAGCGAGTCCCGTCGTTCGTTCGTGCGAGCGCGGTTCAGTTGTCGTCGAAGGTCACGTGCAGGTACGTGCCGAGCCTGGTGTTGAAGGCGAGGTAGCAGCCGGAGTTGTCGGGGTCGTCGTAGATGATCACGTTGTCGCGGTCCCAGTACCAGTCGTCGGCGTTCACGTAGTCGTATGCTACGACGCGAAAGTAGAAGCCGCGGAAGAAGAACCGATCGCGTCCGCCGCCTTCGAGCCGCCACACATGGCGCGGTCCGATGTAGTCGTGCGAGAATCCACCGCGGAATCCGTAGCCGAGGCGATACGACGTGGACGGACGATAGTTGCGGTAGCTGTTGTCGACGCGGTAGCTGTTGTCGACGCGGTAGTGATTGTCGCTGCGGTAGTGATTGTCGCTGCGGTAGTGATTGTCGCTGCGGTGGTGATTGTCGCTGCGGTAGTTGTTGTCGGCCCGGTAGCGGTTGTCGCCGCGGGAGTGGTTGTCGGCAGGAGAGCGAGTATCCACATGATAGCGAGCGTCGACGCGGGAGTGATTGTCGTAATTGGGGCGATCGGTGCCGCGATTTGCGCGATCGACGCGGTACGCCGGCTGACCATGATCAGCGCGACCCCAATTCGCATTGTTGCGCGCCTCGGCACGCGAAGCCGAGCGATCCTGGTACCCCGGGTGGGAGCCGTAGCTCTGCTGGGCACGCTGGTCGCTGGACCGACCGCGATCGCCGCCTCCGTAGTTGCCATTGCCGCGAGGCTCGACGTGCAAGCTGCCGGAGCTGCGCTGGCCCTGGTCCTGATGCCGCCCGTCGTTGCCGCGTTGCGCGAGGGCGGCGGCGGGGACGGTGAGGGCGATCGCGAAGAGTCCAAGGAGCTTTGCCATACGAGTTCCGCCTGGTTGACGAATTCCCTGAAAAAACGAGTGAGCTCCTTCTGGCCCTGCTGGAGCGAAGCAGTTGGTGAACAGATGATACACGCGGGTGGCTGGCGTGGTCCCTGGTGTCTATGTTCACGGATGCGGAACATTCCCGGAGTTGGCTGTCAGAGGTATACGTCACTTTGAAGGAGCCGAAGACGATCGCGACGAAGACCGCTCATGCACTCGCGCGTGTGCGGTGCTGTCGCCACGAGCGATGCCGAGGACCTTGACCGCAACCAGCTCCGAGCCGGCGCCCGCTCGTTCCCACTTTCGCGATTCGCTCATAGTAGCGACGCGTGAGCACTCGGTCGCGCGCAAGCGGCTCGTTGGGCCGGACGTCAACTTCGGCCGCGAGCATCTCACGGCACTCGCTCGCGAAACCGGCGGATGGATCGGCTGGGAGGCGACAACGCTACGCACGATCGCCGAGGAGCTCGCATTTCTACCGCTGTCCGAACGCGGAGTCCGCTCCGGCAACGACATCGAGATCGGCGCGTTTGTGAATCAGGCGCTCGATGCCGTCATTGCCAGCATAGGAGCGACTTCCGCCTTCGTTGCACTCGGTGGAAGCCTCGGCTTCAGACAGTCGGTACGCGACTCGATCCTCGAGCTGCGGACTGCCGCGGTCTCGCCTGACGCGCTCCGGGATGTCGTAACGCGCGGGTCACCCGCGTTCGATGTTCCAGACGTGCTGCGCGAATATGAACGGCTGCTCGCCGAGCACGAGGTCGCCGATGCTGCGGAGGTATTTCGGGCGGCACTGTCCGGCTTCGATCACGAGGCTCCGTTCGTTCTCGACGGCTTCGTCTACCTCGCACCTACGCTCATGGTGCGCGGACTGCCGGGACAGCTCCTGCAGCGGTTGTTGACTCACGGCGCTCGTGTTCTCGCTGCCGATCCGGTCATCGGGAGTGACGCACCTCCGCAGCTGCTCTCCGTCGTCGCCAGGCAGGCGCGGCTGGTTTCGCGGCGCATCTCGCCGCTCTCCCTTCTGACCGCGAGCACGTTCGGCGGTGAGCACGCGACGGAGGTCGATGAGAGTGCGGTGAGCATCGATCTCTTCGCGGCGGCGACGCCGTCGGAAGAGCTGCGCGAGATCTGCCGCCGGATCGTCGCGGAAGGGTTGCGATGGGATCAGGTGGAAATCGTCACGACGGATGTCGATGGCTATGGCATCGCGCTCGATGCGCTCACCCAGCAGCTCGGCATCGGCGCGACGATGCTGCATGGAGTGCCTCTGGCACGCACGCGGCTCGGGCGGGCACTCGAGCGGTGGTTCCGTTGGCTCGAGGACGGATTGTCCGCGGATATCCTGCGGGAGGCGCTCGAAGCCGGCGAGTTGAAGGGAGCCGATTCGGCTATCGCGTCCACTGCGCTCGCGCGGGAGCTGCGTCCGCTGAAGATCGGATGGGGACGAGCTCGGTACGTGCAGGCGATCGCGCAACTCGAGAGCGCCGAATACGCGAGCAAGCTCCATCGCGCAGAGGACGAATCGGACGAGGACTATAGAGGACGACTCGATTCGCGCCGCCGCGGAAGCGCCGCGCTGTCCGCGCTTCTTCGCGCGCTGCTCGCTGCTGCTCCTGAAGTTCCCGAGAGAGGGAACGACCGGACCGTCCAGTCATCAGCCTCGGCGCTTGCCAGATCGACGCTCGCGTGGCTTGAGATGCTGCCGCCTGCCGGCGTCGCGGAACAACGAACTGAACTGCGCTTCCGCACCAGGCTCCAACAAGTCGCGTCGCTGACTGAGGTGAGCTCCTCGTTTTCGGCGGCGCTGGCTGCCCTGAGGGATGCACTTTCAGATCTGCGCGCGTGGCCACTCGTGACCGATGAGCGTAAGCCATGGAGTGCGGCTGGCGGGATGGTGCACTTGACCGACCTGGCGCACGCGGGGTCCACGGGTCGCGCACGCGTGTTCATTGCCGGACTCGATGCAGACCGAACGATAGGCAGCGGACGGCAGGATCCACTCCTCCCCGATGCGATCCGTCGCGCCATCGCAGGCGGCGCGCTCGTCACATCGCTCGAGCGGCGCGATCAGGCGACGTTCGCGCTAGCCGTGGTGCTGGCCTCGATGCGCGGACGGGTCACACTCTCGTACGCGACCAGCACCTCGCTTGCGGCCCGCGAGAGTGGTCCCGCGCCCGCGCTGCTGCAGCTCTGGCGCATCGCGAAGGGAACACCAACACTCTCGTACGGCGACCTCCGCACGATGCTTCAGCCGCCAGCGTCGGCCGTCCCTCTGCCCAATGCCAACCGCGCGCAGCCGACGATTCAGTTGCTCGACGCGCGCGATGTCTGGCTCGATGCGCTCGCCGATGATGCTCTTCTTCTGGACGGCGACGCGCTCGTCGCCGCATCGTTCCCGATGCTCGGTCACGGGCTGACGGCTGCTTCGCTCGCGCTCGGCGCGGATCTCACCGCCTATCACGGCCTCGTGCCGCAGGCGAGCGGGGCGCTCGATCCGACCATCGCGAACGCACGGCCCATTTCCGCATCAGAACTCGAGCGGCTCTCCAATTGCCCGCTTTCGTGGTTTTATCGATACGGACTCTCGTTGTACCTTCCCGACGACCCGGAGTTCGACGCGACGCGGTGGCTCAACGAGAGCCAGCGCGGACTGATCCTCCACGAGATCTTCGAAAAATTCATCGAGAGCTTCCGCGCGCGGCAGGGAGAGCTCGCCAGCGGCGAGGCCGAGGCGTGCCTCTTCGCGATCGCGGACGAGGTGATCACACGATGGCGTGAGGATGTCCCCCCGCCGGGCCTGTCGGTCTTCGAGGGGGAGGCCACCGAGCTCCGACACGCCACGAAGGCGTTTCTCGAGATGGAGCGTGATCTCGCGATGCGTGACGAGGTTGGCACCTGGCGCGAGGTGGAGTTTCAGTTTGGCAGAGGCCGTCCCCTTGGCGAGTACGAGCTCGGCGATGGCCGCGGGCTGCGAATGGCGGGCCGCATCGATCGAGTGGATACGCTGGCCGATGGCACGTTGCGCGTGGTCGACTACAAGACCGGGCGTCCGGGCCGATTCACCAAGTCGCCGAAAAAAGGGATCTTCAACGGTGGACGACATCTGCAACCGGCGCTGTACTCCAGCGCCTTGCAGAAGAGGCTCGGCATTCCCGTGACTCGCTTCGAATATCGCTTTCCCACCCAGCGCGGCAACAACGCCATCATCGAATACTCGGCCGGCGAGCTCGTTCCGGCGCGCGCGATTATCGCGTCGCTTCTGGACTACATCAGCGCAGGGACGTTCGTCCCGACAATCGACAAGAGCGACTGTTCCTATTGCGAGCACCAGACGATCTGCCGCGTAGAGAAAGGGCGATTCGCCGTGACGTCGCCGCGCGCTGCATGGGCGCTGGAGAACGAGTCGATCGCGGCCCTGGTGTCAATGCGCACGCGGCGCTCAGCCGGAGAAGACGAATGACTGCGGCACACCCGGCATTCGATGACTCGCTCGCGAGAGAGCGGATCGCCACCGAGCTGGATGTCAACATGCTGGTCGAGGCTGGCGCGGGCTCCGGAAAGACTACATCGCTTGTGGGGCGGATGGTGGCGCATGTCGCGCGGGGGGTGTCGGTCGACCGCATCGCTGCGGTGACATTTACTCACAAGGCGGCGAACGAGCTGCGTGAGCGCTTTCAGCTCGAGCTCGAGAGGCACGTCCGCGACGAGACGCCCGGCAGCGAGCTCGGAATGCGCTTTGATCGCGCACTTCGCGAGCTCGATCGGGCATTCCTGGGGACAATTCACGCTTTCTGCGGGCGGCTGCTGCGCGAGCGGCCACTCGAGGTCGCGCTCGATCCCAACTTTCAGGAAGTGAGCGACGAAGATTGGGCCGAGCTCAAGGAGTCGTTCTGGCGGCGATGGGTGGAGCGCGCCAAGATCGCCGGTGATGCGGACGTGCTGCTGTTGCACGAAATCGACGTCGATCCGCGAGAGCTGAATGGTGCATTCTCGACGGTGATGTCGTACCCCGATGTCGACTTCGCGCTCGTTGAGGTGACGGCGCCGGACGTTGCGCCATGCCGGCGCGCACTCGAAACGCTGCTCGCTCGCGCCCGCGCGATCATGCCAAGGAACGAGCCTGTGGACGGATGGGATCCGCTGATGGGTCTCGTACGGCAACTCGACTTCGATGCTCGCGTCGGCGGGTGGAATACGGTCGCAGCCTTCTGCGATGCGATCGGCGGCATCGCGGATTCGAGATGTAAGATCACGCAGAAGCGATGGAGCGATGTGAAGGACGGAAAGCTCGCCGCCAAGACCCTCGGCGAGGATTTCTCCGCGCTTCTCGCGGGATCGGTCTCGAGCGTGCTGCAACAGTGGCGCGAGCATCGCTATCCGATCGTGATGCGCACGCTTTTGAGGGCTGGGAAGGACTTCGAACGAGAGCGCCTCATCACCGGACAGCTCGGATTCGAGGACCTGCTCGTTCTCGCCGCCAAGCTGCTTCGCGAGCACCCGGCAGTACGCGATGAGCTCGGAGCTCGCTTCGCGTATCTGCTCGTCGATGAATTTCAGGATACCGATCCCATCCAGGCCGAAGTGTGCTTCCTTCTCGCATCGAATTCGGATCAGGGAGACGATTGGCAGACCGTCGTGCCGAGGCCTGGCGCGCTCTTCGTCGTCGGCGATCCGAAGCAGAGCATCTACCGCTTCCGGCGGGCCGACATTCAGACGTACGAGCTCGTCAAGAAGCGGCTGGGCGATTGCGGTGCGGTGCTCGCTCTCACACGCAATTTCCGTTCGGTCCGCCTCATCGGCGCGCTCGTCAACCACAACTTCCATCGGGTCTTTCCCGAGGATGCGACGCCGGAGCAGGCGCCGTTCAGCGCGATGCAGACGACAAAGGAAGCGGATGGACCGGACGGCGTTTACTTCTACCCGGTTTGTCCCGATGGGAAGAAAAACTCCGACATCACTGATGCCGACGCGGCGATGCTCTCGTCCTGGATTGCCGAGCGCATTGCGAGCGGAGTGCGATCGGCTGGCGACTTCCTGATCCTCACTGCGACAAAGGCGCCCATCGAGGTGTATGCTCGCGCGCTCGCCATGCATAACGTACCCGCGATTACCACCGGAGCGCCGCTTCCCCAGGAGCGGGAGCTCAACGAGCTACTGATCGTGCTGCGCGCAATCGCGGATCCGGAGAATTCTGTGGCGGTGGTTGCTGCTCTGGAGGGGCTGTTCTTCGGGATGAGCCCTTCCGATCTCTATGATGCACAGCTCCTCGGCATTCGATTCGCGATCACTCACGCTCCGGTCCAGAACTCACATTCCGTTGCGCGCGCGCTACTCGTGCTCCACGAATGGTGGACCTTGTCCCAGCGACACGCGGCGGACGTGCTGGTGGAGCGAATGTTGAGCGACACCGGATTGCTCTTTCACGCTGCCGGCCAGATCCTCGGCGACGCTCGCGCGGGCGCGCTGCTCCATCTGGTCGAAACTTTACGTAGCGCGTCGATCCTCGGCGATTCGGGATTGACGAATGCGATGGAGCGCATCGCGGTTCTCCTTCGTGGAGAGGCGGCCGACGCGCCGCTTCGTCCAGGTCGAGTCGACGCGGTGCGCGTCATGAATCTTCACAAGGCGAAGGGGCTCGAGGCGGATGTGGTAGTCCTCGCTGCGCCTCTCGACCGCACGGAGCACGCACCGACAATCCATGTGACGCGTGGCATCGGTGCGCGCTCAACCGGTGGTGTCGTGATCGAGTACAAGGATCAGGGTAGCGGTAGCGATCCCGTCAGAATCGCGCAGCCCGTGGGGTGGGCTGCAATGGAGGCGAGAGAAGCACGATTCGTAGAGGCGGAAGAGGCTCGTCTCCTGTACGTCGCCACCACCAGGGCGAAGCGGGAGCTGGTCGTCGCGCGATGCGAGCGGCAGAACTCGAAGGGCCCGGTGCCAGACGAGTCACTCTGGAGCGCGCTCGGGGGTTCTCTCGACTCGATCGCTCAAGCTGTAGCCATGCGAGCATCGGAGCCTCCGGGCCGCAGGCGCGCGGAGCAGACGGCCGCAGAAATGGAGCAGGCGACGAGTTTGGCGCATGATCGATTGACGACCGGCGCCGTGCCGTCGCTCCGTATCGTTACCGTCACCGAGTCTGCGAAACAGGAGCGGGCGGAACGCGTCACATACGATCTTCCATCGAGCGGCGAGGGGGCGGCATGGGGAAGAGCCGTCCATCGAGCGCTGGAAGCAATGGGGCGCGGGCGCAAAGGAGATGGCCTGCGCGCCTTTCTCAATGCGGTCGCACGTGATGAAGGGCTCACGGATGAGCAACGAAGTGCGCTCGCGCGTCAGGTCGGCGAGGTCGAACTGTCTGCGAGCTGGCAGTCGCTGATCGCGAGTGGTGATGCCCACTTCGAGCTGTCGGTGATGCTGTCCTCGCACGAAGGCGACGTCGGGATCATCACGGAGGGAGTGATCGACGCGGCCGCTGCCGTTGGCGAGACATGGGACGTGATCGACTGGAAGACGGACGCGGTCACCGATGAGGTATGGACACGTCGGCAGGTCCAATACACCCGGCAGGCAGAGCGCTACGGAAGCATCCTCTCGGCGATCACGGGTGCTCGCGCGAGCGCGCGAATCGAGCGCGTTCGTCAATCGGCCGCCGAGAATCCGGAGCGTGCAAATGGGTGATCGCGAGTCGAGCGCGAAGAAGAGGTCGCGCGCCAGCGCCTCCACCACGAAGCCTGCCCCCTCGAACCTCAAGCTCCAGCGCTGGATCGATCTCGTCGCGACGCTCCTCTCCCACCGCTACGGCGTCACCGCGGAGGAGCTGCGTCGCCTCGTGCCCGGTTACGGCGGCGGCGCTGCAAAGGCTACGGTCGATCGCAGCTTCGAGCGCGACAAGGACGAGCTCCGCGCATTTGGCATACCTATCGAGGAGATCAAGAGCGATACCGACGACGAGCATCGCTATGCAATCGATGCGCGGGAGATGTACCTCCCGTTCCTCACACTCGCATCGCTCAAGAGCATCACTCCGCGATCGGTGCCTCGCGCCGGCTATCGCGCGATTCCCACACTCGCCTTCGAGCCGGATGAGATGGCATCCGTACTCCGCGGATGCGACCTCGCTCGCAACCTTGGCGACCCCGCACTCACCTCGGACATCGATGCTGCGTTCCGCAAGCTCACCTTCGATCTCGTGCTCGCTCCGGCGCTCCCCGATCTCGATCGCCGGAATCTCCGCATGGACGGCGAGGCGCAACATGCAGACGGACTGCGCACCATCGGCGAAGCGCTGCTGCGCCGCAAACGAATCGGATTCTCCTACCGAACCATCGGCCGCGGAGATGCGACTGGCTCGCGGTCGGTCGAGCCCTACGGGCTCTTCTTCCATCATGGGCGCTGGTATCTCGCGGCGCGCGACATCGAGAAGGGCGACGTACGCAACTTTCGCGTGAGTCGCATGACGGACATCGTCGTCAACGATGCGAAACGGCAGACGCCGGACTTCAAGGTTCCGTCGTCCTTTCGCCTCACCGATCACGCGCAGTCGCGCGAGCCGTGGGAGCTCGGCGACGGTGCAGTAGAGGAGATGATGCTGGAGTTCCGAGGCGAAAGTGGAGCATCGCGCGCTGCACTAAAGCTTGGTGCGCCTGTGTCGGGCCTCCCTCAACGGCGCGTATTTCAGGTGCGGCGCCGCGATGCGTTCGTGAGATGGATCCTCTCCTTCGCCGGAGAGGTCGTCCCCGTCGCGCCACCGTCGCTGGTCGACGAGTATCAGACGATGGTACGCGCTACCCTCGCCACCTATGCTGGAGGCGCACGTTGACCGCAGAGGCATCTGTCCGCCTTCGCAGGCTTCTCGCGGTCCTTCCGCTCTTCGCCGACCGCGGCGAGGTGTCACTCACCGAGGTCGCGCAACGGACGGGCATCGACGCGGGCGAGTTGCTCGATGATCTCGGAGCGCTCACCGAGCGCGAGGATGTGCCGGGCGGGTTCATCGAGAGCATCAGTATCGAGCTCGGAGCGGAGCGCGTCGCTATCCGCGCGACGCATTTCCTGCGTCCGATGCGTGTCACGGTGCCGGAGCTCTGCGCACTGGAGCTCGGCGTCGCGATGCTGCGAAGGACGTCGACGCCCGACGAGTGGAGCGCGATCGACCGCGCTCGTGCGCGCATCCGCAAGCTGATCGTCAAGCTGCCGCTCGACGCCGCACCGCTGCCGTGGCACTCCACGCAACCTGCAGGGAGCGACTCTCCGCTGCTCGCGACGCTTCGCCAGGCGATCTCGATTCGCCGCAAGGTGCGCATCGGCTATCGCGGGAGCGACGATCGCGAGACGACCACGCGGATGATCGCTCCCCTGGGCGCGCTCCCGTCGCACGGCACCTGGTATATAGTCGGTGAAGCCGATGGCGCTCCTGGCGTGCGATTCTATCGTCTCGATCGCGTGAGCACGGTTGAAATGCTCGCTGAGTCCTTCGAGGTGCCCGCGGACTTCGCCCTCGATCGCGTACTGGCCGAAGGCCGCCCCTTCCACTCCGACGCTACCGCTACAATGCGCGTGCGCTACTCCCCGTACATCGCCCGCTGGATCGCCGAGCGCGAATCGCAGCCGCTCGACGATGACGGCTCGATCACGATCACGCACCAGGTGGCGGACCGCGAGTGGGCCGTGCGGCACGTGCTCCAGTACGGACCAGATGCCGAGGTGCTCGAGCCGGCATCGCTGCGCGCCGACATCGCGCAGCGGCTCACCGCGATGCTCGCATGATCGACTCGCCGCAGCCGGAGCGCGAGCGTCACCTCGTGAGCGTGTGGAATCCGTCGTACGCGCACGACGCCATGGAGGAGCATCTCGCGGTGCTGCTCGAGCTCGTGCGTAAGCTCGAGCGCGACGAGATAGCCGAGGATCGCCTTCACGTCTGGTGGGGGAAGGTGCGCTCGCCCAATCGCCAGCAGCCGCAAGCGCACATGGAGGAAATGCGGATGATCGCGCGCGATCTGGCGCGCGGATTACGCGATGAGGTGCAGCTCTTTCTTACGGACTACCAGTCGCTGTACGTCGCCGATGTGCTCGACATTCAGGAGGGCGAACTGCCCGCGGCCGAGCGAGAAAATGTGCCAGCGTACTATGCGGAGCAAAGACTCTCCTGCGACTACTGGTTTCAGCTCGGCGACATTCGGCGAATCGTGACCGCCGACATGCCGGCCGTCATCGACGAGCTCAAGCTGCTGCGCAACGTGCATTACAACGATCGGCCCGTTTCGTTGTACGGAGGAATGGTCGACCTCCCACTGTTCGTGATCGGCCCCGAAGGACGCACGTATTTCGACGAACGCGAACGTGATGCGCTTACGGAAGGCGCGCTGTGGGTGGAATTCGACGCGGGAACGGGTACGGGCATCGCAGCCATCGAGCGAGAGCTCCGCGACAACGTGATGGGCGAGCGGGCATGGAGCGCTCTCGAGCGCGCCGCGTGCACCTTCATCGCGACTGGCGAGCAGCTCTTCCGCGAGCATCGCGTCGATCCTGCCTTCGACTTCGCGCCCGTGATCGGCAGCTTCGGAAAGGCGCTCGAGGTGCAGGTGAACGCCATACTACGGACGGCGTCCAAGCACGTGTCAAAAGGTGCGCGACACATTAACATCGGCGGACGTACCGAAAATCTCGGTGACTTTCGCTCGCTCATGCTGCAGGAGCTCGCACGCGTGATCGGGGGAGAGCAGCAGCTGAACTCCGAATTGTGCACCCTGCTGCACAATGGCCAGTGGTTCACCGGAAGCCTTCCCGCGATTCTCGATGACTTTCGCAACGTGAGAAATCCGGCCGCGCACGAGGCTCGTGTCGATCGGAAGACGGCAACCGAGTGGCGGAACCGGCTACTCGGCGTTGGCAGCAGTGGCGACTTCGTGGAGCTGGCGAAGACGCGGCTACGGTAGACTTGCGAAGCTGTTGCCGCTCAGCTCAGCCAGAGCGCGACCGTCTCCCGCCAGCTCCTGCTACTGCTTCTCACCTTGCGCACCGGAACAACGGCGGGCGGCGCAGGCTTCGTCGTGTGTACCGTTGTTTCCGAGTCCAGCACTTCGAGCATCGAGAAATTCGGATTGTAGCCCGTGCCATTCTTGCACTCGATGCCGCCAATGCTCACTCCTCCGGTGCCAGTCATCCAGCCACCGTAGAACTCGTAATACGTCCCATCCGTGAAGTAGAGAAAGAGCTGCGAGCGGCTGTCGCCGTACTCGCGAAAAGCGATGTGCTTGATCGTACGGCCAATCAGCGTGGGCAGATGCTCCTGAAGCTTTGCCATGGACATTGCGTGCTCCGCAGTTCGGACGGCAAATCGATCACGTAGCTCGTGATCATCAAGCATACCTCCGGGCTCTGACGGAGTTGACGCATCCCCGCACCCGCCCTCAATTTCCCCCCTTCCCGGAGGAGTCGAATGCCCGCGCCCGCGTCAGAGCTCAATCCCTACGCAAACTTCCTCGGCGACGCCCGTCCACACGACGTCCTCGAGATGACGCCGATCACCATCGCGCGCCTGATCCGCGACAGCGACACCTCGCAGCTCACGCGCGCGCCTGCGCCCGGCAAGTGGAGCATCCGCGACATCCTCTGTCATCTCGCGGACTGCGAAATCACCTTCGCCTTCCGGCTGCGGCAGACGATCGCCGAGTCGCACCACGTGATCCAGCCGTTCGATCAGGAGGCGTGGGCGAGCCACTATTCCGCACTCGACGCGCGCGACGCGCTGGAAGCCTTCGGCGCATCCCGCCGCTGGAACATGCACTTCATTCGCGCCGTCGGCGCCGAGGGGGAGTCAAAAGTGGTGACGCACCCCGAGCGCGGCGCGATGACCTTCCACACGATCGTCGAGACGATGGCGGGACACGACATGAATCACCTTCGCCAGGTCGAGCATCTCGTCTAGCGCTCGTGCGCGGTGTTCGCGCTAGAGCGCGAGCACCATGTGCACATCGGCGCGCGCGTACTCAGTAGGGACGAGCGGGACATCGACGAAGCCGAGCGAATGGTAGAGCGCAATGGCCGGCACGAGCTTGGAGTTCGTGAGCAGCTCGATCTTCTTCGCGCCGATCGCGCGCGCGTGCGCGATCGCAGCCTCGCCGAGCGCGCGGCCGACGCCGAGCCCGCGCGTGGAGTCCGCGACGGTCATCTTCGCGAGCTCGAACACTCCATCGCTCTCGCGCATCAGCGCGACGGTCCCGACCGACGCACCACTGAGCTCGGCCATGAAGATGTAGCCGCCCGGAGCGAGGATGTGCGTCGCGGGATCGCCTAGGTCGCGCGCGTCACGCTCCTCGACCACGAAATGCTTTTCGATCCACGCGAGGTTGAGATCCCGAAACGCCGCAGCATGCTCGGAGCGAAAAGGGATGATGCGAAGCCCGTCGTGCGGCATGAGCGGCGCCCAGTCGCACACACTGGATATATTCACGAGCTCGGCCCTCTCTCCCGGGGAGATGCACGCGGCCGCCGGTTTAGGCGAAGCCGCTGCATCTAAACATGACTCGAATTCCGGGAGATCGCAGCACCGACCCGACAAGTGCGGGCGAATTTACTTCACTCCGCTCGACACGATGAATATGCGCCCCGAATGCTTCCCATGCACCGCGCTCCAGGCAGCAGTGATGAGAAAGTCGATCGCACCGTCGCCATCGACATCGCCGATGCCGACCGCATCGAAGCCGAACGTGTCCTCGGCCACGCGATCGGTGTATGTCCTCAACAGATGCCCGTTGCGTCCCGAGTAGAGATAGGCGCGCCCACCTGACGGCGCCGCGCCGGCATACTGCCAAGATCCGATAATCAGATCCGCGTAGCCGTCGTGATCCACGTCGCCCGCGTTCGCGTCGCCGATGCCGAAGCCCTCGCCGGCGCTCGCGCCGGTGAACGTGAATAATCGCTTCCCATCGAGCCCAGAATGCACGTAGACGCGACCAGTCGCTGGCCCCTTCGCAGCGTTCGCGAAGTCCGACGCGAAGATGTCTGGCACACCGTCGCCGTTCATGTCGCCCGTGACGGAAACGAACATTCCGCCGAGCGCGCGTCCGGTAGCGTCGGACTCTATGACAAACGAGGGCTTCGCAGATCTCCCCTCGTATACGTAGGTGCGACCCGTTTTCCTCGCGCCGGCGCGTGGCGCCCCGACGATGAGAAAGGTGCGATCTGAATCGGTGTGTCCTGCCACGGTGCTTCCGAAGCCATCACCCGCGCGCTCGCCGGTAAGCGTGAGGAGCGCGTGACCATCCCTCCCCGAGAAGACGTAGACGCGCCCCGCGCCCTTGCCGCCGGCGCCATTTGCGGGTGCGCCTACGATCAGCTCGGCGTGCCCGTCGTGGTCAACATCACCAGCGCCCGCGACGTGGGATCCGAATGCATCCGAGTCCGCTTCGGCGCGAAGCGTGAGCAGCAGGTGTCCGTCGCGTCCGGAGTAGACGTACCCGCGCCCAGAGAAGGGCGCACCGGCGATGACGTCCTGCACGCCATCCCCATCGACGTCGCCTGCACTCTCGAGCCCGGTGCCGAGCTGCTCGCCGGGTTTCCCGTCCACCTTCCAGAGCAGCGCGCCGGTGCCAGCGGAGTACGCGTAGACGCTGCCCGCATTGTCGCCACCGACGTTCCGAGTCGGAGCCGAGGTCACGAAATCGGCGACGCCATCGTGATCGATGTCTCCGATGCTCCGCGCGATCCACCCGAATTGATCGCCGCACGATTCGCCGTCCCATTCTCGAATGACCTTCACCTTCTCGACCAATGGATTTACGAAGTCACTGTCCGGTCGGCCCGCGCCACGCGAGCACGTGTCCGGCGAAGCCGACGCATTCGTCCTCAGCGCACTCTGCCCAGCTGCGCCGCGCGACAGACACGTGGCGAGAACGATGATAAGCGTCGCCGTCGCGATCCATGTTCGTCTCTCGTTCCGCTCTCTCATTCGTACCCCGGCACACACGAGTGATCGACACAAGACCTTCTACGCGCGAATATGGCGGCGGGAGAGCCGCGCAGCACCTCGTGCGCGCAATTCTCACCGTATTCTGACGTTGTCGCGGTCGCTCCCTAGTTCCGTCCCGCCAACGACGGCCAGATCGCCTGAATCGTCGACTTCGGATCTTCTGCGATGTAGACGGAGACATCCGACTCCTCGGGAACGCCCCAGTCGTTCACCACCCTTCCCGCGGGCGTCACCGTATTGTAGAAACGGTATAGGTCTTCCCTCGTCACACCGAGCGAGATCAGGATCGTTCCAGGCTTCACTCCGGGTCCGAAAAACCAGTAGCTCCCCGCGGCGCTCACCACGGGCGGCAGTCCCAGCTTCGGCCCGTAGAACTCAAGTGCGCCGGCCTCGCCGTAATTGTCGGCAGCGAGTATCGCCTGCGCACGCTTTTCCGGGGGCAGCGAGTCGTACGCGTGCGCGACGGCGTTCACCAGCTCCGGCCATCCGAGTATGTCGGCGTAATCCTGCGGAAGCTTGAGCGGCGTGCCCTGATTCGTCTTCGTGGCCGAGCTCATCCCCGTACGTTCTGCGAAGGCCGCAGTTGTTTCCTTCGAGAAAAGCGGCAGCTCGAGCGGCAAGCCTGCGGCGCCGAACAGCACGAGCACGACGGCAGCCATCACTCGCACTGCCACCCCGGTGCGCGTGACGAACAGTGCGCTCCAGCGCTCGAAGGCCATCGCGCCGGCGGCGAAGATCGTCGGATAGATCGGCCCGATGTAGTACGACTTCCCGTGCAGGCCGAGCAACAGCAGGAACGCGCCGATGCACGTCCACCCCACGACGCGAAACGGGCGCATGCGCTCCGCCATCACCAGGTAGAGCGCCCCCGCGAACGCCAGCAGAAACGCCGGCCCAAGAAAGAGCTGTCCCCCGACGAACGTCCACGCCGACACGTGCGCGAGCTGCGATCCCTGCAGCGTCCGCATCTGCTCGACGACGGGATATCCGAGCGCAATTTGACCGACGATGCTCGGGCTGCCGAGCACGAACGCGATGACCAGCGACGCCCACGGCCACGGCGTGAGCAGCACGCGTCGTTGCGGAGCGATGATCAGGGCCGCGACCAGCGCTGCGCCGAAGAAGAGCAGCGAGAACTTCGTGAGCAGTCCGAGTCCACACGCGACGCCGAGCACGATCCACCATCGCGGCGCGATTGCGAGCGTATCCACGCGCGGCGCGCTCGCACCCAGCTTCACGAGCGCGTACAGCCCCAGCGTCCACCAGAGCTGGTCGAAGATGACCGGCTGAAAAAGATCTCCCGTGCGGAGAAACAGTGGCGACGCCGCGACGGCCACCGCCGCGAGCAGCTGCGCGAACTTTCCACCTCCGAGCTCTCGCGCGGTGAGCGCCGACAGCATCACGAGCAGCCCCGCTGCGACGGCCGGGAGAAAGCGTACGGCCACGATCGAATCGCCGAGCACGAAACGCTCGACCTGGGAGATGATCGCGATGAACGGCGGAAAGTCCATCCGCCACAACCGCAGATGCCTCCCCATCGCCATGTACAGGAACTCGTCGCGCTGAAAGCCATAGGGCGAGAGCTTGTTCACGATGACGTGCAGCGCGAACGTGGCAAAGCTCAACGCGGCGATCGTGCGCCCGGCGAGCGGCTGGCGAATCGGCCTGGCAGAAGCGGTCATCATCTCCGGCGAGTGCGGGAAGGCTGGCATCTCCATCTACTACGGACATCTTCTCGCTTCGGGTTCACTCTCGCGGAGCGATTCCCAGCCACCGCTCGAGCCCCTCGCGACGTGAGCGGCTCACACGAAGCCGCACGCCCCCCTTCATCTGCAACTCGTAGTCGCCTCCGCCCCCGCGATGCAGCGCCTCCACCAGATCGAGACGCACGATCACAGAACGGTGGACACGCATGAACCGGTTCGGGTCGAGTCTGTCCTCCAGCGTCTGCACCGCCTCGCGGATCACGTACCGCCTGTCGCCGACATGCAGCTCGGCGTACGGCCCCGCCGCACTGATGTAGTCGATCTGCGCGACAGGGATCGGTTTCACCTGGCCGTGCATCTCGACCGCGATTCGCTCGAGATACTGCACGCTCTTCGCGCTCGCACCACCGCTGCTCGCACCGCTCGCCGCTCCCGGATTGATCGTCGGCTTCGTCGGCGACTCGCTCTCCTGCAGCATCGCGAGCAGCTGCGCGCGCGCGCGGTCGAGCCCCTCGAGCGACAGCCTTCGCCGTGCGCGCCGGAAGGCGTCCTCGAAGCGCTCGTCATCGAACGGCTTCACGAGATAGTCGATTGCGGCGACGTTGAACGCATCGAGTGCGTACCGATCGAAGGCAGTGACGAAGATCGTCATCGGCATTCGCTCCGCGCCGATCTCCCTGACCACATCGAGCCCGCTTTTCTTCGGCATCTGCACGTCGAGAAAGACGAGATCGGGCTTCAACTCGCGGATCGCCTTCACCGCCGCCTCACCATCCGCCGCCTCGCCCACCACCTCTACATCGCTCTCGCTACGCACGAGGTCACGCACGCGCAGCCGGCCCAGCGCCTCGTCGTCGACGATCAGCACACGAATCGGCGGGAGTCGCGGCACCCTTGGCAGCGGCGGCGAGACATCAGCGTCGGGCATCACCCTCCGACTCCTCACCCTCTACACGCAGCTCGCTGCGGTCCCGGATGGCCGGCAGCCGAACCTCAGCCACCGTGAGCTCGCCATCCGTGCGCGTGAGCGAGAATCGTGCGTCGGCGCCGTAGAGCTGCTCGAGACGCGCACGCGTGTTCCGCAGGCCGAGCCCACTCTCTGCACTCGCGGCGTCGCCAACTCCGGGACCGTTGTCGCTGATGCGCATCACCAGCGCATCCCCCTTGAGCAGCGTCTCGATCTCAATGCGCCCGCCATCCGTCATTTGCTCCACTCCATGCCTGAGCGCGTTCTCGACCAGCGGCTGAAGAATCATGCTCGGCACCATCACATCGAGCGCCCCATCGTCGACGATGCGCAGCACGTTGAGCCCGGGGAAGCGCACCTGCATGATGTCGAGATAGCGATCGAGAAGCTCGAGCTCTCTGCGCAGCGTGATTTCCGGTTCGCGTGCATCCTCCATGCTGAAGCGCAGCAGCTCACTCAGCCGCGTGATCATACGTCGCACACCGCGCGGATCGCGCTCGACGAGCGACGACACCGCGTTCAGTGTGTTGAACAGAAAGTGCGGGTCCAGCTGGCTGCGCAGTGCCGCCAACCGCGCCTCGGCCAGCTGCGCCTGCAGCTGCGTTGCCTGCTCGCGTCGCGCGCTGAAGCGCAGCGAGTACGCGCGCGCAAGGCCGGCGGCGATCACCCCCATGTAGATCACGAGCGCGTTGAGGAATCCGAACCAGAGCGGCGGTCCGCGCCGCCCGCCGCCTCCACTATCGCCGCTGGCGGTTGATGCAATCGCATCGACGGGGGTCGATCGCACCATGTCGCGCAACAGATGTCCGACGACGCTCACCGCGAGCGCGATTGCGACGCCGAGTACTGCGAGCAGAAGAAACCATGCCGCGCGGCTCATGCGATCGGAGCGCACGCGGCCGACGAGCGAGACGATCGCCGGCGTGAGCAGTGCCCACAGCGTCGACTCGATCACCGCGATCATGATCCACGATGCGAGCGGCGTCGCGTCCGGTCCGTTGCCGCGCGGCCCGGCGTCGAACGCATGGTTGGCGATCGTGAGAAGCGCGTAGATCAGCCAGAAGCCGACGATGAAGGACAGATCCCGACGCGTGAGCGGGAAATAGTCCGTCGATACGGCGCTTCTGGCCGTCGTGTCGCGCGATGCGCGCGCAGCGGAGTCGATGCCGGAGGTGGTCACGACAGAAGGATACGCATTGCCGGCGCGCCCGCGAGGGCTCGTGGCACGAGGTGCACGCAGACGTGCGCGAACTGCACGAAACGCGCTGTGCGGGCCGGACACAGACCCGCCGCACAACCTCCGCATCGCGCATCCTGGACCTCGGGTGCCACTCGTGTCACGAGCGGGTCGGTTGGGAACGCACATGTGCAAGTCGTGACATGACAGGCTTTTACAGTACTCGCCGAACGCCCGCGTATCGCACGGCCGCCGTGCAGCGTGGGAACATCGAGTCCACCGTCGCAGCCACCGGCACGCTCGGCGCGGTCACCACGGTGCACGTCGGTACACAGGTCTCCGGACAGATCTCGGCGATCTACGTCGACGTCAACTCGAAGGTAAAGAAGGGACAGCTCATCGCGCGCATCGACCCGACGCTGCAGCAGCAGTCGGTGGAAGATGCGCAGGTGGGTGTGTCGCGCGCTCAGGCGACGATGACGCAGACCAGGCTCGAATACGATCGCAACAAGCTCCTGCACGATCAGAAGATTGTCACCGATCCCGAGTTCAACACCGCGCAGCTGAACTATCAGCTCGCGAAGGCGAACGCGACGTCGGCGCAGATCGCGCTCGACAAGGCGCGCCAGAATCTGTCGTACACATCGATCTACGCGCCGATCGACGGAATAGTAGTAGCGCGCTACATGGACGTCGGGCAGACCGCCGCCGCGAGCCTCTCGGCGCCGCCGCTCTTCGTCATCGCGAAGGATCTTTCGCAAATGCAGATCCTCGCGACCGTCGATGAGAGCGACATCGGACAAATCAAGGACGAACAGACGGTGAGCTTCACGGTGCAGGCTTATCCCGGCCCGACGTTCACGGGCGCGGTGCGCCAGGTGTGCATCAACTCGACGACGGTGAACAACGTCGTGAACTACACAGCGGTGGTCGCAGTCGGCAATCCCGACGGCAAGCTCGTCCCCGGCATGACGGCGACCGTGAAGTTCCTCATCGGCTCCGCACGCGATGCACTGTCGGTGCCGAATGCTGCGCTCCGCTTCAAGCCCGCGATCGCAGCAGGTGCGCGCGCAAGCAAGGGCGACAGCACCCGCACCAGTACGCAGATCCGCAATGCGTCGGCGACGACGGGCGGCCTTGCGGCGACCGCCGTGCGCGACGCGACGATGGCCACGCTCTGGGTGAAGGCGGCGAATGCGGGGTGGTGGCCAACGGTGTCGCTGAGCGCCGGCTACAACTCGGCATACTCATCGGCGACGAATCTCGCCTTCCTCGATCAGTTCGGCCAGCAGCGAGGCGGTAGCATTGCGATCGGTGTCTCGATTCCGATCTTCGATCGCGGCCAGACCAGTGTTGATGCGCAGAAGGCGAAGATCCAGGAGGACAACGCGAAGGTCGCACTCGACGCGCAGAAGCAACAGGTCGCGCTGTAGGTAAAGCGCGCGTATCTCAACTTCCAGTCGGCGGGCGATCAGCTCACTGCCGCGCAGTCGCAGCAGACGGCGAGCGATCTCGCGGTGACGACGCAGCAGCAGCGCTATCAGGCGGGAGCAGGCACGCTCGTCGAGCTCACGGAGGCGCGCGCGGCGCAGGTACAGGCGGCGAGCGCGGTGGTGAGCGCGCGGTATGGACTAGTGCTTCAGCAGGCGCTCATGTCGTACTACACGGGTGAGCTCGATCCCGCGCATGTGGTGCTCAACGGGTAGACGATATTCGATCAGGTGGACGGCGTGCGGCGCAACTCCGCACGCTGGCTCACCATCTGGAGTCCGGTGAACACGACGGCAAGCCAGAGCACGCCGAGCGTGTAGCCGGCGATTACGTCGCTGAGATAGTGCACCGCGAGGTAAATGCGGCTGTAGCCCACCAGCGCCACTATTACCAGCGCGCCCGTCCAGATCGCCGTCTCGGCGACGACGTTCCTGATCGGCACGACGCGGATGATGGTATACGCGAGCATCGCGAAGCCGATCAGCGATCCCATCGAATGTCCGGACGGGAAGCTCCAGCTATTGTAGTGAAGGAACCGCATTGCGTACTCGGGGCGCGGGCGTCGAACGACCTCCTTCATCACTCCGTCGAGAATCGTCCCGCCAACATACGACAGCGCCCACGCGACGATCAGCGTGCGCCGCTTCGCCCGCCAGAGGTAGAGTACTGCAGCCGCGAAGAGCACTGCCATCGCCGGCGGCGATCCGAGCATGCTGATGAACACGTTGACGCGGTCGCCAAGCGGGGTGCCGTTGATGTGGAACCAGTCTGCGAGTGCTTGATCGCGACGCACGAGAATGTCATGCTCGCGTACGGAATCGAGAAGTACGGCAAACAGCAATGCCGTGAGGAGGCAGACGACGAGACCGATGACGACGTGGATCGTGAGAAAGGCGCGCGGGTCGAGGCGCGCAAGCAGGCGTCGCCGAAGGGACGGTGTATGCTCGGCTAGGGCCATCAGGTGGCTGTCATCTAGTGTTTTGTGCTGTCGGGAGGCGGCACGAGGGCGTGCGAGTAGAGCCCAGCAATCGCGTGTGCGATCGGTTTGGGGTTCACGCCGCCGAGATTCATGAGCACGACCACCGTAATGCGATCATCGACGTAGCGCGCGATGTACGCCTCGAACCCCTGCCACGATCCGGAGTGTTCTATTACCCGGTGACCACTCACGCTGTCGATGAACCACGCGAATCCGTAGCTCTCGGGGTTGGGCGTGCTGTCGTTGAGCTTGGCGATAGTCCACATCTGGTCGAGGCTCGACTTGCGAAGGATCCTCTCGCCATAGAGTGCCGCATCCCACTTTGCAAGATCGAGCACATTGAAGTAGAGCGCGCCATCCCCCGTGGTGTTCAACGATGGCGATACCCACTCTTGATTCTTCAGCATTCCCTCGACGAGCTCGTATCCGGAAGCGCGATTCGGAATGATGTCACGTGCGCTGATGATACGTGTGCTCGTCATGCCGAGTGGCTTGAAGACGCGCTCCTGAAGGAAGTCGCCGTAGAACTGACCGGTGACTTTGCGGATGATCGCGCCGAGCAACACGTAGTTGGTGTTGCAGTACTCCCACTTGTCGCCCGGGGCAAACTCGATGGGGAGCGCTTCGATGATCGAGACCAGCTGCGCCTCCGTGTAGTCGCGGTGATAGCTGATCTGCCCGCCCGGCTTCGTCACCGATTCCGAGGTGTAGTCGGTGAGTCCGGACGTGTGACTCAGCAGCTGGCGCACGGTGATGCCGCGCCAGCTCGGAGGAGCGCCGGGAAAGTATTTCGGCAGGCTGTCGCCAAGTCCGATCTTTCCCTCTTCCACGAGCATCATGATCGCGGTGGCCGTGAACTGCTTGCCGACGGAGCCCGACTGGAAGATCGTCGCCGGTTTCACAGCGACGTTCAGCTCGACGTTCGAAAGGCCGTACCCCCTCGCGACTACGATCCTCCCACTCCTGAAGATCCCGACCGCCATTCCCGGAATGTGCTGGCGGGCCATCTCGCGCGCGGCATAGCGATCGATGCTCGCGGTCGCCGCGCTCTGTGCCAGCGACGATAGAGCGAGCGAGCAGAGAGCGAAGGCACACACGGTGAAGACGCACCGCATCGATCTGGTCACGGTGTCTTCCGGAAGAGAGATTCTGAAATCGTCACCCGACATCTTTCGTCTTACGTCTTCGTCGGAGCTACCGCGACCTCGCGTACGAGCTGATACATGTACTCGACGCCCTCGTAGAACGACTTGACCATGATCCGCTCGTCGCGCCCGTGCGCGCGGATGTCTTCGACATCGAGCGGGATGCCGCTCAGGCCGTACGTCGGAATGCCGGCGTCGCGCAGCCTCCAGCCGTCGGTCGCGCCCGTCTCCATCTGCGGAATGACCGGCACACCGGGCCAGAGCCGTTGGGTGACCTTCTCCAACGGATTCATCACCGACGGCGAAAGCGGCGACGCCTTCCCCGGTTTCCCCGAATCGATTGGTGTGACCTTCACCGAGTCGTCCGCAACGACGCGCACGAGAACCGCCTGCACCTCCGCCGGCGTCTCTCCCGGGAGGATGCGGCAGTTGACGAGCGCGCGCGCGAGCTGCGGCAGCGCATTAGGCGCGTGTCCGCCCTCGAGCATCGTCGGCACGCATGTCGTGCGCAGCTGAGCATTGTAGAATGGGGAGACAGAGAGGCGCGCCGCGGCCGCCGAGTCGCGCTCGTTCTTGGCGATCGCGCGCATGTCGGCGGCGGACTGTCCGCTATCCAGTCCTGCCGAACGCTCGAAGTACGCTCGCGTCGTCTCGTTGAGATGCACCGGGAAGTGGAAGCGCGACACCCGGCCGATCGCCTCGGCCAGCCTCGCGATCGCGTTGTCCGGCGTGGGCATCGAGCTGTGCCCGCCCTTGTTGGTCGTCGTGAGATAATAGGACTGATAGAGCTTCTCGCTCGCCTGCAGGGCGCGTACGAACATCTTGCCGTTTCTCGAGAGAGGGTCGCCGCCGTCGGGATTGATGCACCATTCGGCGTCGATGAGATCGCGATGATTCTCGATGAGCCACGAGATTCCGTTGTAGCCGCCGCCACCTTCCTCGCCGGCAGTGAGCGCGAGAATCAGCGTGCGCTCCGGCACGACGTGCTCGCGCTTGAGTCGCAGCAGCGCCTCGGCGATCGTCGTTGCGCCGCCCTTGATGTCGCTCGTACCGCGACCGTAGAAGAAGCCGTCGCGCTCCGTGAGCTTGTACGGATCGAGTGACCAGTCGGAACGAAGCGCCTCGACGACGTCAAGATGGGCGATGAGCAGAATCGGCTTCAGTGTCTTCGACGATCCCTGCATGCGCACGACGACGTTGGAATCCTTGTCGCCGGCAGGTCCGAGCACGTGGACGTCGGCGGCGGGGAAGCCCGCGTCGAGGAAGCGCGTGGCGATCGCGTGTGCGGCTGGCGACGTGCTCCCTTCCTTGTATGACGTCTTGATCTCGATGAGCTGCTGGAAGATCGCACGCGCCTCCGCCTGGTCGACGGTGAGGGCGCCTTGTGCACGCGAAGCAATCGGTAGCAGCAGCGCGAAAGCGAGAAGAAGTGAGGTGCGGGGCATTGGCGGGGGCGAAAGGAGTCGCGCGAGTGTGAGGATGCTGAATCTCGCCGATTGCGCTCGCCGGCGTCAGGGCCGTGTACCCCGCCCGCTCGGTTGCTTGCTGCGGGCGCGGACGGTACTTTCGAGAACCGCTCGGTGGTCATCGCCCTCCAATCACAGGATGCCAAAGACAGATCCCCGCGTCGACGCCTATATCGCGAGGTCGGCCGACTTCGCGAAGCCGATCATCACGCGCGTGCGAGAGATGGTGCACGGGGCATGTCCCGACGTCGAAGAGACGATCAAATGGAGCTCGCCCTTCTTCGACTACAAGGGACAGATGATGTGCGCGGTCGCTGCCTTCAAGGCGCACTGCGCACTCATCTTCTGGAAGGCACCGCTGATCGACGGGCTCCCGGCCAACGGCGACAAGTCGCGGGGTAGCTTCGGACGCATCACAACGCTGAAGGAGCTACCGACGAAGAAGCAGTTCGACGGCTGGATCAAGGCCGCGATGAAGCTGAACGACGCCGGCGTCACGGTGAAACGAAGCCGCGCGAAGAAGCCAGAGGCGAAGGCGCCGAAGGAGCTCGCGGCAGCGCTCGCGAAGAACAAAAAGGCGACAGCCGCCTTCGCGAAATTTCCTCCAGGCCAGCGACGCGAATACTGCGACTGGATCAGCGAGGCGAAGCGCGAGGAAACCAAAGCAAAGCGCGTGGCGCAGGCGATCGAGTGGATCGCCGAGGGGAAGACGCGAAACTGGAAGTACTAGAGGCGGTCGGCGAGCGCCGGTTTACCGCTCGCCCGTCCGCGCTCCGTGTTGCGCGACGATCACGCTCTTGATCCCGCCACGCACGTTGAAGTCGCCCACGACCTCCATCCAGCGCGGCTTCACTGCGGCCACGAGGTCGTCGAGAATCCGGTTCACCGCGCGCTCGTAGAAAATGCCGTCGTTGCGGAAGCTCCAGAGGTAGAGCTTGAGCGACTTGAGCTCCACGCAATCGACATCCGGCACATACGCGATGCGGATGATGCCGAAGTCCGGTGCGCCGCCCTTCAGCAGCGCGAGCTCCGCGGCATCGCTCTCGATGCCGCCGAGCGGGCACATCGAGGTAAACTCGTTGCAGTCGAGCCGAATCTCGTAGTCGCGGTCCGGATACGGATTCGGAAAGGTCTCGAGCAATTCTGCAGCTGGCATTAGTGCATGCACTCCACGTAAGAGCTCATCGGCCTCGCGGCCCCCGGTAGACACATCCCGAGGTCGCAGTCTCGCGCACGATCACCCTCGATAGTCCCCGCAGCGATGGCGACACACGTTCCCAGATCCAGATCGCCAGATTCTCGCTCGTCGGATTCGACAGCCCCTCGATGTCGTTGAGCATCCGATGATCCAGCTGGTCGCGCAACGGGCGAAACGCCTCGGCGATATCTGCGAAGTCGATCACCCAGCCACTTCGGCCGCCGACGAAGCCGTGCACCCAGAGCTCGATCACGAACGAATGCCCGTGCACGCGCGCACACTGATGATCGTCGGGGACGTTCGGCAGCCTGTGCGCCGCCTCGATGGTGAAGCTCTTCGACACCTCCATCTCGGCGCCGCTCTCCTCATTGAGCCCGCCCACCGTACCATCCAATCCGCTGTCGATCATGGAATTCCCAAGAGCTTGTGCGTCTGGATGCTCAGCCGCCACTGCGGATGCGAGAGGCAATACGCGAGTGCGAGCTCGGTGTTGCGCTCGCGATCGGGGCCGTCCATCGGCTGAAGAAAGAACTGCTCGAAGTCGAGATCGGCGAAGCGCTCAGGCTCTCCACCCCCTTGCGGATAGACGAGCTTGAGCTCGTTCCCTCTCGTCAACACGAGCGATGCGCCGACCTTGGGACTCACGCAGGTCCAGTCGATCCCCTCCGGCGGCAGCTGCGTGCCGTTGGTCTCGATCGCGATCTCGAACCCCTGAGCGTGCAGCGCGCGCACGACGTCGGAGTCCATTTGCAGCAGCGGCTCGCCACCGGTACACACCACGAGCTTTCGCGCGCGCGACGAAACATTCGCGGGCCACTTGGCCGCCACTGCGAGCGCGAGCGCGTCGGCGCTCGCGAACTTCCCTCCGCCAGGTCCATCGATGCCCACGAAGTCCGTGTCGCAGAATTTACACGTCGCATCCGCACGATCGGCCTCGCGCCCCGTCCACAGATTACACCCCGCGAAGCGGCAGAACACCGCCGGCCGGCCGGTGTTCGCGCCCTCGCCCTGCAGCGTGAAGAAGATCTCCTTCACTGCGTAGCTCACGTCGCGCCCGCCCGCGTGTGATAGCGCGCCGGATCCGTCACGTTCGCCTCGAAGAAGCCGCGCAAACGCAGCTGGCACGAGTCGCACTCGCCGCACGCGGCCCCGCTCGCGTCGGGATCGTAGCAGGACCGCGTCGCCGCATAGTCGACGCCGAGACCGAGCCCGCGCGCGATGATCTCGCCCTTCGTCAGCTGCATGAGCGGCGCATGAATCGTGAGATGCCGCCCCTCGACTCCCGCCTTCGTCGCGAGATTCGCCATCCGCTCGAACGCTTCGATGTACTCGGGACGACAGTCGGGATAGCCGCTGTAGTCGAGCGCGTTGACGCCGAGGTAGATGTCGTCCGCCACGCTCACTTCCGCCAGCGCCACCGCGTACGACAGGAAGATCGTGTTGCGCGCGGGGACGTACGTGATCGGAATGCCGTGCGAGATCTCGCCGAGCGGACGCCTCTTCGGGACGGGGATCTCGCTGGTGAGAGCCGATGCGCCGAAGACCCGGAGGTCGATGTCGACGATCACATGTCGCAGCGCACCCGCGCTCCGCGCGATGGACTGCGCCGCGACGATCTCGACATCGTGCCGCTGGCCGTAACGGAAGCTGAGCGCGATGATCTCGAAGCCTTCGCTGCGCGCGATAGCCAGTACGGTCGCCGAATCGAGGCCGCCGCTGAGAAGTACGACGGCGGTTCGCGTCACGTACTCGTGCTCAGCTCGCGCGGGTGACGGACGCCTGCCTCACTGCACCGCCGTGCTGTCCGGCGTCGTCACCTTTTTCACCACGCGCCGGGCGAACACCTCGGCGCCCTTCGGCACCATGTCCGACGGGTTTCCCTTGAGCTCGTAGGAGTCATCGAGCACGAGCTTCCCGCTCGCGACGTTGATCAGCTGACCGCTGAAGATCCAGATGAGATCACTCGTCTTGCTGATCTTTCCCATCAGCACCCAGTCGGCGCCGAGCTCCTTTCCCACTTCCTTGGCGCAGGCGACGACCACCTTGCACGGCACATCCTGCACGATAGCCATCGCCCTTGGACCGGAGGCGGTCTTCGCGACGGTGGCGGAGTCGACGAAAGTGATACCCGGTTTGTTCGTGAGCCCCGCGCGCATGGCGGCGGTGGCGGTCATCGCCATCACGGAATCGTTGGGCATGAGTTCGTTGGCGCGTTTGCCGTAGAAGGCGAGGTCGATCATGACCAGCTTCACTTGCGCTTTCGAGGACGTGCTGCCGGACTGGGCATGGACACCAGAGACGGCGATCGTCAGCGCGGCGACTCCCACGGCGAGCAGGCGCGAGGCTGAAAGAGCAACATTTTTTGGCATGGCTAAAGCTAGCCGCGCCTCACGATCCGTTCTAGCGGACGGGAGAGCGAACGGAGGTGTGGGGACGGCGGAAACAAGCGGGACCCCCCGAGCGTAGGGGCGGCAGGCGATTGACTCTCGCGGGCGAATTCAGCGAGCTTGATCGATCGGGCCGAGGCACAACCCTCCGGAGGAAACGATGTCTACCGAAGAGTACAAGATCGACGGCCAGCATCTGCTGTCGCGAGTGAAGGAGATCGTGCACGAGGGAAACGTGCGGCGAATCATCATCAAGAACGAGGCTGGCCACTCGCTGCTCGAGATTCCTTTGAGCATCGGAGTGGTGGGCGTGGTGCTGATGCCTGTGTGGGTTGCGATCGGCGCGATTGCCGCGCTCACCGCGCACTACACGCTCGTGGTGGAGAAGGACGTCCCGCCGGCGTAACCGGCGGAACATCCGGAGAGATTACCGCCGGCGCCCGCCAAAAACGATCGACGCCCAGCGCAGCAGCTCGAGATAGAGCCACACGAGGGTAACGAGCATGCCGAACGCCGCGTACCACTCCATCTGCTGCGGTGCGGAGCCCGAGTTGCGCTCGATCATGTCGAAGTTGAGCAGGAGGTTCATCGCCGCGACGATCACGACCGCGGAGCTGAACAGGAGCCCCGCCCATCCGAAGCCGAAGACGCTGGGCATCTGAACGTGGAAGAAGCCGAGCACGATCGTGATCAGATAGAAGAACATGATGCCGACGGTCGCGCCGATGATGATGCTCCGCAGCCGGTCGGTGACTTTGATGATGCGTGTAGCGTAGAGCGCGAGCATCGCGAGCGCGACGCCGAAGGTGAGTCCGACGGCGATGAGCGGGATGCCCTTGAACTGCGCCTCGTAGATGTACGAGATACCACCGAGCGCGATGCCTTCGAGCACGGCGTAGATCGGCGCGGTGATGCGTGCGAGGTTGGGCTTGAACGTCGTGACGATCGCCAGCACGAACGCCGCGATCACGCCACCGAAGATGATGACATTGAGATTGCGATCGGGCACGAGCTCGATCTGGTACCAGGTGTATCCGGCGCTCGCGGCAGCCAGAAGCACGAGGACGAAGGACTTCCACGCAGAGCCGGCGATCGTCATGACCCCGGTACCACCTTCGGCGCGGGCGCGGGCGATTGCCCGGTCTGAAAATGCAGGATTCGAGAATGCCATTAGGTGTCGCTGAGTAGTTTGAGAGACGTGCGGTTGCTGCCTTCGATGATACCCCACGCCAGGCGGGATGTATCCCTCGCGAAACTTCGCTGGATTCCATCCCTCGGCGTAAGCTCCCGGAGCTCAAAATGACATTTTCGCCCGCTGCCCTCCGGTTCGCCCTCGCCGCCACGACGCTCCTGGTGCTCGCGCCCGGCCCGCCGATCTACCCCGGTGCCGTGCGCGACACTCCGCAGTCGATGGTCGAAAAGAGCACAGGGCTCGAGTCGTCGGCGACGTATGCGACTCCGGACGCGTTCGAGAAGGTCGACTCGTTTTACCGTGCGCATGGCGCCGAGGATACGGGTGCGCGGCGAGTGTCGACCGCGAGCAAGCGCGCGCTCTACTACCTGGCCGATTCGAAGAGCGACGTGCTCATCCTGTGGCCGAAGAACAGCTCGAGCGATCAGACGTCGATCGTGATCTCGAAGGACTGATCACGAACCTTCCCCATCTCGCATCGAGCGCGTCCTCTGAGAGTCACTGATAACGCATCCATTTCGCTTAGCAGCGCATAGGCGCCATAATGCCGTATTGATGGCGCTATAGTGTGCGTATAATTACCTATTTATATCGACATTGTGCAATTTGACGACCTCGACACTGAGTCTCCCTTTCGCGCCCCTTGATCACTTGAAGGCATACCTTAGCGAAGCCTATTGGCCTAGCTTCCCCGCATGACGACACGCTCCCTCCTCGCCGACGCCGCCGGCCGCTCCGCCACATATCTCGAAGGCATCGATTCCCGTAGCGTCGCACCCACCGCCGCCGCCATCGCTGCGCTTGCCCGCTTCGACCAGCCGCTCCCCGAGCGCCCACTCGAACCCGCCGCCATCCTCCGCGAGCTCGACGAGGTCGGCTCGCCCGGCACCTCCACCAGCGCCGGCGGGCGCTACTTCGGGTTCGTCATCGGCGCCACGCTCCCATCCGCGCTCGCCGCGAACATGCTCGCCACCTCCTGGGATCAGAACGCCGGGCTCGTGATCATCTCGCCCACCACCGCGAAGCTCGAGATCATCGCCCTCCGCTGGCTGCTCGACGCACTGCATCTCCCTGCCGAATCCGCCGCCGGCTTCGTCACCGGTGCGACGATGGCCAACTTCACCTGCCTCGCCGCCGCACGTCACGCGCTCCTCGAGCGCGTGGGATGGAACGCGGAAGAGCTGGGGCTGTTCGGCGCGCCGCCGCTCAACGTCATCGTCGGCAACGAAGTCCACGTCACGCTGCTCAAGGCACTCGCCATGCTCGGACTCGGCCGCGCGCGCGTGACGCGAGTGCCCACCGATGATCAGGGGCGCATGCGCGCCGATCAGCTTCCTCCCCTCGATGATCGCACGATTCTCTGCCTGCAGGCCGGCAACGTGAACACCGGCGCATTCGATCCCATGTCCGAGATCATCCCGCGCGCGCGCGCGGAAGGCGCGTGGGTGCACGTCGATGGCGCGTTCGGACTCTGGGCCGCGTCCACACCGACGCGCGCTGCGCTCGTCGCCGGTGTGGAAGACGCCGACTCGTGGGCGCTCGATGCGCACAAGTGGCTCAACGTCCCGTATGACAGCGGCGTCGCCATCTGTCGTGACAGGGATGCGCTTCGCGGCGCGACGGCGGTGAGCGCCGCATATCTGGTGCAGGGCGCCGAGCGTGAGCCGTGCGAGTATACGCCCGAGCTTTCGCGGCGCGCGCGCGGCGTCGATGTGTGGGCAGCGATCTCGTCGCTCGGGCGCTCCGGGATCGCGGAGCTCATCGAGCGCAACTGCCGGCAGGCGTCACGCTTTGCGGATGGACTACGCGACGCGGGCTACGAGATTCTCGCGGACGTTGTGCTCAATCAGGTGCTCGTCAGCTTCGGGGACGACGAGACCACGAAGCGCGTGATTGCCGGCATCCAGGACGACGGCACCTGCTGGTGCGGCGGCACCGTCTGGCACGGTCGTAGCGCGATGCGCATCAGCGTCTCGTCGTGGGCGACGACGGACCGCGACGTGGAGCTCAGCCTCGCTGCGATGCTCCGCGTCGCGAGCGCGGTTCGCGCCGCGCGCTGAGTCGCGGCGGCGCGCCGCTACATCGCGCTCGGATATGTTTCGGGCAGGTCGCCGTTCATAGCCACCGGCATGTGCAGCGGGTCGACAGCCTTCGTTTCATCGATGTGGATGATCACGTCGTAGCGATGCGGGATGATCGTCGGCACGTAGTTTCCCCATCGCTCGCGGCCCGGCGCGTAGACGACGCCGATCGCACGATGGTCCACGGGCTCCTCGAACGCCGGCTCCTGCGCGAGCTCGTCGCCCATCACCATGAAGGCGTCGCCGGCGTCGCTGCGGTGCGCGAGATCCTCGAAGCTCCCGTCGCGCGCGGGCGGCACGGTCATCCGCTCCATTGGTGCGCCCCACTCGCTCCCCGCGATCACGGAACCGTGATGCGTCGAGAAGCCGACGAGCACGACTCCCTCGCGCTCGTGCGACTGCCGCGCCAGCTGCCCCACGTTCACCATCCCGTCGCGCGCCATGTCCGTGAAGCGCGCATCGCCAACATGCGTGTTGTGCTCCCACACGATCGCCTTCGCGGCAGGTCCATGATGCGCAATCAGCCTGTCCAGCGTGTCCATCATGTGATGATCGCGCACGTTCCACGATGAAGGGCCGCCGCGGATCATCGCGCGATAGTAGCGCTCCGCATCGATCGCGACCAGCGCGTTCTGCTCGGCCGCGAAGTACGCATCGCGTCCGTCGGCCCCATACTCGGGTGCGTTGGCGCGGAGCGTCGTCAGTATGCGCACGACATCGTTCTCGCACGACGTCGGCGCCAGTGCCGTCGAGCGCGCGTACTCAACCGCGTCGCCGTGAAAGCGATCGAAGCAGCCGTAGTTTCGCCGCGCCTCACGCGCCGCAGCGGGATCGATGCGGTCGAGGTATTCAACGACCGCCGACATCGATTCCCACAACGAGTACACGTCGAGCCCGTAGAAGCCGACCTGGCGGTCCCACGAGTGGCGCGCATTATGTGCACGAAGAAAATCCACGAGCTCGGCGACCTCGCGATTCGCCCACATCCACGTCGGCCAGCGCGCGAATGCGTGCAACACCTGTTCGGTGCTCTCGGTCGAATCGTGGAGCTGCTTCACGAAGCGGTTCACGCGATAGCAGTCTGGCCAGTCGCCCTCGACCGCGATGAACGAGAAGTCGTGCTCCTCGATGAGACGGCGCGTGATCGCAGTGCGCCAGCGATAGAACTCCGACGTGCCGTGCGTGGCCTCGCCGAGGAGGACGAAGCGTGCGTCGCCGATGCGGTGGAGCAGAGGATCGAGATCCGCGTGCGCGCGAAGCGGCTTCGCCGCGCCGTGGATCGCGGCGATCTGTGCTAGCCTTTGACCATCTGAATGCATGCCACGATCCGCATCACGCGGTTTAGATGTCCGGGGAGAAACGCCGCGAGCGAATCGCTCTTCATCGCCGGCAGGCGCGCGAGGTCGGTGCGTACGGAATCGATCACGGACGTCCATGAGGGCTCCGCCTGCACGTGCATTGCGCGGATTTTCGTCTCGAAGTTCGTGAGCATCCCGTTCACGAGCTGCTCGTGCGCCGGGAGCTTGCCGACAGCGGCGGCTGGCGTCGCGGTGCGCAGCGCCTTGACGTCGTTGGTCACAGCGAGCACGGTGGCGACGACCTGGGTGTCGGGCTTGCTCACCGGCTCCGGTATCGCGAGCATGCCGGCCGCGCCGCCCGAATCCGACGGCTGGCTTGCAGCCGCGCTTTGGTCGGCGGAGCCGTGACAGGCCAGAACGATCGGCATCACCGCAAGGAATCGAAGTCGCGCTGGTAGACGCGGCATGGGCTTCTCTGGTGGAATGACGGCGGCGAACCGCCGAGAGTGTGCGAAACGGGGCCTTTTATCGCATTCTTCACGCCCGGAAGGTACTTCCCCGGGCCGGCACGCGCTGGATCGGTTCTAAGGCTGACTCCGCTTGGTTCATCGCCCGATTGGCAACGCCCACGTTGCCTGACGATCGTTCTGTGTACCCTTGCTGGCGCACTTCGCGCCACGGCGCGCGGCTCCTGTCTCATTTCATCGGCGGTCGACGTCATAATAGGTGTAGCGCCGCTGCATCGATTACTGTCGTCCGAGACAAACGAGAACGCTTGAACATTCGCCAGCTCTTCGAACGCCATTACCCGAGTCTCGTCTGGTATCTGCACGGACGACTCGGTGATCGGGATCTGGCCGAGGATCTCGCGCAGGAGGCGTTCGTCCGCCTGATCGACAAACCGCCGCGCACGCCGGATTCATGGCTGTACGTCGTCGCGGGGAATCTGGTGCGCGATGCGCAGCGGGGGGAGACTCGTCGCGCGCGTCATCTCGCGCTGGTGCATTCGCCTGACGACCACGCTGGCGAAGCGGATCCTTCGCCGGGAGCGGACACGACGATGTGCAGCGCGGAGGAATCGGCACAGGTGCGCGAGACGCTGGCGCTGCTCCCCGAGCGCGATGCGGCGGTGCTCGTGCTGCGCGCGCACGATATGTCGTACAAGGAGATCGCGTCGGCGATCGGGGTTTCACCGACGTCGGTCGGTCCGTTGCTCGCGCGGGCGCAGCAGCGTTTCATTCGCGCGCTGGGTAACCGCGCACACGACAGGGGGGAGCATGCGCGAGCATCCAACTGAAGGCGCGCTGCAGGGGCTGCTCGATGGTGAGCTGCCGGTGGCGCGCGCGATCGTCGTGAAGACGCATCTGCTGCGATGCGAGGAGTGCCGCGCGCGAATGGAGGCGACGCGCGAGACGGCGAGGATGGTGAACGCGTTGCTGCGTCGGAGCACGCCGCAAGTCGATAGCGCATCGGCGTGGGCGCGGCTCGTGACCCGGAGCGGCGGGCGCGCGGAGTCGCGCATGCGGGGGCCTGCACAATGGACGTCGGCGGTCGCGCTCGCGACGGCGGCGCTCATCGTCACGATGATTCGCGGGAGCTCGCAGTCGGCGTCGGGCGCCGACGCGTTCGCGCTGGTGCGCGAGGCGCAGGCGCATCCGGCAACGGCGCTGCTGCGCGATGCGTGCTGCAGCGATCACGACGGCGGCGATCGCGACGACGATGGGCTGCTGACGCTCAGCACGATCGGCGAGAAGGTCACCGTCGTCATCGTGTACGAGGACGTCGACCACAGCGGCACCTTCACGCATGGCGATATCGTGCGCTACGTCTCCACGATTCCGCACACCGCGCCCACGGCGTTGCCTGCTCATTGACTTTCGTTCCTCACACACTCGGACTGCCACACCTGTGACTCTCTCGTCCACGAATCGGATCGTCGTCGCATTGGCGACGGTCGGCGTCGTCTCGCTTGTGCCGCACGCGGCTGCCGCGCAGCAAATCGATAGCACCGTACCACGTGATTCCATCGCGCGGCGCGACAGCGTGCTGCGCGCCGGTGCGGTGACGCGCGACAGCATCTACCGACTCTCGCCGATGGAAGTGCAGGCCTCGATCGCGCCGGTGGCGGGCCCGACGATCGGCTCCGGCATCCCGGCGCGCATCACGACGCTGACCGGCGCGGCTGTCGATCAGTGGGAGCCGCGCATCCTTCCCGATGTCCTCGGGACGATTGCCGGCGTCTCGATCTACGATGATCTCGGATCGCAGTACAAAATCAACGTCGAGTATCGCGGCTTCAACACGGGGCCGACGGTTGGACTTCCGCCGGGGATCACGGTCTTTCTCGATGGTGTGCGACAGAACGAGGCCGACGCGCAGGAGGTCGACTTCGACCTGCTCCCGATGGATCACGTCAGGCGCGTCGAGCTGTTGAGCGGCACCGCATCGTTACTCGGCCCGAACTCGCTCGGTGGTGCGATCAATCTCGTCACGGATCGTGGCGAAGGGCCGATGCATGGTTCGCTGGAGTTAACTGGAGGATCGTTCGGGCAGGTGGAAGTCGAGGGAACCGTCGAAGGCAAGAACACGAGCGGGTGGGACTACTATCTCGGTGGCGGCTACGAGCGCGAGGACGGATGGCGAGTCGACACCTTCGGCAAGAACTACAACGGCTTTCTGAACGTCGGACACTTCGATGCGGAGCGTGGCTTCGGACTGCAGGCTATCGCGGCGAAGTCGCGGGTGGGGACGGCCGGATCGATTCCGGAAAGTCTCTACGGTGATCCCCGGCTCAACTTCACGCCGGGCGACGTCGAAGATTTGAACATGCAGCAGCTGAATCTCACGGGCTACCTTCCCATCGGCGGAGGACGTGGGACGCTCACGCTGTTCGGAAAACGCTTCGATGCCGATCGCTTCAACGTCAACCAGGCTCCTGATCCGAACGTCGACGCGCTGACGAAGACGTACACGATCGGCGGCACGGCGGATTGGCGCCGGCAGTTCATCATGGGGAAGAACTCGCTTTCGCTGCGCTTCGGCGTGGACGGTTCGAAGAACTGGGTGCGTGAGCAAATCATCAATTCGCCCAGCGAGATGGCTAATGGTGGCGGAAGCGTCGGCTTCGGCGATGTTGGCTACGCGCCGGAGCTCGGGCTCACGACGGACGTGAAGAGCCCGAGCTGGGATCTCGCGGGCTACGGCCTCGCCGACTACAACTTCAGTCGCTTCACGCTCTCCGCCGGGCTCCGCTACGACTACATCCACATCCCGTTCCAGAATCAGCTCGACAGCGGCGACAACACGACGAACACCTTCCACCACTTCAGTCCGCGCGGTGGAGTGAGCGTGAACGTGGGCGGTGGCGCGTCGCTATACGGGTCAGCGGGCGGAAGCTTCCGCGCGCCGGCGATCGTGGAGCTCGCGTGTGCGGATAGAACGGCGTCGTGTCCGCTCCCGTTCGCGCTCGGCGACGATCCGCCGCTCAAGCCCGTGCGCGCCACCACGTACGAGCTTGGGGGCAAGTGGCTGCACAACAACCTGCTCTTCGACGTCTCGGTATATCGAACCGATGTGCGCGACGAGATCTTCTTCGTCCAGTCGCCGGGCTCGCTGGTCTCCGGATACTTCACGAATCTCGACAAGACGCGGCGCGAAGGTGTCGAATTCTCGTTGGCGAGCAGCCTTTGGGAGGATCGAATCTCGTGGTACGCGAACTACGCATACACGAAGGCGACCTTCCAGAGCGATGCGCAGATCTTCAGCACGCGCACCGACAGCGGCTATGTCGGCAACCCGCTCTTCGGCCCCAACACTGTGACTTCCGGTGATGTGATGCCGCTCGTGCCTGCAAATCAGGTGAAGGGCGGGTTCACGGCGCGGCTGCCGAAAGGATTCCGTGTGGGGCTCGACGCGCGGTGGATCGGCTCGCAGTATCTGCGTGGCGATGAGGGGAACGAACAGGATCAGCTCAACCCGTATTTCCTGATGGGCGTGCGCGCGGGATACACGTATCGCAACTGGGATTTCTCGGGGGTCGTGAACAACGTCGTCAACAACCACTCACCGATGTTCGGCACGTACAACGCAAACGGACAGACGGGGCAGCTCGAGCGTTTTCTGACGCCGCTCAATGCGCGCATCTTCGTCTTCAAGATTTCCCGCGCGTTCGGCCCGCGCGGTCAGGACGGCGACGACAACTAGCGTCAGTCGGCGTATTCGAGAACGCCCTTCGTGTTGCGGAGCATCACGCACGAGGTGGGCTCAGCGAGATTGAACTGGAGCGACGAAGGTCCCTCGAGGTCGAAGGCGATCACTTCGAGCGACTGTCGCACTGCGAGCACTTTGCCGAGCGCTGCCGGCTTCGAGCCTGATGGCGGTGCGGCTGCGGTGTGAACGCGGAGTGCGGAGCCATCGTCGAAGTGCAGCTGCGCGGCTGGTCCGTCCCACGTCAGCTGCGTGATAGTGCGGCCCTTGATCACGGGGGTGAGCTTCTGGTTCCGCGACATCCGCGAGGTCGTCATGGTACCGGACCCTGAAATTGTGGCCGCGTCCGCGTTCGCGCGCGGCGGCTTTGCTTGCTCTTGTGGGTTGTCGCGGACGGCGGAGTCTGATGCACGTACGTACGATAACCGATCACCCAGTCGTGCGATATCACGTACTGCGCTTTGCCGAGATCGACCGTCCCTGCGCACACGCGACGATGGAGTTCGTTTTCGAGCTCGTCCTTCACGTACGCGTTCCAGGGGTGCGTGCGAAAGGATTGAGGCCAGAGGTTGCGAATGGAGTTCGATCCGCCGAGCTCGAGGCTGATGAGATGGTCGACTTCGTACTCGCCGGGCTCGTGAGTGCGGATGCCGTAGTTGGCATAGGCCTGCCGCTTCACCGCCGCGGGAACGTTGCGCACGCGCTTCGAGTAGCCGGAGACGCAGATGTCCGCGGCCGTGACGTCGAGTGCGGCGCCGGGAGTGCGCATCGTGTCCGGAACGAAGGGGAACTGCAGGGCGCTGTCGGATTGCGCTGTCGTCATCGTTGTGACGACCGTGTCGGCCGTCGCCGGCGCAGCGTAAGGCACGGAGGACACGGTGCGCACGCACGCGAGAGATGCGAGCGCTCCGGCGGGAATCGCGATACCGCCGATGATACGTCGCTTCAAGCGCCACGGAATGCGTTGCTCGTGCACTACCGGAAGTTATGCTGGTGCGATCGCCCATGGATTCCCGGATTGACTCGGCGGGACCAGCGTACGCACATTGTGTCCATTGGCGTCCGTCCACCAGGGCTGGCGAACCCACTCGAGGTGCTTCTCACATGCGACGAATCATGCTCGCTCTCGCGGCCGCGTGCGTCCTCCCCGCCGGGGCAACGCGTCTCTCAGCTCAGAACTTTGACGGGATCATGCAATTCGTGTCGTACGAGAATCATGCGGACGGGCCCGACACGATGACGCAGTTTACGAAGGGTTCGAAGATCCGCTTCGAAGGGATGGGTGAAGAGGGGGGCGCGATGATCTTCACGGGAACTTCGAATTTCGTGATCATGCCGGAGCAGAAGATGTACATGGAACTGCCGGCGAATTTCGCTGCCGGCGCCGCAGCGAAGACTGCGAAGCAACACGGTGTGGCGGTGAAGACCGGGAAGAGCGAGAACATCGCCGGCATCTCGTGCGATGACTGGCACTACAAGGGCACGGATGACGAAGGGAAGCCCCAGGAAGGAGACGTCTGCCTGGCCAAGGGTGCGGGGCTTCAGCTCAGCCGTCTCACGCACGGCCTGTCGGGACAGTTCTTCAGGGAGGGCGGTCCGCAGTTCGCCGAGGCGCTGAAGACGAGCGGGATGATGAAGGCCACGAACAACGGCAAGCTGTCGTTCCTGGCCGTGAAGGCACAGGCGACGTCGGTGCCCGACGCGATGTTTGCGGTGCCGGCCGGCTACACGAAGATGAGCATGCCCAGCATGGGTCGTCCGCCGCACGAGTGATCGCCTCTCACCCACCCGCACTCGTATAGCGCTTGAGCGCGACTCGCCAGAGCAGGCGACTCGCGCCAAGCGCGGCGACTCCCACCGCCACCGACCACAGCGCGAGCGATGGCTTCAACCGTCCCGTGAGCGCGGACGCCGGGATCGTCGTCGTCCACGCGATGGGAATGAGATACACGAACACAAATCGCAGTGCGCCCGGGTAGGCGCTCACCGGATAGCGCGCCGCGTCGATGACGGAGTCGAAGAGCGTCGCCATGTTCTCGACCGCGACGAACCAGAACGAGAAGCTCATCAGCGTGACCCAGATCGCGTACACCACCGCGATCGCGACGGCGAACGTCACGACGAAGGAGACGAGCTGCCAAGCGCCGACGCTTCTCCCCGTCTGCGCGAGCGCATACGCCGAGAGTCCGAGTCCGAGCACGACATCCGCGAGCCGCCACACATCGAGTCGGCGGAACGAGACGTAGAACTGCGCATCGACGGGGCGCACGAGCACGAGATCGAGCGCTCCGCTTCGCACATCCGCGGGAAGATGACCGATCCCGGGACGCAACACGGTCTCGACCACTCCCGTCAGCGCATTGAATACTCCGAGCAGTACGACGACATCCCAATATCCCCATCCACCGAGCTGCGTCGTGTGTCCGAAGTACAGCGCAACGGTGAGCATCGCCATCACCAGCCAGAAGACGGTGCCGAGCAGGCTCGCGAAAAAGTTCCCGCGGTACTGCAGCTCCTCCAGCCAGTTGAGCTTCCAGAAGGCGAGCAGCACCGCCAGCGTGTGCCTGATCTTCTTCATCCGCCCACCGCGCCGTAATGCCGGCGGCCGCGTCTCCACACCAGGAGATATAGGAGCAGCCAGATCGCGAGCCATACGAGCTGCCCCGCATATCCGCGCGCGTACTGCTGCCACGTCGTCACCGCGCCGGTGAGAATCTCCACGGGAAACGAGAGCACGTACGGAAACCAGAGGTACTGCGCGACATCCACGACGCGCGGAGGAAGCAGCGAGAGCGGCGCAATCCGCCCTGACAGGAACAGCGAGATTCCAAACTGGAGCTCGACGAGCGCCGTCGCTCGCGTCGTCCAGAAGGCGAGGAGCCCCGTTGCGTATCCGTTGAAGAAACGGATAGCAGCCGCCAGTATGATCGCGACGATGCCGAGCGCCCATCGCCCCGGCTCGAATGGAATGCGAACCGCGGGCCAGAAGATCGAAGTGATGATCCAGACCGCCAGGATGATCGCCGCCGTGGGCCCCTTGTACGCGACATTGTCCGCGATCGCCTCGTGAATCGGTGCGATGGGGCGCGTGAGTCGATGGTTCATCTCCCCTTCGCGGATCCAGCGATCGATGTTCCATGCGTCCCACGACAGTGTCGCCTGATTGACGAGCGCAACGCCAAAGAAGTAGCGCGCGAAGCCCTCGCTCGTGTACCCATCGACGGCACCGCCAGCGGCGATCGACCACCAGATCGCGAACGAAATGATCGGCTCTGTGATTCCCCAGATCAGCCAGATCAGGATCGATGCGCGGTACTGCAGGTCGACGAGGAAGGCCGAGCGCATGAGCTCCGCGTACTGATCGCGGAAGGTGGCGAGCGGGCTGCGTGTGGAGGCGGGGCTCACGGCGGCGCGCGGCGAATGTCCGCGCGCGGCTGAGCCGCATCGCCGCTCGGCTGTTGCTCTGTTTCACCGAACGCGATGCGGATGACTTCCTCGATCGGCGGATCCTGAATCGAGAGGTCCGCGACCGCGAGATCGGTGAGTAGCCTCGTACTCGCTGCCGTCGCAGCCTCACGCGGCACCTCGAGCGTCGCCCGCGGCGGCGCAAAGTGCGCCACCGTTCCGTACTCCTCGAGACGCGCGCGCGGCACCGGTGCCGACAGCACGAGCTCGATGCGCTTGATCGGCGCGATGCGCGTGACCAGCTCCGAGAGCTCACCATCATAAAGTAGACGGCCGCGATTGATGATCAGCACGCGCGACGCCAGCGCCGTGACATCCGCCATGTAGTGCGACGTCAGCAGGATCGTCGCGCCGTGCCGCCGACGGTACTCGCCGAGGAAGGTTCGGATGGTCTGCTGCGCCTCGAGGTCGAGTCCGAGCGTCGGCTCATCGAGGAACAACACCTCGGGCTGATGCAGAAGCGCCGCCGCGAGCTCGCACTTCATGCGCTCGCCGAGCGAGAGCTGCCGGGCGGGCTTGTCGATGAGATCACCAAGCACGAGCAGCTCGACGAGCTCCGCGCGACGCCTCGTATAGTCCGCGAGCGACACACCATAAATCGCGCGATTCAAGCGGAAGCTTTCTTCCGGAGGGAGATCCCAGAGCAGCTGCTGCTTGTTCCCCAACACGAACGCGATGCGCCGCCGAAAGGAATTCCCGCCGGTCCACGGATCGTAGCCAGCCACCTGCGCGCCGCCGGCGCTCGGGAAGAGCAGGCCCGTGAGCATCTTGAGCGTGGTAGTCTTCCCCGCGCCGTTCGGACCGAGAAAGGCGACGGCGTCGCCGCGCTCGATCGAGAACGAGACATCCTCCACCGCGCGCACCTGCCGATAGCGGGGACGCGCGAGCGCTATGAGCGCGCCCTTGATCCCGGGATCGCGCACTTTAACATCGTATGTTTTAGTCAATTTCGATGCGACGATCGCGTTCGGCATCGTGGAAAGATGCGTCGCGCCTGTGCGCCGCGGCTATCCCGCGCGAAGATCCCTCCCGGGGAGGCATTTTGGAATGCTCTACATGATCATCGAGCGCTTTCACGATGGAAACGCCGCGCCCGTCTATCGACGTTTTCGCGATCGCGGACGGCTCGCGAGCGCCGAGCTGCGTTATGTCGCGAGCTGGGTGACCGCCGACTTTACCAGCTGCTACCAGGTGATGGAATGCGACGACCGCGCGCTGCTCGATGAATGGATCGCGCAGTGGTCCGATCTCGTCGAGTTCGAGGTGACGCCGGTGATCACGTCGGCGGAGGCGGTCTCCGCCATCACGCCGTTGCTATGAGGCAGCCGCCGCCTCCACCAGCGCGGCGACCTCGCGCACGCGCGGCGCGATCACGGGCGAGTCCGCGATCGCCCCGCTGATCGCATCGAGCGTCTTGAGCCCATTCCCCGTGATACACAGCACGACCTCGTCATCCTTGCCGAAGCGGCCTTGCTCGGCCAGCGCCAACGCTCCCGCGAGCGTCGCGCCGCCGGCGGTCTCCGTGAAGATACCGGTGGTCTCGGCAAGCAAACGGATCGCGGCGACAATCGCATCGTCGCTCACGGCGGCGGACCAGCCGCCCGTGCCGCGCATCGCGCGCGCGGCGAATACGCCGTCGGCGGGATTCCCAATGGCGATCGACTTCGCGATCGTGTTCGGGATCTGCGGCACGATGGTCTCGCCACCGCTCTCGACGAGCCTCGTGATCGGCGAGCACCCCGACGCCTGCGCGCCGTAGAGCCTCGGCGATGCATCGGTGACCAGGCCGGCGTCGCGCAGCTCGCCGAACGCCTTGTGGAGCTTGGTCAGCAGCGAGCCGCCCGCCATCGGCACGACCACGGCCGTCGGCAGCCGCCATCCAAGCTGCTCGGCGATCTCGAAGCCCATCGTCTTCGAGCCCTCCCCATAGTAGCCGCGAAGGTTGACGTTGACGATTCCCCAGCCGAAGCGGTCGGCAAGCTGCGCGCACAGGCGATTTACATCGTCGTAGTGCCCGCGCACGCGCACGAGATTCGGGCCGTAGACGGCAGTGCCGAGCACTTTCGCCTGCTCGAGATTGTCGGGGATGAAGATCCACGCCGGGAGGCCGGCGCGCGCGGCCTGGGCCGCGACCGCATTCGCGAGATTGCCGGTCGACGCGCAGCCGACCGTGTCGAGACCCAGCGCCACGGCGGCATTGATCGCCGATGCGACGACGCGATCCTTGAACGAGAGCGACGGATGCGACACCGCATCGTTCTTGATCCAGAGTCTGCCAACCCCGAGCCTGGCAGCGAGACGCGGCGCGTCGACCAGCGGCGTGAAGCCGGTGTCCTGCGAGAGCGTTGGCGTGCCTTCGAAGGGAAGCCACTCGCGATAGCGCCACATCGACGGCGTGCGCGTGGCGATCTCCGCCTTGCTCGGGAAGCGGCGCGAAGCGGGATACATCGGCTCGAGCGGACCGAGGCACTTCTCGCAGATCGCCTCGGGTGCCGCCTCGAACTCAGCGCCGCACACCTTGCAGTGCTGCGGAAGCGCACGAACCGTATTCGTCGATGTGGGAACCGCGCGCTTGGGAATCTCTACCGTGGGCATGTCGACGTTCAGTATTTGGGCGTGGATGGATCTACATCGTCGCTCCAGCGCATGATGCCACCGGCGAGATTCCACACCTTCCGGAATCCCGATGCCTGCAGCTGCTGCACGGCCTTCGCGCTTCGCCCGCCCACTTTGCAGTGGACGACAATGTCGCGCGCGCTGTCGAGCGTCGACAGCTCGGTGACGAGCGTCGCAAGCGGAATGAGCCGCGCGCCTGGAATGCGCGCGATGTCCCATTCGTGCGGCTCGCGCACATCGATGAGATCGAAGTCGTCTCCGCGCGCGATACGCGCTGCGAGCTGCACCGGCGAGATTTCCGGCACCGCGCTCTGCGCCGCCGCATCATCGGCAGCGGCCTGACGCACGCCGCAGAACTCTTCGTAGTCGATGAGCTCCTTGATCTCGTGCGTGCCGCACGCGGGGCATTCGGGATCCTTGCGCAAGTTGAGCGTGCGGAAGCGCATGCGCAGCGCATCGATGAGCAGCAGCCGTCCGGCCAGCGACTCGCCGATGCCGAGGATGAGCTTGAGCGCCTCGGTCGTCTGAATCGTGCCGACGATCCCCGGCAGCACGCCCAGCACGCCGCCCTCGGCGCAGCTCGGCACGAGTCCCGGAGGGGGCGGCTCGCGGAAGAGGCAGCGATAGCACGGCGCGTCGCCCGTCGCGAACACCGACGCCTGCCCTTCGAAGCGATAGATGCTGCCGTAGACGTTCGGCTTGCCGAGCAGGACACACGCGTCGTTGACGAGATAGCGTGTCTGGAAGTTGTCGGTGCCGTCGACGACGATGTCGTAGGTGGAGATGATCTCGAGCGCATTGCGCGAGGTGAGCGGTGTCTCGTGCGCCTCGACCTTCACGTTCGGATTCAGATCCTCGATGCGGTCGCGCGCGGAGTCGAGCTTGCGCCTGCCGATCGCGCTCGTGCCGTGGAGTACTTGGCGCTGCAAATTCGTCGCGTCGACGACGTCGAAGTCGACGAGGCCGAGCGTGCCGACACCGGCCGCGGCCAGATACAAGGCCGCAGGCGAACCAAGCCCCCCGACACCAACGAGGAGCACGCGTGCGCGCTTGAGCTTCTTCTGACCGTCGAGCCCGACCGCGGGGAGGATGAGGTGGCGGCTGTAGCGGAAGATCTCCTCGTTCGAGAGCTCGGCGGGCGAGGGGGCAGTAATGGTCATCGAATCAACCTCCGGCGATGGCCGGAACAATGGTGAGCTCGTCGCCGTCCTTCACCGGCGACTTGAAGCTGCCGGAGAAGCGGATGTCTTCGTCGTTGAGATAGAAAGTGACGAAGGCGTACGGATCACCATTCTCGTCGCGGAGGCGTGGCGCAAGGTCCGGATAGCGGCCGGCGATGTTCGCGACGACTTCACCAACCGTGTCGCCCTCGGACCGAAGAGTACCGCTGTCGGCGAGGCGGGCGAGAACCGTGGGAAGAAAAAGAGTGACAGCCATACGACCTCTATGCAAAAAGACGGAAAGTGCGAACGAGAATCAGGAGGCGACTTCGATGCGTGGGCGGCGTGCGGCGGCTACGGACATGTCGTCAACTGGAAAGTGAGCGGAAGCATTCGTGCACCAGCGTCAGTGCCTTGTCGAGATCCGCGCGCCCCGTAGCGAAGGAGAGACGGAGATGACCTTCACCGGCCGCGCCGAACGCGGTGCCGGGAAGGAGCGCGACGCCGTACTCCTGGAGGAGCTTCGTCGCGAGCTGCGCGGCGGTGATCCCTGCGGCGTTCGTCGCCTCGGAGACATCCGGGAATGCGTAGAACGCGCCCGCTGGCGCGGAGATGCGCACGCCTGCGATCGCGGAGAGACGATCGGTGACGAGCGTGCGGCGCGCCGCAAATTCGTTGATCATCGTGTGGAGCGGCTCCTGTGTGCCGGTGAGCGCCGCGATGCCAGCGCGCTGCACGAAGGCGGGAACGCACGCGTGATCGTTGAGCGCGAGCAGTGCGAAGCGCGACGCGAGCGGGGTGGGGAGCAGCCCGTAGCCGAGCCGCCAGCCGGTCATCGCGTGAGCCTTGGAGAATCCGTCGACGAGAATACATCGCTCGCGCATCCCGGGGAGCGTGAGGATCGACGGCACGGGCGGCGCGCCGTAGTTGAACGGCCGATAGATCTCATCGACGACGATGATCAGGTCGTTCGACTCGGCGAGTTGCGCAAGTGCGGCGAGACGTTCCGCGTCGATCACGCCGCCGGTGGGATTCTGCGGCGTGTTGAGGAAGAGCACGCGCGTGCGCGACGTGATTGCCGCTTCGATCGCGTCGATGTCGGGGGCGAAGCCGTTCGACGAATCGAGCCGATAGGTAACGGGGCGCGCGCCCGCGAAGCGGACGACCGAGTCGTAGATCGGGTACGCGGGATCCGGGATGAGTGCCTCGTCGCCGTTCTCGAGGAGCGCGAGTGCAGCGTAGAGGAGAATCGGCTTCGATCCCGGTGTGACGACGACGTCATCGGGTGAGGCATTGATGCCGAGCGTCGACAGGTGGTTCGCGATCGCGACGCGGAGCTCGAGGATGCCGCCGGCGGGGCCGTACTTCGTCTCACCGTTCTGGAGCGCGCGCACGCCCGCTTCGACGATGTGTGGCGCCGTTGGAAAATCCGGCTCTCCGATTTCGAGGTGGAGGATCTGTCGTCCTTTCCGCTCGAGCGCACGCGCGCTCGCGAGTACCTCGAAGGCGCCTTCGGAGCGAAGGCCGTCGATGCGCGAAGCGATCGGGAGCTGAACGGCGGTGGATGAGAGAGAAGTCATGGCCTCGAGAGGTACAGATGCAAAAAATCCCGGGGGACCTGCCACCCGGGGGTTCGCGTTTTAGCATTTATTTAACGTGGCTGCAATAGGCGGCAAATTACCACGGGCGTCTTCGATTGTGATTCCAGGATAGCATCACACGGAGGTGGCGTCAAGTGGGCTGCAGGTGAGTCACCCGGCGTGGCCCTGGGCGTTTAGCGGCTCACGGTCGAACGCCGCTGAATTGCGACCACACTGGTTTGGCGGCATGTTATGCGCCCCGAGCAGAGCGGTCAGCTCAGGGGCAGTCCCTGACATTTCGGAGAGACGATGACGCAGCCGGCGATCGGGGCGCCCGTTGGCATGGAGCGCACACTCACGCGCGAGCACTACCTCTCGCCCGAGCTGTTCGCGCGCGAGAAGGAGCGCATCTTCATGCGCGAATGGTTCTTCGCCGGACGCGAGGAGGATCTCGCGACGCCCGGGAGCTATCTCGTCGTGGATGTCGCCGGGGAGAGCTTGCTCGTCGTGCGCACGCGCGAGGGCGCGCTCCGCGCCTACTATAATGTGTGTCGTCACCGGGGGTGCCAGCTCGTACTCACCGGAACCGACAGCACCGGCTGCGCGCCAGAGCTCTCCGGATCGTTCGGGAGCGGAATCAAGTGTCCGTATCACGCGTGGACCTACACGCTCGACGGCGCGCTACGCACGGCGCCGTATCTCGACGAGAGCGCAGGCGTTCGCAAGGAGGCGCTCTCGCTCTTTCCCGTCGGGATCGACACGTGGGGCGGCTTCTTCTTTCTGAACCTCATGCCGCGCGAGGCGGCTGCTCGCGGCTACCCGCTGCGCGAGCAGATCGGCGAGGCGGCAACGCGGCTCGCGAACTATCCGCTCGCCGATCTCCGACGCGTGAAGCGCATCACCTACGAGATCGATGCGAACTGGAAGGTGATGCTCGAGAACTACAACGAGTGCTATCACTGCGCGGGTGTGCATCCGGAGCTCTGCAAGGTCGTGCCGGGATTCAAGGTGCGCGGCGGCTCGGAGCTCGACTGGGAGCGCGGGATCGAGCACGCCGAGGGGGCGTGGACGTTCACGCACAGTGGCACGAGCGTGCGCGAGCCGTTTCCCGGGCTCAATGACGACGAACGCGTGCGCCACAAGGGTGAGCTGATCTATCCCAACCTCATGATCAGCCTCTCGGCCGACCACGTCGCCGCGTTCACCGTGCGGCCTCGCAGCGCCGAGCATACGACCATCGATTGCGATTTTCTCTTTCATCCAAACGAGATCGCCAAGCCCAACTTCGATCCGTCGGATGCCATCGACTTCTGGGATCTCGTGAACCGGCAGGACTGGGCGATCTGCGAGGGTGTGCAGCGCGGGATGCGGAGTCGCGTCTTCGAATCGGGCTTCTACGCGCCGATGGAGAGCTTCAGCCTCGACATTCGGCGCTACGTCGGTGAGCGCCTTGGGGACATCCCGAAGTGAAGCGCGACTACGAATACATCGTTCTGGGACTCGGCGGGCTCGGAAGCGGAGCGGCGTACTGGCTGTCGCGAAAAGCGGGCGCGGAGGTGCTGGGGATCGAGCAGTTCGAGATCGGACATGTGCGCGGTGAGTCGCAGGATCACTCGCGCATCATCCGGCTCTCGTATCACAACACGGCGTACGTCAAGCTCGCGAAGCTCGCCTATTTTGCGTGGGACGTGTTGCAGCGTGAGAGCGGCGACCAGGTAGTGCTGAAGACCGGCGGCCTCGACTTCGCGAAGTACGACACGAAGATTCCGCTCGACGCGTATCGCAGCGCGATGAGCGCATGCAATGTGGAGTACGAGGATCTCGACGCCGACGAGATCATGAAGCGCTGGCCGCAGTTCACGCTGTCGGATGACATCGAGGGTCTGTTTCAGGAGCAGAGCGGCATCGCGATGGCCGCGCGCGCGAACGCTGCGCACCAGAAGATGGCGCGCGCGAACGGCGCAACGCTCATCGACGATACGCCGGTCACGAACATCGTCACGAATGGTGACGAGGTGACGGTCGAGACGGCGAATGGGAATTTCCGCTGCAGGAAGCTCGTGATCGCGGCGGGTCCGTGGTCCAACCGGGCGCTCGGATATCTTGGTATCGAGCTCCCGCTCGAGGTGACGCGCGAGCAGGTGACGTACTTCGCGGCGAAGCACCCTGAGGATTTCGCGCCGGACCGTTTTCCCGTGTGGATCTGGATGGACGATCCGTGCTTCTACGGATTTCCGACGTTCGGAGAGAAGGGACCGAAGGCGGCGCAGGATGCGGGCGGCAAGCCGACGACCGCGGACACGCGCGACTTCGAGCCAGAACCGGAGAATCTTCGCGGCGTCGAGGACTTTCTTTCGCGCTACATCCCTGGCGCGCTGGGGCCGATCATCTACACGAAGACCTGCCTCTACACGCTGACGCCGGACCGCGACTTCGTGATCGACACGGTGCCCGGGCACGACAACGTCGTCGTCGCGATCGGCGCGGGCCACGCGTTCAAGTTCGCGTCGCAGATCGGGCGGCTGCTCTCCGAGCTCGCGATCGATGGCAAGTCGACGATCGATCTCGCGCCGTTCGCGCTCGACCGGCCGATCCTCAGAATGAAGAATCCCCCGAAGCACTACATGCAGTGACGGACCTGCACGAGGGAACGATCGACGGGAAGCCAGCGGCGCTGCGTCGCACGATGGGCTTCCGCGACCTCGTCCTCTTCTATCTCGTCACTGGATTCAGCATTCGCTTCATCTCCTCGGCTGCTGCCGCCGGGCCCAGCGCGGTCGTCATCTGGATCATGGGGGCGCTGGCGTTCTACATACCGATGATGTTCACGGTGCTCGAGCTGTCGTCACGGCATCCCGATGAAGGCGGACTCTATGCCTGGACGAGACGCGCGTTCGGTGAATTCCCCGGATATATCTCGGGATATCTGTACTGGTGCTCGAATCTGCCGTACTTCCCGAGCCTGTTCTACTTCGCGGCCGCGAACGCGCTCTACATCTTCGGTCACCGCTTCGACCATCTGCAGAGCAGTCAGCCGTACTTCATCATCTTCTCGATGATCGCGCTCGCGATCGCGAGCGGGTTGAACGTCGTCGGTCTGAACATCGGGAAGTGGCTGCACAACCTCGGCGCGATCGGGCTGTGGATTGCGGGAATCGTGCTCGTCGGCATGGGCATCGCCTCGGCCATGCTCTACGGCTCCGCCACGCCCTTCACCGCGCGTTCCTTCATTCCGAGCACGCATCTCAAGGACATCATCTTCTGGTCGACGGTCGCCTTCTCGCTGAGTGGCCTCGAGAGCGCATCGATGCTCGGCGATGAGATCGAGAATGCGCGCCGCAACATTCCGCGTGCGCTGCTGATCTCGGGCGTGCTCGTCACGATTCTCTATATCGCGGCCACGGTCGCGCTGCTGCTCGCGATGCCCGCCGCCGAGATCCAGACCATGCAGGGGATCATGCGCGCTATAACCCTGGTAGCTACGAAGCTCGGGATACCATGGATCGGCGCCGGTGTCGCGCTGTTGATCACCGTCGGCTGCATTGGGCAGGGGGGCGCGTGGTTCGCCGCCGCAGGCCGACTGCCATTCGTGATCGGGATCGACAAGCGGCTGCCGCCCGCATTCGCGAAGATCCATCCGAAGTGGGGATCGCCCTACGTCGCGCTGCTGGTCCAGGCAGCGATCGCCGCCGTCTTCGTCTTCGCCGGCCAGGCGGGAACGTCGGTGGAAGGGGCATACAACGTGCTCGTCAGCATGGCGGTGATCGCGTTCTTCATTCCCTACCTGTTCATGTTCGGAGCGCTGATCAAGATGCAGCGCGAGCCCGCCGGTCCCGAGGTCATGCGCGTGCCGGGCGGCGCCCCCGTCGCGATCGCGCTCGCGGTCATTGGATTTACGACCACCACCATCGCGATCGGACTGGCGATGCTTCCCGCGGAGGACGAGCCGAACAAGCCGCTCGCCGTCATCAAGATCGTCGGGCTTTCGGCGGCCACGATCGTTCTGGGGATTGGGCTCTACGTGATCGGAGGGCGCAAGTAGCGTTTAGCGCAACCAACAATACCAGCACCGGAGAGCGCGATGAAAATTCTCGTCGTTGGTGGCACCGGCACCGTCGGTTCCGAAACCGTTCGTCAGCTGCGGACACGCGGCGAACAGGTGTCCGTGCTCACGCGTTCGGCCGAGCACGCGAGCAAGCTTCCATCCGGCGTGAGCGGCGTGATCGGCGACCTCATGGATCCGTCGACGCTCGGCGTCTTCGCGGGATTCGAAGCCGTGTTTCTTCTGAATCCCGTGAGTACCACCGAGAGCTTCGAAGGTTTCCTCGGCGTCAACGGCGCGCGCGATGCGGGAGTGAAGCGCATCGTCTATCTGTCCGTGCAAGATCTCGAGGGCGCGCCGCACCTGCCGCACTTCGGTGGGAAGATCGGCATCGAGGCGGCGATCAGGAAATCGGGGATGCAGTACACGATCATTCGGCCGAACAACTTCTACCAGAACGATGTCTGGATGAAGGAGGCACTCATGAGCTACGGCGTGTACCCACAGCCGATCGGCGACGTCGGGCTATCGCGCGTCGATGTTCGCGACATCGCGGAGGCAGCGGTCGTCGCGCTCACGACCGAAGGCCATAATGGCAAGAGCTACAACCTCGTCGGTCCCGAGCTGGTAACGGGCGAGAGCACGGCCGCGGAGTGGAGCCGCGCACTCGGGAAACCGATCAGGTACGCTGGCGATGATCTCGACGCGTGGGAGGCGCAGCAGCGCGCGTGGCTGCCGGCGTCGATGCTGTACGACTTCAAACTCATGTACGCACATTTTCAACAGCACGGGCTCAAGGCGACGGCCGCCGACATCGCGACGCAGACCGCGCTGCTCGGCCACGCTCCGCGCCGCTTCGCGGCCTACGCGAAGGAGATGGCGGTGGAGTGGAAGAGCTGATCTCTCGCCGATACCTCTGACCGATCAGCTCAGTGAATATCTCCGCCGCCTTCGCCGTCGCGGCCGAGCGCGTTGAGCACTTCGCGATCGAACATGACGGAGAGACTCTCGCGGCTCGAGTAGGGGCCCGGTCGATAGCCGCGCGACTGGATTCCCTGCTGACTGATCTCGCAGACGTGCCAGTCCTGACGGTTCGTCAGATCCCAGAAGGCGATGCCGTCCTCGACGTTCCACGTCTCGTCGCGCACGCTGTCCGGATGGAAGAGCCACTCGCAGGTGATGAGCGAGCGGTCCGGCGCGACCGGCGTGATGTAGTGAGCCATCACGTAGTCGGGGTGAAGGCTGAGCAGCATGTTCGGGAAGATCGAGTAGTAGTACACCCGCTTCATGTCCGCCTCATCGAGATCGCCCACGGTGACGCCGCATGCTTCGCCGCTCATGGTCAAGCTCTCGTGCTGCTCGTTCATCACCATGTAGCCGCCGAGGAAGGGGCCCTCGAACAGATCGTTCTCACCGCTGTTGGACGGCGTGATCTTCGTCAGCTGCGGATGCACGGGCGAGCAGTGGTAGCACTCGGAGTAGTTCTGGAAGACGAGCTTCCAGTTCGCCTTCACGTCGTACTCGATGGTGCGTGCGACGGTGAGCCCCGGGAGGTTGAAACGCTCGAAGCGGCCGAGGAGGGAGGCGAAGGCCTCTTCGAAGGGCTCGGGGTTGGCGTCCTGGTTGATGAAGAGAAATCCTTCCCAGGCCGCGATGGCGACGCCGACGAGATGGAAGTTCTTCTTGTCGAAGCCGGGGATGGAATCGCTGGTCTGGGCGCCGACGAGGCGGCCGTCGAGGGCGTACGTCCAGGCGTGATAGGGGCACTGGATGGTTTCGGAGAGCTTGCCCGAGGCGGCTTCGCACATGCGGGCGCCGCGGTGGCGACAGCTGTTGTAGTGTGCGCGGATCTCACCGGACTGGTCGCGGAGGACGATGATGTTGTCGTTCCCGATTGTATGCAAAAAATAATCGCCCTTGTTCGCGATCTTCGACTCGCGCCCGATGCAGACCCAGCGGCGCGCGAAGATGCGGTCGCGCTCCTCGGCGAAGAGCTCGGGGGAGACGAAGAATTCCTGCGGCAGCGTATGGGCGCCGGCGATCGGGATGTCCCGTGTCTTGACGAAGGTCGCCATGTGCGAATCCGGTGTG
>JBBRYY010000009.1:0-58390 GCA_038237245.1 Gemmatimonadales bacterium | reverse complement strand
GCGACCGCGAGTGCGAGCCCGACGATCTCAACGATCGCAAAGGATCGCACCGGATTGAACGACGCCAGAAGGAACGGCGCTGAGAAGATGGCCACGAGCACAGCCTGCAACTCGAAGAAACCCAGGAATCCGAGCGGGCCCGGCCAGCGAAGCCGCAACTCGGCATAGCGCGCGTCCTCTGATGGATGATGCCGAATCACGCGCACAAGTATGTACGTGCCGAGCCGCAGGCTCCACACCGCGCCAATCGCGGCGAACGCCCACTTCCGTGTTTCAAACCCCGGACCTGCCCACGCGTAGATGGGTGCGAGGATCGCCACACCGTAGGAGAAGGCCACGTCGAGCAGGCCGTAGTTGCTGATCCGTACGCTGATCGCCCAGGTCACGGCGAAGTAGCCGACCGCAATGGCAAGCCCCATCGCGAAGAGGGCGATCATACTTTTGCCGGCGCCGTCCGGCGCACCCGCGTGGCCAACCCTCGAATGGGCGAGCGCAGTGCGAAGTAGAGTGCGCCGGTTAACAACGGCGCGACAAAGCACCACACGACGATGCCCGCCACCGCGATCATACCGAAGTCTCCGAAGAACTTGCCCGTGTCGTCGCGAAACCGCTCGACAAGCGTCGGAATGGAGAGCGGCAGGTGCGGACGCCCAAACAGCGCTTCCCCTGCGCGGTAGAACGGGAGGAGGGTGAGCAACTGCGCAGGATAGGCAAGATAGTTGACCAACTGGATGATCGGCTGATTGAGTCGCAGCCACGCCGCCGCGATTCCGCACAGCACCGTCGTCGCGCCGAGGATCGGAAAGATGCCGATTACCAGACCGAGCGCGATGGTGAGCGCGATCTTTTCAGCTGTGATGCCCTGACGCAACTGGCCGACGATGGGCGCGATCACCCGGCGCCTCCACGCGGACTCCCGCCGAGGTATCAATGGCGCCGCGTGGCCTGTCATCGAGATGTCCGCTGCCAGTCGTGGTGCAGAGACCTGTTGTTGGGTCGCGTATACACGGCCTGCACGACGCTGATGTTTCGCGTGGCGAAGGCGGCTTCGCAATACTGAAGATAGTAATTCCACTTGCGGACGAAGCGTTCGTCGAAGCCGAGGGCGCGCACGCCGCCGAGGCGCGCGTTGAAGTGCTCCCACCAGGCGTGCAGCGTCCGCGCATAGCTCGTCCCGAGATCTTCGAGGTCGTGGAGGAACAGATCGCCCGTACGGTTCAGCGCCTGATTCACCCGCCCGACGCTGAGCAGGAGCGACCCGGGAAAGATGTGCTTCTGAATCCAGTCTACACCGCGCTTGAGTTCGTTGTGGCGTGCGTCGGGCACCGTGATGTACTGCAGGCCGACAAGGCCGCAGGGTTTGAGCAGCTCATTGATCTTCGCGAAGTAGGTCTCGAGATAGCGATCGCCGATGGCTTCCATCATCTCGATCGATGCGATCTTGTCGTACTGGCCGGTGAGCGTGCGGTAGTCGGCCAGCTGAATGTCCACCCGATCGAGAATCCCCTCGTGCGCGAAGCGGTCGAGTGCATACGTGTACTGCGCCTCCGAAATGGTCACCGTGGTCACCCGGCAGCCGTACGTGTGCACCGCATGCGATGCAAAACCACCCCACCCGCTTCCGATCTCGAGGACGTGATCGGTGGGCTGCAGCCGGAGCTTGCGGCACAAGGCGTCGTACTTCGCGAGCTGCGCCCCCTCAAGTGACTGCTCCGATTCGGTGAAGTACGCGCTCGAGTAGGTCATGGTCCGGTCGAGCCACAGACGGTAGAAATCGTTGCCGAGATCGTAGTGCTCGGCGATGTTCCGGCGACTCGTGGCCACGCTGTTGGGCCGCACCAGATGGAGCAGCCGGTTGTAGGACTTCAGCAGGTTGAGCGCGAACGCGCGCGCCTTTGACCCTGACATGCCCGGCGAGTTCTCGACGTTGCGCACCGCCCACGCAATCACGCGCGAGATGCTGTCGGTCTCCCAGTCACCGTCCATGTAGCTCTCGCCGAACCCGACGTCGCCGAACAGGACGCACTTCTGGAAGAAGGCGTCGTCGAGCACGCGGATGTTCGCGCTGGCCGCCGCGCCGGGCGTCCCCACCATCACCGCCTCGCCGTCGGGCAACTCGAGCCGCAGGCAGCCGTCCGTCATGTTGCGTATTGCATCGAGCACAAGGCGTCGATAAAGCCCACCGCCCGCGCGTGTGGTCGCGATGGCCCAACTGCTTTGCCGCGCCGACGTGAATTCGTTCATGAGGATTTCCCCGAAACGGATCTATGCGGCCTGAGCACACCGCGCTGCAGCGCAGGATTCTCCGCCTTGCGATACCACGGCACGCGCTTGAACCAGAGCAGCGCGGCGTGGGCGTGGATAAGTCCGATCACCCGCAGCGTGATCAGCGGATACTTGAGCGAAAACCACGCGAGGCTGCCAGTCGTGAGCGGCGCGCGCTTGCCGACGACCGAACTGAAGAGGATCGGCTCGTCTCCGGCACGTTCGTTGATCTGCACATCGAGCCGGTCGCCAGGAGCGCGAAGCGTGAAATCGAAGGTCAGGTCGAGCGGGGAAAACGGGGACACATAAAAATGTTTGGGCGCCGTGAGACGAAACACGCCGTCGCTCGACGCATCTCGCATCAGATACAACTTCATTTCCCCGTACGTGTTGCCCACCTCGGCCACGGCGCAGAGCGGCTGGTCGTCCGCATCCTGGCAGAAGTAGAACGAGACCGGATTGAAGATGTGACCGAGCACGCGGGGTAATGTGACGAGCGTGATTCTCACATTTGCCGGAAGCTGGACACCTTTGTCCGACAGCCAGGCGACCACATTCTGCTTCGTGGACGCGCACTCCAAACCTGGCAGCGTCAGATGGTCACGATCGCGAAATGCGTAGAGGTTTGTACGATTGCGGCTGAACATCGGGATGCGGGCGGCTATCGCATCCAGCTCGTCAAGATCGAGCGCGAACATGAAGATGCGATGCCGGAAATGATGCACCTTCGGCGAGAGCCGATGGTGCATCACACGACACTCGAAGAGGCAGGAGTTCATGTCCAGATCGCCGCGCCGTCGACGGCGCGTGCGCACTCGAGACCGCTGGTGAAGCCGTCCTCATGAAAGCCGTACTTGAACCAGGCGCCGGCATAGTAGGTCGTCTGGTCGGCGCTGAGCCGGTTGAGTTGCGGCAGTTCTCGCTGCGCCGCGATGGCGGCGATGTCGAAGAGCGGGTGGGCGTATTCGATTCGCTTCAGCACTTCGCTGGGAACGATCCGGTCGTGGCTGTTGAGTGAGACGAAGTACTCCTTCCGCAGCGACACGCCCTGGAGGCTGTTCATCCAGTAGTGCGTGCTCGCCTGCGCGCCGCCATCCCGGGCTTCGTCGATCCGGTAGTTCCAGCTCGCCCAACATCGACGCGTGCGCGGCATGAGTGACGTGTCGGTGTGAAGCGTTACCGTGTTCGGCTGATACCGGAACGCGCCCAGCAGGCGCCCCTCCATCTCCGTGGGATCTGTCAGGAGCGCGAGCGCCTCATCGGCATGACAGGAGAGAATCACCTTGTCGAATTCCCGCACCCCCTCCAATTGCGTTGCGATCCGCACAATCCCACCCCGCCGCTCCACACGCACCGCCCGGTTGCCCGTTTGTATTCGTCCTCGAAAGGGCGCGGTGATCTTCGTGACATACGACTGCGCACCGTTGGTCACCGTGAACCACGGATGCTGCGTGTCCATGCCGAGGAACCCGTGATTATGCCAGAAGCGCAGCAACGTCATCGCCGGGAAGTCGAGCATCTTGTCGGGCGGAGTACTCCAGACCGCACTGCCCATCGGCACGAGGAAACGATTCAGCATGTCGTCGCCATACCCGCGCTCGGCGACGTACTGACCGAGGGTATGGTTGGCCCACCGTGGCTCGTCCAGCGCGCGCACCGCTTCGCGATTGAACCGGTCCATCGACAGCAGCATCCGCCAGTGACGCATCGAGACGAGATTCCGCCGCTGGCCGAACAACTGGTTCACGCTGCTTCCGTTGTATTCAAGTCCGCTCGACGTGTGCTGCACGCTGAACGACATGGACGTCGGCTGGGTCTGCACGCCGAGCTCGCGGAAGAGCCGCGCGATGTTCGGGTACGTGACGTGATTGAAGACCATGAAGCCCGTGTCGATCGGTACGGCGCATCCGCTCTCGTCAACGGTGATCGTGTTGGTGTGACCGCCGACGTAATCGTTCTGCTCGAACAACGTCAGATCATACCGGTCGTTGAGAAAGTGGGCGGCGCCCAGCCCGGCGATGCCGGTACCGATGATCGCGAGCGATTTCATGGCTGTGCCGCTCGCCCGGCTCAGGTTGCTCGTGCAGTTGCGGCCTGCGCGCGTTGCGTCCGCGCCTCTTCATAGACGCTCGCCGGAACGGGCTTCAGGTTCCAGATCAGCCCCGTCCACGACAGCGCCTTAAGCGCGTAATAGGTGACGTCGAACTCCCACCAGTAGAATCCCTGCCGCACCGACCCCATGAACCGGTGGTGGTTGTTGTGCCAACCTTCGCCGAGGGTGATCAACGCGAGTAACAGGCTGTTGCGGCTGTCGTCACGCGTCGCGAAGCGACGGTTCCCTATCGCGTGGGCGAGAGAGTTGATGAAGAGCGTCGCGTGCAGCAGAACGACCGTGCTTACGAAGAAACCCCAGACGAACAGCTGCCCGCCAGAGGTGCCGAGGCCAGGCGCCACCACGCGCAATATCTCGCCCGCCGCGTAGAGGGCGATGCCCATGATGGCCGGTACGACAAGATCAAACCTGTTGAGAAAAACGAGTTCGGGATACTTCGCCAGGTCGCGCACAGCGTCGTAGTTCGTTGGAAAGTTTTTGCTGCTGGTCATCCATCCGATGTGTGACCACCAGAAGCCGGTGAGTCCCGGAGAATGCACATCGTGCTCGGTGTCCGCATGCTTGTGGTGATGACGGTGAACGGAGGCCCACCAAAGTGCCCCACGCTGAACTGCCGTGTTGCCGAGGACGGCAAACGCGAACTGCGCGCCACGCGACGCTCGAAAGGTGCGGTGCGAGAAATACCGGTGATAAAAACCGGTGATCGCGAACATCCGGACCAGGTAGAGCCCAACTGCGACCCCAACTGCGGTCCAGCTCCAGCCGACCCAGATGAGACCGAGGCAACCGAGGTGGATGAACACGAACGGAAGGCATCGACGGAACTCAAAGCGATCTTCCCGGGCTCGAACAGCCTGTGCGCCCTCGGGGAAGTAGTCGGAATCGAACCACTGGCGCACCATCACGAACAGGTGCCCAATTGCTGGCGGTCCGGGGCGGGCGGCGCGCATCAGGGCGCGCCTGTGGGCATCAGGCGTTCGATCGCGGAGGCAAGATCGGCGGCCGCCTCCGCAGTGTACCGCCCGTCGCCGCGCCAGAGCACTCGGCCATTGCGCGACACGAGTAGCGTCACGATGCGATCCTCGGTGGTGATACCGAGCATCTCCTTGAACGACGTCTTGTCTATGTAGAGCGTGATCGTGGTCTCGCGCGTTGCCTTCTCGGGTATGCCCCGCGCCATGCCGCCATCTATGAAGCCCCGCACCACACGGTAAGAAGCGTTCAGAGTGGGCAACTCGTACGCTTTCAATCCGGCGTGTTTGTCCGCAATGGACTTGAGAAACGGCACCCAGGTATCCACGTCGTTCTGTTGCTCCCGACGGAATGCCACAAGCGCGATATTCAGCCCTCCCTCAAAGTCGTTGGGCAGCGAAAAATGTCGGCCCTCGAGATTGAAGCCTTCGACCTTCGGAAAACGAAGCGTCGAATCCAGTGAAAGGGTCATGTACGCGGGCCTGATCGCCTCCGCCTGCCCATGAATGACGGCGGTAGGGAGAACGGTGGTAAGGAGAATGGCGGCAAGGGTGCGCATGCAGGCACGTGTTGAATGTATTGAGTGGAAGGTCGGGTACGAGTCGTTCGCCGCGGCGCACGCCGACTCCGCGGACTTGCTCGGTTGTCCAAGTGTTATGTCCAATCTTTGTCTAGCCTTGACCGAGCAAGATCGATACCATAAGCGAAGAAGTCAAGGCCTTGTACGACAGAATAGCTTGACAACCATTATACAACAATCTTACTTACGTGCATGACAGTTCCCTCGCCTAGATCAGAAGAGTCGTCCGACGACCCTACAGCCGGCTACCCGATTGCGGTGGTCGCGGCCCGCACCGGACTCTCCCGCGACGTGCTGAGGGTCTGGGAGCGGCGTTATTCCGCGGTGGCCCCGATGCGCACCCCCGGCGGTCAGCGACTGTACTCCGACGAGCACGTGACCCGCTTCCGGCTACTCGCGGCTGCGACGCGCCATGGCCGCAGCATCGGCTCCGTCGCGCATCTCGACACCGACGCGCTGGCCCGGATGGCGGTCGAAGACGAGGCGGCGTTGCCACGGCCGGATCTCGGCGCTGATGCGTCGACTGTGCGCGACGTGGACGCGGCGATGGCACCAATCATCGCGCTCGACGGAGCATCGCTCAACGCCCTGCTCCGTCAAGCAATTGCGCGAAGAGGCTTGTTGTGGTTCCTCGAACAGCTCGCGCCGTCGCTCATGCGACGCGTGGGCGACGACTGGGCTAACGGGCGACTGACGATCGCGCACGAGCATCTCGCGACCGAGACCGTGATCGCCATCGCCCTTGAAACCATTCACGCCGTGCCGGCGGCGCCGTCCGCCTTGCGCCTGGTGGTTGCCACACCTACCGGCGAACGTCATGCCGGGGGCGCGGCGATTTCGGCCGCCGTAGCATCCATTGACGGCTGGTCCATCGTCTACCTCGGACCGGATATCCCTGACGCCGACATTGCCACCGCGGCCGCCGAGACGCACGCCCGCGCTGTGGCGCTCAGTATCGTGTATGTCGGAGACCACGCCAAGATCGTGTCCGAAGTGCGCGGCCTGCGGGCAAAGCTGAGCGACACCATTCCACTACTGATCGGCGGAGCTGGCGTGGCCGGCTTGGTGGGCGAGGTACGCGGACGCGGCATTGTCGTATGCGAGAGCGTTGCCCATCTGCGCGCCGAACTCGCGGTGATCACGCCTGACGAACACATGGAGATCTCCCAATGAACCTCGCCACCATTTTCAAGGCATTCGCCGCCACCGGCGCCACAATGTTCGTACTCGACATGGCCTGGCTCGGCGTCGTGGCGAAGGCCCTCTACGCGCGCCAACTGGCGACACTGCTGCGTCCCGACGTGAAGTGGGTGCCCGCCCTGATCTTCTACTTGCTTTACGTGGCAGCAGTCCTCGTATTCGTGGTGATGCCGGCGGCCGAACGCAAGTCATTCGCGCGCGCGCTAGGCTTTGGCGCGTTCTTTGGGCTTGCAGCGTACGCGACGTATGACCTGACGAGCCTCGCGCTCATTCGCGACTTCCCGCTACTCATCGCGATCGTGGACCTCGCGTGGGGCATCGCGCTCACGACCGTGGCTTCCGGCGCCGGCTACTGGGCGGCCACTCGTTAGGCTTCGGCACCGGAGGTCATGGCCTGAGGTAAACGGGGCGGGAGTCGACTCGTTAGACGCGCCTTCAGTCAGCCGCAATACCATGAGTTGCGACACACGCGAAGCGCGGCGTCACCATCCAAGTGGCCGCGCTTCGACACTGCTATGCCCATAGATAGGAGTGAATACCTGTTGTGCGCGGGGTGCCGGCGGCGGGGCGACTCTTCCCGCTGCCGGCTTGCTTCGCAGCGCGTCCTAGTAGCGAATCCGAATGCCCGCCGTGACTGGCCACACCCAGGCGTTGGTGGTGTTCAGGTCGGCTTTCTTCGTGAACGCGATGTCGCCTTGTGGCGATAACACTAGCCCGACCGAGCGGTTGAAGTTGTACGCGATCTTGGCGCCGGCGTTGATCGCGAAGTACGTCTTGGTGGTGGACGCACCTGAGGGGCCGATCTTGAACCCCATCGCGCCGGCGCCGAGGTTGACGAGCGCTTCCCAGCCGTGGTCGGTCTGGTCGGTGAGCATGTAGCCCAGCTTGCCGATGTAGTGCAGCGTCTTGATGTCGAGCGCGCCGGTCGCTTTATCCTTGTGCATGCCGTAGTCGAACTCGCCCATCACGACCCACTTCGGATTGAACTGGAGGCCGATGGCCGCGCCGAACGCCGAGCCGGTCTTGGCAGTCTTGGCGATATCAAACGTCGGGATCGCCGCCCCGGCGAGACCTTCGATGAAGAACTTCGGGCGTGTCGAGTGCTGGGCGGCGAGCGGGGCCGCGGCGGCAGTCAGACCAAAAAGAACGGTAAGCGTGGCGCGACCGGCGCGGAACGGGAACAGATTTGTCATTGGTATAGCCCTGTGTTGATCAGATGAGCGTGCCGGACGAAGCCGCCGCCGATCTGGCGCAGCAATGTGCCGTCCGATGATTGTCCAGGAATCTATCTCACTTATTGCGCAAAGGCAATCGACGTCCATGTTATGTCTAGATAATTGTTGGACGCGGCCTGTCCGCTGGAATTCAGGAGGCCAGGGTTGCTGGGCGCGTGGCTCGGGAGACGAGCGAGGGACGGTGGCGCGGGGAGGAGGATAGGGAAAGCGCGGCACACACCACTCCGCTGACTAGCACTGCGAGGGAGGCGCTACTGATTGCGCGTATCCGCAGTGACACCGTTGGAGATACGTGGATGCTCCCTGAAGCGGCGTGTGCCGAAATGGTCAACCGTCCGCGCTCGATCCCCTCGCACGTTCCCGAACTGGTGGAGGGAAGCCGAGCAACGCGCGGAGTTCGCGCATGACAATCGGTGGGGTTGGCACTCACTGCGGTGCAAATCCGCGGGTGATCTCCGAAACACACCGCTACCCCGTCTGCCCCCTTCTCATCGGGCGAGCCGCGCCGCTATCGACGGTGATGCACACGCTCGACCGCGTGCAGGGGTCCCACGGCGGCACGCTGATCATCTCCGGCCGCGTCTTTCCCTCGAATGCCGTCCTCGATGGAAAGTTCGTGTTGCGGGCGTGCATCGTAAACTTTCGTACTGCAGTTGCCGATATCGATGCGCTCCATCGAGCAAACGGTGGAGAAGGGCGCATCGCTCCACGCGCAGTCATCGGTCACGGCTCGAGGCTGACCGCGGCTGACGTTACACATGCGAGAGCTCCAGCAACGCCCGCACATCGCCCACGATGTCGAAGCGATTGACGAGTGCACGGAGCTGCCGACTCGCATATCGTATGTTTGTGGTGTAACGGACGAGGTGGGATTCGAACCCACGGTACGCTATGAACGTACACACACTTTCCAGGCGTGCGCCTTAAACCACTCGGCCACCCGTCCCCTGCAATTGCAATACTTCCAACGCTGCACACACTTCGGCGCCCGGCACCTCGCAGGTCGTCCAGACCCCGCGCGAGCCGAGCGCCGTCGTCACGGACAGGGTGAGATTCGAACTCACGAAACGGTTGCCCGTTCTCCGGTTTTCGAGACCGGTGCCTTCAGCCACTCGGCCACCTGTCCAGGCAAGGCGCGAAAGCTATTGCGCTACGAGAGAGCAGTCAACGGAAGTTTCGCGCTCCCATGTCGCAGCTCAGAGCTCGGGAGGCTGCGGTCTCGGCAGCCTCAAGACACTCGCTATTTCGAGGTGGCCTTGCGGATCAACGACGCTCCCACTTCCGCCCAGTAGAGACCCGATGCGTCGACTGCGATGTCGTTCGGGACGAAAGGATCTGAGCTGAGCCCACCGAGCACGATGGCGCTCGAAGCGCCACCGCCAACAGGCACGCTCCCGATCTCCAACTGATCAGACCAGTAAATCGTCGTCGCATCGACGGCCACGCGCCGGTTTTGATCGGGGTTGAGCGTTGCGAACGTCGTGAGCGTGCCTCCTGATACAGGAGCCCTCGCGATGCCGCCCTGATCCCACTCGGAGATGACGATCGATTCGCCCGTCACGGCAAAGTCCGTGATGCCTCCCGCTATTGGACCAATGACGGTCTCCACGGTTCCCCCGCCCTTCGGAATTCGTTTGATCGCGTCGAAGTGATCCAGCCAGTACACGTAGGTCGCATCGATTCGGATCACCGAGGCCGGGCCTTCACCGGAGCCGAGCGTCGTAATGGGTCCGCCGTTTACCGAAACCATTCGAACGGTGGAGAACGGATCCTCCACCCAATAGACATTCACGCCGTCGGTCGCGATGTCCCGAATGTAGAAGTCGGCACTCGCGAGTCGATGCGCCAAGCCACCGTCGAGCGATACCCGCTTAACGGTGAATCCGTCCGCGAGGTACAGATTCCGATCATCGACGGCGTACGGGCCGGCCTTGGCCGCCTCCTGTAGCGTGTCTACCGCCGAACCGTCCAGCGCGGATTTCACGATTCCGCCAAAGCTTTCCACATGGCCGATTGGGCCGCCCGAGACCCAGAAGAGATTCGTTTCATCGACCGCGATGTCTACCGGTGCATCGATGCTCGACGCGACCATCACCGGCGCTCCGCCTCCGCTGGACATCTTCAGAATCGATCCCCGCGCTGAATGCGCACAGCATTGTGCTTCGAGCCAATAGAGAGCGGACCCCGATCGGACGATGCTCACCGGCGCCACTCTGTTGGCGGTGAGCATCGTTGACGCTCCTCCAGCCTTCGGGACAGCATTGACCGAGCTCGCGTCAAGCCAGTACATCCTGGAATCATCCGCTACCATCGAACGCACGAACGTCGACGGATCCAGGGAACTGTCGACGACAAGAACGGTGAATGCCCCCCCACCGACGGGCACCCGCAACAGACGATACGGCTGCCATTGATCTCCGACTCCGAAATAGACGGCGGAATCGTCCACAACGATGCCGCCAGTCGGAAACCAGCTGACTGGATTGAAGGTGTCCGACGGCGGCGGTATGAGACCGTTCAACAGCCCGTTGACGAGCACCGTGACGGATCCGTCAGCCAACGACACCCTGCTCACTTTGCTTCCGACGCTGCCGTCGGCGCTCGCCGGTCCATCCTGTTCTTCTTCCCAAAAAAGAAAGCCTCCGCGCACGGCAACCCCGAGAATCGCCCCGCTGGTCGTGATGACCACCGTGGCCGGCCCACCGGATTTCGACACCTTGCGTATGGTGAATGTGCACGAGGGGCTGCATGGTCCTCCAGCCACGGCGTTCACCCAGTAGACGTCGTTCCCATCGAAGGCGATGGTGGCGGTCTCACGGGACACTGGATCACGTTGCCCACGATCGAGCAAGGTGGAGTGCAGGCCGTCCTTCGAGGACGTGTACAGGTTTCCGTTCGCCATCCAGTATATGTTCGATCCATCGGACGCGACGCTCTCCGGGATCGGCGCTGCGACCAGCACAGGCGTCGTCGTCCCGTTGGCGAGCACGAGCTTCTTGATCGGGGCACCGCTCGTATCCAGCCAAAACAGAGCGCCATTGCGTATCGTCAATCGCGTCGGACGCGGCGCGTGCACGACCACCGAAAACGTGGGCCCACCTCCGCCACCGCCTCCATTGTTTCCACGAGGCTCGGTGGAGCTCGCGCATCCTACGGCACCGGCGAGGATCAGAGCAACTGCGAGCACTCCGGCGCTGAGGCGAACGAAGACGCTCGACATATCGATATCCTTCGAATGGGGATCGGTCGCGCATACCGCACCGGCACTCGCCCAATCATATCCAGTCAGTCGGACCCGAGACATACGTTGAATGACGTAGGCGTTGGAAATCGCGCTCCACGGTAGAGCGCTCGCGGCGGAGTCGGTGCGAACGGAGTGGTCAGACCCACCGGGCTCCGACTACGAAGTTCCCCGTCTCTCCGCGAACATCTCGCGCAGCAGCGCACCACACTCCTCCCCTCGCACACCTCCGCGCACCTGCGGCCGATGATTCAGCACCGGATGACGCAGCAGATCCTCCACCGAGCCCGCCATCCCCGCCTTGTCGTCCCACGCGCCGAACACCACACCCTTCACGCGCGCGAGCACGCTCGCCCCCGCGCACATCGCGCACGGCTCGAGCGTCACGTACAACACGCAGTCCGTGAGCCGCCACGTGCCGAGCGATGCGGCGGCCGCACGCAGCGCGAGCACCTCGGCGTGCGCCGTCGGGTCCTGATCGCGCACGGTGCGATTCCCCTCCCGCGCGACGAGCACACCATCGCGCACCACGAGCGCGCCGACGGGCACCTCGCCCGCGTCCGCCGCCTCACGCGCAACGACGAGCGCCTCCGCGATCCAGCGCTCGTCGTCCTCCAGACTCATCTCGCTCAGACTGCCGCCTCAGCTGGCTCGCTCGGCACCGAGTCGTCGTGCCCCACGACCTCGAAGCCGAGCGTCCCGTCCGCGTTGCGCGTGACGCTCACGTGGTCGCCGTCCTTGAAGCGGCCATCGAGCACCGCCATCGCAAGCGGATTCTGCAGATACCGCTGGATCGCACGCTTCAGCGGACGCGCACCAAACGCCGGATCGAACCCCTCCTCCGCCAACACGCGCTTCGCATCGGGGGTGAGCTCCAGCGTGATCTTGCGATCAGCCAGCAGCGTCTTGAGCCGCTCGAGCTGCAGATCGACGATGAACTCGATCTGATCCATCGTCAGCGGATGGAAGATGATGATGTCGTCCACGCGATTGAGAAACTCCGGCTTGAAGTTCCGCCTGAGCTCCGCCATCACATGCGTCTCCACCTCGGCCCAGTCCGCAGTACCGCGCTCCAGAATGAACATGCTCCCGATATTCGACGTCATGATGATTACGGTGTTCCGGAAGTCCACCGTGCGTCCCTGCGAATCGGTGAGTCGCCCGTCGTCGAGAATCTGCAGCAACACGTTGAAGACATCCGGATGCGCCTTCTCGATCTCGTCGAAGAGCACCACCGAGTACGGTCGCCGCCGCACCGCCTCCGTGAGCTGCCCGCCCTCCTCGTAGCCAACGTAGCCCGGCGGCGCGCCGATGAGCCGAGCGACCGCGTGCTTCTCCATGTACTCGGACATGTCGATGCGCACGAGCGCCTGCTCGGAGTCGAACAAAAAGTCCGCGAGCGCGCGCGCCGTCTCGGTCTTGCCGACACCGGTAGGGCCGAGGAAGATGAACGAGCCGATCGGACGATTCGGATCCTGCAGCCCCGCGCGCGAGCGACGCACCGCGTCGGCGACCGCCTTCACCGCCTCGCGCTGCCCGACCACGCGACGCGCCAGCTCGTCTTCGAGCTTGATCAGCCGCTCGCGCTCCGTTTCCATCATCCGCGAGAGCGGAATCCCCGTCCACCGCGACACGACGTCGGCGATGTCCTCGGCGTCCACCTCCTCCTTCAGGAAGCGCGGCCCCGACGATTGCTTCTGCTTGAGCGCCTGCTCCGACTCGCGCAGCTCCGCCTCGAGCTTCGGGATCTCGCCGTACGACAGCTCCGCAGCGCGACCGAGATCGCCCGTGCGCTGCGCCTGCTCCACCTCGGTGCGCGCCTGGTCGATCTGCTGCTTGATCACACTCAGCTTCCCGAGCGAATCCTTCTCGGCCTGCCATTGCGCCTTCATCCCGCCGGACTTTTCCTTGAGCTCGGCGAGCTCGCGCTCGAGTGTCTGGAGTCGCTCCCGCGAGGCAGCGTCCTTCTCCTTCTGCAGCGCCTGCCGCTCGATCTCGAGCTGCATCACGCGGCGCTCGACTTCGTCAATCTCCTGTGGGAGCGAGTCGATTTCGATGCGCAGACGCGACGCCGCCTCGTCGATCAGATCGATCGCCTTGTCGGGAAGAAAGCGATCGCCGATGTAGCGATTGGACAGCGTCGCGGCAGCGATGATGGCCGAGTCGGTGATGCGGACGCCGTGATGCACTTCGTAGCGTTCCTTGAGGCCGCGCAGGATCGCGATCGTGTCGGGGACCGTCGGCTCGCCGACGAACACCGGCTGGAAGCGGCGCTCGAGTGCCGCGTCCTTCTCGATGTGCTTCCGGTACTCGTCAAGTGTCGTCGCGCCCACGACGCGGAGCTCGCCGCGCGCCAGCATCGGCTTGAGCATGTTCCCCGCGTCCATCGACCCTTCCGCCGCACCTGCTCCCACGAGCGTGTGCAGCTCGTCGATGAAGACGACAAACTTCCCCTCTGACGAGATGATCTCCTTGAGTAGCGCCTTGAGCCGCTCCTCGAACTCGCCACGGAACTTCGCGCCAGCAATCAGCGCGGCGAGATCGAGCGCGACCAGCCGCTTCCCGCGCAGCGACTCGGGTACATCGCCATTGATGATACGCTGCGCGAGCCCCTCGACGATCGCCGTCTTGCCGACACCGGGCTCGCCGATGAGCACCGGATTGTTCTTGGTCCGGCGCGAGAGCACCTGAATGACGCGGCGGATCTCCTCGTCGCGCCCAATGACGGGATCGAGCTTTCCGGCGCGTGCCGCCGCGGTGAGGTCGCGGGTGTACTTCTCCACGGCCTGGTACTGATTCTCCGGAGTTTGATCCGTGACGCGATGCGACCCGCGCACGGACTGCAGCGCCTCGAGCAGATCCGCGCGGTTGACACCGAGCTCTTCCAGAACGGTCTTCGACTCTGTGCCCTTCGTCTCGGCCAGCGCGAGCAGCAGATGCTCGGTGGACACGAACGCGTCCTTGAGCTTGCGCGCCTCGTCGTCCGCGGTGTCCATCACCTTGTTGAGCTCGCGCGAGAGACTCGGTTGCGCGCCGCTCTGTTTGGGGTAGCGCGCCGTCTCCTGCTGAATTCGCTCTCGCAAGCGGGCAGCATCGACTCCCAGTTTGTTGAGAATCGGGACGACGATTCCCTCTTCCTGCCCGAGCAGCGCGAGCAGGAGGTGCCCGTCATAGACGAGCGGATTCCCGTTCTCGCGCGCGATCGAAATTGCTTCGTTGAATGCCTCGGCTGCCTTCACGGTGAGACGATCCGCGTTTAACATGCTGTGCGCCTATATGCTAAGGTACATTATCATATCAATCATAAACTACTACGTACAAAGAAATTGCACACTCAATATCAAGGCGCATTGTCATATCGGCAGCGTCCGTTCGAGAGCACTGGCGGCATGCTGTCGACTTCAGCCTTTTATCGCAACGCCGTGCGCCACAATGACACGCCGTTGACCCTCGCCCGTCTTTGTCCTAGCCTTGCCGCATGATACGCGCCCGTCTCGTTGGCTGGTTCGCACTCGTGCTCTCTGCCGCGCCTGGTTGTGCGCGCGCGGGCACCGTGAGTCTCGGCATGCCCGACTCCACCTTCGTCGCTACCCTCAACGAGCTGCGGCGCATCGAGACCGACACGTCGCTCGACGTCACAATGCGGGACTCGACACGTCGCCTCATCCTGCGTCGGCACAAGGTGACCAGCGCCCAGCTCGAGAGCGCGTCCCGCATCCTCGCGGAGTCCCCCGCGCGCGCAAGCGACCTCTGGCGTCAGATCGAGAGCGTCTCACGGCCCGTCACTCCCAGGGCGCCAACTGCCCCGCCCGTCGCCGCTCCCGGCAACAACCATCCCGTGCAGCACTGAAAAAAATGCGCGACGACGGCATCCGTCATCGCGCATTTGGGACTACTTGATGACGATCATTTTCTTCGCCACCGCGCGCCCCTCGACCTCGATTCGGTAGAGGTACACACCTGACGGGATCTCCTGGGAGCTGTTCAAATAATTACCGTCCCAGAAGGCTGCGTAGCTGCCACAGTGGAGCTGAAGGTTCACGACCGCCTTTCCGGTCGCTCCGTCGCCGCCGAGGAGAACGGGAATGGCCACGAGCTGCGCGAGCACGTTGTAGATCCTCAGCGTGACGCGATAGCTGCGCCCCGCATCCGTGCAGGCCGGAGGATCTCCAAGAGTGAACGGGATGTTCGTGGCCGGGTTGAAGGGGTTGGGGTAATTCTGGCCTAGCTCGAACCCGGGGCTGCGCTCAAGGGGAGGCTTCGCAGAAGAGGAGTCCTGCGCCGCTCCCGCAGTCGGCACGAGCGCGCCTAGGGCGAGCACGGTCGACAGTGCGGCCCAGCGGTGCTTCATGTGCCTTCTCCATGCGGACGAATGTCGGCGCTAAGCTTTCTCCTGCCATGAGACCATAATTCGCGAACCAACGCGAACTTAGACATCTGCTTGAGGGGTGTCAAGCAATTCGCGGGTGGCGGCCCGGGTGCGAGGGACGACGTTGCGACAGCTCATCGCGCGACCAGCGCGCCCTGCTCCCAGGCATCGAAGGCGCGAAGCGGACGGCCGTCCGCCAGGTGCTGCTGCAGGAACTCACGCAGGAGCCGCTGATGCGCCTTCGCGGCCCGCGAATCGCACTCGTCCAGCCTCTGCCCCTGTGTCCACGCCGCGATGGCGCTGCGCGCCGGGAGCGGAAGCCGGCGACCCCCGGGATAGAGGCGCGCGCACCGCTCGCACAGGACGCCGCCGGCGGTGTGGCTGAAGGGAAGGTCGCCCTCGACATCGATCGCCGCATGACACGAGGCGCACGTATCGATCGTGGGCGCGAAGCCCATCTCCGCCACGAGCCGCCATGCACCGGAGAGCGTCGCTTCGACGGCGATTTCCTCCTGCGCCGCCGCCAGGCGGTCCAGCGCATCCGCGAGCACCTCGAAGAGCGCGACCGAGACATCGTCCGCGCCGCTGAAGCGCAGCACGAGCTCCGCCAGCGACGACGCGCCTGCGAAGCGGCCCATGTCCTCGCCGAGCTCCGCGCGAGAGCGCGTCACGTCGAAGGAGGTGAGCGTCTGCAGATCGCGTCCGTCCTTCAGCTGAAGCTGGGCCGCCCCCTCCGCGAAGAGATCGAGGGCACTGCCGAAGCGACTTTTCGAACGTCGCGCCCCGCGCGCGAGCACGGACTGCAACCCGGCATCGCGTGTCGCAAGACGCAGGATGCGGGAAGTCTCCGAATAGTCGAAGACGTGCAGCACGATCGCGTCGGTCTCGACGAGGGGCATGCGCCAAAGCTACCCCGTTGGCCCCATTTCGGAGCTATCTCGACACGCCGATTCTCGCACCCACGAGGAGTGTCCGGCGCGGCGACGCATAGCCAAATACCTGCTGATACTTCCGGTCGAAGAGGTTTTCGACGCGCGCGGTGAGCACGACGTTGCGCGAGGGAGATCCCGTACGCGAGAAAACACCGAGCTCGCCCGCGAATGCGACCGCCGTATAAGATGGCAGTGTCACCGCCTTCGGGATGAAGGTGACCTCGTCGGAGAAATCACGATCGTCGCGGTTTCCAACGGTGGCCACTTCGAGATGGAGCGACGTCTCCGGGCGCCTGAAGGCGTAGGACGCAGTGACGCTTCCGAGATTCGACGGACGGCGCAGCAATCGCTCTCCCTCGACGAAGCTCGCGGTAGCGGAGCTGTCGATTCCGGCGTCGGTGACACGGGTCTTCGTGTATGTATAGGAGGCGCTCAGCGTCAGTGGAGCGAGAGGCGAGACGTGCAGCGTGACCTCGAGGCCATCGGATGTGGCGGAGGCGAGATTGTAGTAGTTCGGCGCATCCGCGCCGACGAAGCCATTGTACTGAACCATGTCGCGGAAATGCTGGTTGAAATACGTCGCGGCGATCGAGGCGCGGCCGTGCAGGAGCCTCTGCTCGATGCCCGCCTCCCAGCTTCGCGTGCGCTCGGGACGCAGGTCGGGATTCCCCATGTCGAACGGCTGTGTCGAAGAGCTCTCCTCGAACGTCGGCTCGCGAAAGGCGGAGCCCGCCGCCGCATGCACACGCGCGCCGACGGGAAGATCGTAGGCCGCACCGCCCCGGTAGCTCGTGAAGTCGCCGAACACGCTGTTGTGGTCGATGCGCACGCCGCCGGTGTACGACAGCCGCGCGATCGAGGTCCCCACGATCTGTGCGTACCCGGCGCCGACGGTGCGATGCTGTGCGTGGGCTCCCGTCGAGCGTGCCCGCTGCGATTCGTAGGATCCGCCACCGGTCACGATGACGTCCGGAACGATCGTAAGGTTGAGCCTCGCATCCGCGCTGCGCCGGTACGTTCGCGTGCGCGTGTCGTAGGGGTAGTCCGTGTCGCCGGGCGAGTCGGGGCGATCCGCGGAGCGCACATCGGCATCGGTCGCGCCGAGCGAGGCGCGCGCCTCGAGACGGCTCGTGAGGAAACGGCCGGCATCGAGCGATGCGATGAAGCGGCGCTCGGTGTGAATCTGGTTGCTGTCGTTCGGCACGCCATTGCCGTTGGTCGCGATGTGCACACCGGCGTCGACGTAGCGAAGAGAGATCCCGACGTCGGAGCGTGCGTCGGGAGTGAGGCGGATCTGCCCGCTATAGGTGCCGTTGCGCGCGGCACTATTCACGTCGTAGATGCCATCCGTATTGTGCTGCGCCACCGCCAGCGAGTAGGCGACCGTCTCGTTGCCGCCGAGCGCGGAGAGTGCCCCTTCGCGCGTACCATAGGTGCCCCCGCGCGCCCACGCGCTGAGTCGCGGTGCGCCGCCGCCACGCCGCGTGAAGATCTGAATGACCCCCGTGACCGCGTTCGCTCCGTACAGCACGCTGGCAGGACCGCGCACGATCTCGATACGATCGATGTTGTCCGTCGTGAGATTCGCGAAGTCGATCGCGCCCCCGGGATCGTTGACGACGACTCCATCGATGAGCACCTGCGCGTAATTGCTCTGGCCGCCGCGCAGGAACACGGAGCTCTGCTGCCCAAACGACCCTCCCTGCACCACCGCCACGCTCGCTGTCTCGCGCAGCGCGGCGAGCACGGTGACCACGCCGCGCGCACGGAGATCATCGCCGGAGATCACCGTCGTGCTCAGCGTGGCAGCCCCGGCGGTGCTGCGCAGTCGTGTCGCCGTGACGACCACCGGAGTCAGCGTCGTCGAATCGTGTGCGGTCGAGTCGCGAGTGCTCGCCTGCGCGTGCGCGGCGGTTATCGCGCCGAGGAGTGCGAGCGTCATCGCGCTCGCGCACGCAAGCTTTACAGCGTAGTTCACAAAATTAGAGTTTGGGAGCGTGGACCGCGGTTGCGGAGCGGCAGGAGCGCCGGCGCGCCAACTGCGGGGTCGCGCGTGATGAGCAGAGGCCATTCGTAGACCGCCTCGAGAATGTCGACGCGCATGACGTCGGCGGGAGTTCCCGCCGCGGCGACGCGCCCTCGGTGCAGCAGAACCATCGTGTCGGCAAAGCGCGCGACGAGGTTGAGATGGTGACTCACGAGGAGCACCGCCATTCCGTCGTGGGCGAGTCGAGAGAAGAGCTCGAACATCGCCATCTCGTGCGCGATGTCGAGGAAGGTGGTGGGCTCGTCGAGCACGAGCGCCTCCCCTCCCTGGGCGAGCGCTCGCGCCACGCGTACACGCTGCCATTCTCCACCGGAGAGGGCATCGGTGCCGCGATCGGCGAGCGCTCCGATGCCCGCGCGGTCCAGCGCATCGCCGATCGACGCGTCGGAGCGCATCGGTGCGGCTCCCCAGGGGTTGTCGTGCGGATGGCGGCCGAGCGCGACGTACTCCCACACGGGAAGCGGGAAGACGAGGGCCTCGCGCTGGGTGACGACGGCGACACGTCGCGCGAAGGCGCGTCGGTCGAGCGGTGCGAGCGGCGTGCCGTCGATCGTGATCGCTCCGCGAGCGAGTGGCGTGAGGCGGAGGAGCGCACGAATGAGCGTGCTCTTCCCGCTGCCGTTCGGACCGACCACGGCCGTCAGCGCGCCGCGCGGCACGCCGAACGACACGGAGTCGACGGCCGCGACGGCTGCGCGCGGATAGCGAACGACGGCGTTCTCGAAAACAATCACGAGAGCCGCCGCATCTGCACGAGGAAGAATGGGACGCCAACGAGCGCCGTGACGGCGCCGAGTGGCAGCTCGCCTGGCGGACGTGCGAGACGCGCGACGAGATCAGCCGCGACCACGAGCCCCGCGCCAACGAGCGCCGCACCCCCAATGAGCGCGCGATGCCGGCGCACCCCGAACGAGCGGACGAGGTGCGGCACCACGAGCCCGACGAAGCCGACAAGCCCCGCGGCGGCGACGGTTGCCGCGGAGAGCAGTGCGGCGAGAAGAAAGACCGTGCGGCTCGATCGGTCTGCATCCACGCCAAGGGCGGCCGCGGATTCCTCACCGAGCGCAAGCACATCGATATCGCGGGCAAGCCAGAGGAGGAGCGCGCCGCCGAGGGTGACGTAAATGGACAGCCATCCGACGGTGAGCCACCCGGCGTCGGCGACCGATCCCATCATCCACCAGAGCGCGTTGCGCACGGCGTTCGGCGGCGCATTCGCCAGCAACACCATAATCGCGGCGTTCGCGAACGCGCCGACGATGACGCCGGCCATGAGCAGCACACGCGGGTCGGCGCGTCCGCCGCTCGCGCGCGCGACACCGAGAGCGACGGCTATCGCGAGCGCCGCACCAGCGAAGGACGCGAGGGGAAGCACGAACGGCCCCGACGCGCCGAACGCAACGGCGGCGACGGCGCCGACCGCCGCACCTCCGGAGACACCGAGGAGGTACGGCTCCGCAAGCGCATTGCGAAGGGCGCCCTGCAACGCGGCACCCGCCATCCCGAGCCCCGCTCCAACGAGGAGCGCGAGCGCCGCGCGCGGCAGGCGCAGTGTGCGCACGATTGCGACCGTGACGGGATCGCCGCGTCCCGAGAGCGCATCGAACACGGCGCGCGCCTCGAGTGGCACGGCGCCGTACGCGATCGCGGCCACGGCAAGCAGCGCAACCACGATCGCGATCCCGAACCAGAGGAGTGAGGATTTCATGACGGGATCACAGCACGATCCCCGGATGCAGGAGGCGCGCGATCGAAGCCGCGGCCTCTCCCGCACGCACCGATGGTCGCCCGACGAGATTCGTATCGATCACGAACACCCGCCCTTCGCGCACGGCGCGCACGCCCTGCCAGAGCGGGCTCGCGGTGAGCGATCGCTTCCCCGCAGCGCCTGCGAGAATGATGCGCGGGTCACGCCGAATGACGTCCTCGAGCGAGACCTGCGGCGACGGCTCGGTGCGATCGGCATACACGTTCGTGCCGCCGGCGACGGTGAGCAGCTCGTCGAGGAAGCTGCCGGCGCCGATGGTGTAGACAGGCGAGTCCCACACATGCCAGAACACCGTCGGGTGGTCCAGCGAGCGCGTGGCTGCGCGCACGTGTGCGAGCGTCCGCTGCATCGTGTCTATCACGATCGCCGCGCGTGCGCTCTCGCCGACCGCTCGGCCGATCTCGCGCGTCGCCCGTGCGAAATCCGACAGACGATCGGTGCGGAGGGCAATTACCCGAATGCCGACAGCGCGCAGCTGGTTCGCCGCGAGGCGGTTCTCCGCACTCGCGTACAGCACGACGAGGTCGGGGTGCCGCGCGAGCACCGCTTCGACATTCGGATGAAGTCCCGCGCCGACGTCGGCCACCGCGCGCGCGGAGTCCGGCCACACATCCCACGTGGTACGCGCAACGAGTCGCGGGCCGGCGCCAAGCGCGAAGAGCAGCTCGGTGGTCGCCGGATTCAGCGACGCGATGCGCGCGGGGACGCTGAGCGTCCCCGCCTCAATGCTCGCGCCGAAGTCGTCGACGTGGCTCGTTGGCAGCGCGCGGCGTGGCTCGCCGCACGCGACGAGCGCGTGAAGAGAAAGCCCGAGAACGGCGAGCGAGCGGATGGGAGCGCGCAAAAACGGGCACCTGTCTCCGCGGAGAAAGTGCCCGGCTGCGACGGAGCGCATGGATGCGCGCGCTCGTCGCCACCAGCCCTTACTCCGAGGGACTGAACGTGTGGCGCGGACGCGAGGCGTCTCCTGGCTTCGGGCTTTGCGCTCGCCTTCCCGGCAATGCCAGTGGCGATCGAGCGCTGCACTTCCCCGTTACAGTGGCGGGACCGCGCCGGAGTTGCACCGGCTTCCGTGACCCGTATCCGCTGGAAATCAGAATCTGAAAACGAAGCTAGACCGAACGGCCGCCCGAGTCAAGCGAAGTCGCGAGCTCGCGTTTGAGCTCGCGGCGACGTTGTTCGTAGGCGGTCCGCGCGCCCGCGTCCTCGGTGGCGGCGCGCTCGAACTCGGTGTCGAGCTGCGCAATCGCGCGCGCGAGTGATTCCGACTGGGTCGGCGCGTTCGAGCCACGATTCGCCACGAAGGTCTCGCGTTTGCGTCGCGCCCGCGCGTACCATGCAGCGAGCCCCGCCGCCATGAGCACGGCGAGCGCGCCGGCGATCTCCCAGTACACGCGCATGCTCGCCGCGGCCACGATCACGGGCACGCGCACCTCGATCGACGAATCCGCAGGTGCATCGGCGGCGAGATAGCGCTGGAAGATGCGCTGCTCCACCGTCGCTGGCGGCTGCGGCTTGAGCTTCGCACCGCGTGCCTCTGCCTTCGGCTCCTCGAGGAGCAACTCCAGCACCGTCACCTCATGCTCGAGCGGGATCTGAAGCGGGAAGGACTTCTGCGGCAGCGTATACGAAAACGACAGCTGCTTGAGCCCGGGCGCGAAGGGCGCAGTGACGCGCAGTCGCCCATTCGCCGAGCTGATTGCCGCCGGCGAGACGTCCGCCTCGCCAACCTGAATGTTCGACGCGTTCGCGGGGAGCGGCGCCGTAAATGTCGGATGCGCATCGTCCGGCGAGACGAGCGTCTGCTCGCTCTCGTTCGCGATCTCGTACGCCTCCACGATCTCGCGCGATCCGTTCACCGCCGGCGACGAGATCACGATGTGCCGCCCCTTGATCGCGAGCGGAAAGTGAATCGACGTCGTGTCGAAGACCATGATCTCCGCGTCAGCGCCGCTCGCGTGTGCCGACGTCAGCGGGCGCGAGAAGTAGGCGATCCCCGAATACGACGCGGAGGCGAAGTAGACGGCGTCCTTCCCCCAGCGCGCATAGTGGAACGCGAAGCGGCCATCGGCGCGCGTGCGCATCGAGTCGAGCGGGCCGGCGCTGTCGGAGGCGACACGATGGATCGTGACCCAGACGCCGCCCACCGGTCCGAGCGACTTGAGTCGCGGCCGCATGACGCGACCATTCACCGTGCTGGCGACCGGTCCGATCGGGCCGTGGACCGCAGCACTGTCTTGCGCGCGCACTGCGTGCGGCGCAACGGATACGAACAGCGCACACGCGGTGAGCACGCGCCGCGCGACACGCGAAGGGCGGCCGCTTCGTGCGACCGCCCCCACTCGCTGTACCAGCGTCCGATGTGCCTCGATCACAAGTTGAACTTTCCGAAATCCTCGGGTCGCATCTTCTCGAGATACTCCTTGAGCGATTCGACGCTCAGATCGCGCGGCTCCTCGGGGATGAGCGGCGTGTCATCGTCGTCGTCGTCCTCGATTGCACCGCCGATCTCGGCATCTTCGACCTCGATCGCCGTGAGCAGCGACTCCTGCGCGAAGATCGGCGCCGAGAAACGAAGCGCGATCGCGATACTGTCGGACGGACGCGCGTCGATCTGGAACGTGTCCTCCCCGCGCAGCAGGTGCAGCTCGGCGAAGTACGTGTTGTCCTGCACCTTCGTGATCTGCACGCGGTTCAGCACGGCGCCCATCCCCGTGATCAGCCGCTTGCAGAGGTCGTGCGTCAGCGGCCGGGGCGGATGGATGTGGTTCATCTCCATCACGATACTCTCCGCCTCCGGCTGTCCGATCCAGATCGGGAGCAGCCGGTCACCGCCCTTCTCCTGCAGGATCACGACATACGAGCTCGACACGCTGTCGAGCCCGAGCCTGGCAACGCTCACTTCGATCATCTCATCTCCCGCTCGAGGCCGTTTCGCACCACTGCGACACCGCCCTGCACCGGATCAGGTTCCCATGTCCCACGAAGCGAGATACTTCACCTGCTCCGCCGTGAGAATGTCGACGTTCGAGCCCATCGCTTGCAACTTGAGCCGCGCGATCTCGCGATCGACGGCCTCGGGAACGCGATGCACATCATTCGAGAGTGACTTGCGCTCTTTCACGAGATACTCCGCGCCGAGCGATTGGTTCGCGAAGCTCATGTCCATCACACTCGCCGGATGTCCCTCGGCCGCCGCGAGGTTGATCAACCGTCCCTCGCCGAGCAGGAAGACGCGCTTCTTGCCGATGACGTATTCCTCGACGAATGGGCGAACCTCGCGGGACTTCCCGCCGGCGAGCGACTTCAGCTCGTCGATGTTGATCTCGACGTTGAAGTGCCCCGAGTTCGAGACCACCGCGCCATCCTTCATCGCGGAGAAGTGCTCGCCGCGCAGCACGTGGAGATTCCCCGTGAGCGTGCAGAAGATGTCGCCGATCGGCGCTGCATCTTCCATCGTCATCACACGGTAGCCATCCATCACCGCCTCGAGCGCCTTCAGCGGATCGATCTCGGTGACGATCACGTTGGCACCGAGCCCGCGTGCGCGCGAGGCGACACCACGCCCGCACCATCCGTAGCCGGCGACGACGAACGTCGACCCCGCGAGCAGCAGATTCGTGGCGCGAATGATGCCGTCGATCGTCGACTGGCCCGTGCCGTAGCGGTTGTCGAACAGATGCTTCGTGAACGAGTCGTTCACGGAGATCACCGGGAAGCGAAGAATTCCTTCCTTCGCCATCGCCTTGAGGCGAATGACACCGGTGGTCGTCTCCTCAGTGCTGCCGATGACCTTGTCGAGCAGCGCCTTCCGCGCGGCGGCGTCCATCCCTTCCACCCATTTGCGCACCGCGGGAGGGAGGTCGTCGAGGCGTCCGAGCGCGATCATGTGCAGCGCGCCGACGACATCGGCGCCGTCATCCATCGTGATGTCGGGGCCGTGCGCGATCGCCGCGCGAATGTGCTCGTAGTACGTCTCGTTGTCCTCGCCCTTGATCGCGAAGACCTTGATGTCGTGGTGCTTCACCATGTGCGCCGCGACATCATCCTGCGTCGAGAGGGGATTCGACGCGCAGAGCGCGACATCAGCGCCACCCGCCTTCAGCGTGATCATGAGGTTCGCCGTCTCGGCCGTGACGTGCAGGCAGCACGACATTTTCAGACCGGTGAACGGCTTCTCCTTCGCGAAGCGCTCCTTGACCTGCCGCAGCACCTGCATCGAACGCTCGGCCCATTCGGTGCGGCGGCGTCCAGCATCCGCGAGCCCGAGGTCCTTCACGTCGTACGTCGCCGCGGGTGCCGCATCCTTCGTGATCGTAGCCATCATTTTGTCCAGGTCAAAGTCAGAGTGAGAGAATGCTAGTCGCGCGAGCCTTCGGCGGCGGTGCGCAGATCGTCGATGCGATCGGTACGCTCCCACGTGAAGAACGTGTGAGTCGCGCCGCCCACCTTCTCCGTCACTGGCGCGCGACCGAAGTGGCCGCCGGACGCCGTGCGGCGATAAATCGGCGAGCGCAGTCCGAGCGCCTTGATGATTCCGCGCGGGCTGAGGTCGAAGACCTCGCGGATCGCGTGGCGGATGCGCTCCTCGGGTATCATGCACGTATTGAACGTGTCGACCATGATGCTCACCGGCTCGACGACGCCGATCGCGTACGCGAGCTGCACTTCGCAGCGCTTCGCAAAGCCCGCGGCGACGATGTTCTTCGCGACCCAGCGCGCAGCGTACGCGGCGGAGCGATCGACTTTCGACGGATCCTTGCCGCTGAACGCGCCGCCGCCGTGGCGCGCAGCGCCGCCGTACGTGTCGACGATGATCTTGCGTCCGGTGAGTCCGGCGTCGCCCTGCGGCCCACCGACCACGAAGCGCCCCGTCGGATTGATGTGGTACTTCACATCACCGGCGAGCAGCTCCGGCGGGATCGAGCGCTCGATCACTTCGGAGATGATCGAGGCGCGCAGCTCGTCGTTCGCGATTGTTTCCGCATGCTGGGTCGAGACCACCACGGTTCCGACGCGTACCGGCTTCCCGTCCTCGTACTCCACCGTGACCTGCGCCTTGCCATCGGGACGCAGCCACGGCAGCGCGCCCGACTTCCGTCGCTCGGCCAGCATCTGCGTGATGCGATGCGCGAGCTGAATCGGCATCGGCATGAGTTCGGGCGTCTCGTCCGAGGCGTAACCGAACATCATCCCCTGATCGCCCGCGCCGCCCGTATCCACACCCTGCGCGATATCCGGCGACTGGCGATCGATCGTGCTGAGCACCGCGCACGTTTTTCCATCGAAGCCGAAGGCCGCGTCGTTGTAGCCGATCGACGAAATGGTGCCGCGAACGATGTCGGGGATCGAGACGTAGGTGTTCGTCGTGATCTCTCCGGCCACGCACGCGAGTCCGGTGGTGACCAGCGTCTCACACGCAACACGCGCATCCGGATCCGCCGCGAGTATCGCGTCGAGCACCGAATCGGAGATCTGATCCGCGATCTTGTCGGGGTGACCTTCGGTCACCGATTCGGAGGTAAAGACGAAGCTGTTCATTGGGAGGGGCGAGGGTACGCGCGCAACTCAGCCCAGGCGGGAGACCGCTGCCTTCGAGCCGAAACGGTGGAGTAGCATTTTACCGAGTTCACATCGCGTGTGGCAACCCGTCGAGCAGTTCGGCGACCTCGCCGAAGGTGTCCCTAAAGGCGCGCAGGATAAGCGCTTCGGAGGCCGCGGCCGTGCGGGACTCCATCGCCTGCCTTGCGGCCGCGGCGGCGACCGTCGCCGTGGTGCCGAGCACGAGTCGCTTGAGCAGGGTCACCGATCGAGGCGACACGCTCATGCTGCGTACGCCGAGCCCGATGAGTGCGAAGGCGGTGAGCGGCTGCGATGCCATCTCCCCGCACACCGTAACCTCGATGCCGTTCACATCGCCCACCTCGACCGTGCGCCGGATGAGCCGCAGCACCGCGGGGTGCAGCGGCGTGAATCGCGGCGCGAGATTCGCATTCCCGCGATCGATCGCGAGCGTGTATTGCGTGAGATCATTGGTCCCGATGCTGAAGAACGACGCATCACCGACGAAGCTGTCGGCCGATACGGCGGCAGCCGGCGTCTCGATCATCACACCCACCGGGATGTCCTTCCTGTGCGCGAGCCCGCGCGCCTCGAGCTCGGTGGAGCACTCCGCGAGCAGCGCGCGCGTCTGACGCACTTCATCCTGCGTGACGACGAGCGGAAGCATGATGCGCACGTCGCCGAACGACGCGGCGCGCATGAGCGCGCGCAGCTGCACCTTGAACATATCCGGCTCGTCGAGGCACATGCGGATCGCGCGCCAGCCGAGGAACGGATTCGCCTCGGCGGGATGTCCGCCGACCGGCAGCTTGTCGCCGCCGATGTCGTACGTGCGAATGACGACCGGCGCGCCGTTGAACGACTCGGCCACCTTCTTGTAGGCACGAAACTGCTCCTCTTCATCCGGCATAGTCGAACGGCCGACGACGAGAAACTCCGTGCGCATGAGCCCCACGCCGTCCGCGCCGCTTCGCGCCGCGAAGTCCGCTTCCTCCGGAAAGTCGACGTTCGCGCGAAGCACGAGCCGCTCTCCGTCGAGCGTCACCGACTCGGCGCTGCGCAGCAGCTCGAGCTCCTCAATGAGCTTCGCCTCGCGCTTCGAGCGCTCGTTGAAGTGGCGGATCTCGTCGGCGGTCGGATTCACGGAGATCGTGCCCGCGGCTCCGTCGAGGATAGCCATTTCCCCGGTGCGCAACCGGCTCGTGGCATCGCGCAGGCCGACGACCGCGGGAATTCCGAGCGAGCGCGCGAGGATCGCGACGTGCGAGATGCGTGTGCCCTCGTCGGTCGCGATGGCAGCGATTGCTTCACGGTCGAGCTGCACGGTGAGGCTCGGCGTCAGATCGTGCGTCACGAGAATCGCGTTCGCACCCTTCGGCACGTTGACCGGGTCATGATCCGGGAGGCCAAGCAGAAGCGAGAGGATCCGGATCTGCACGTCGGCGAGGTCGCCGACTCGCTCACGCATCATCGCCGACGCGTGACGTGCGAAGTGCTGGCGCAGGTCGAGCATCGTGATCTCGAACGCGGACTCCGCCGCGAGATTCTGTCGAATGAGCGCCTCGACGCGGCCGATCATCTCGGTATCCTGCATCATCAGTATCTGCGCCTCGAAGATCCTGGCCTCCTCTTCACCGGCGTGATGCGCGGCGCGGCGACGCACGGATTCCAGGCGATCGCGCGCGCGCCCGAGCGTCTGGTGGAAGCGATCGATCTCTGCGGGGATCTCCTCATCGGACACGATCCGCTGCGTCACCTCCGGAACTTCCCAGTGGAGCACGTAGACAGGCCCGGCGACGATGCCGGGCGAAGCGGAAATACCGATGAGGCGGCGATCCACTGTTACCGCTCTCCGAACTTCGCCGCGACCAGCTCGGCAATCGCATTGAGCGCCTGCTCGGCATCGTCCCCGTTCGCACGCACGAGGATGTTCGAGCCGCATTCCGCCGCGAGCATCATGACTCCCATGATGCTCTTGCCATTCACTTCGAGGTCATCACGAACGATGGTGATCTCGCTCCTGAACTTCGACGAGAGCTTCACGATCTCGGCGGCGGGGCGCGCGTGCAGGCCGTTCTTGTTCACGATTTCGACCGTGCGTTCCTTCATCATGTGGCAACCGAGTGTAGAGCGAGGAGAACGACGATCAGGAGAGCGACGCGCCAGCCATCGATCCGACCATGGAGCTTGACGAGAGCGAGGCCGAGGAGCGCCGCGACCGCGAGGAGCAAAAACAGGAGCGCGTGCGCGCCCAGGATCGTCTTGCGTGCCTCGTCGGCGAGCGGCATGTCCGGGCGGCCGAGGATGCGGGCCGAGGCCAGCGGCAGCGCGAGACCGCACAACCCCATCACCGCGCGCGCGAGATACTCGGGTCCCTGACGGAGAATCGGGGTCGCGAGCGAGCCCGCAACGCGCTTGCCGTGTGTCCACCCGGTATGCAACCCCCACGCGCGCAGCCCCAGATGCCCGGCGTTGTAGAGCAGGAGGAAGAGCGTGACGACCACCACGGGACCCGCACCGAGCCCATACGCGAGCAGCGCGACGAGCACCGTGAACGGCAGCCACCCCGCCCACACGAGGCGGTCGCCGACGGAGCCGAGCGGACCGCAGAGCGCGATGCGGAAGCGCTCGATCTGTGCGGGCGGAAGACTCCCGTCGAGCTCGACGCGCGCGAGCGCACCGACTGCAACCGCGGCGAGATACGGGTGCGCATTGAAGTAGTGCGTCTCGCGCGCGAGCGCCGCATGGTACGGCTCGCCCTTCCGGCCACCGGGAAGGTCGCGCAGCGCAGGCTCGACGGAGAAGCCGATGCCGGTGCCGAGCATCGTCTCGTAGTTCCACGATGCCTGGACGGCGAGCATGCGAATGAACATGCGGCTCGCGGTGAGCAGTGGCAGCGGACGCACGGTGGGATTGTCCATCAGGCGCGCAGCAGCAGCGCGAAACCGATCGCGAGCCCTCCGATGAAGAACCACGGGCCGTGCTTCGATCCGTGCGACAGCTTCCACGCCGCGCTGCCGGCGATCGATGCGGCGACCGCGACGAGCACGGCGCGGATTGTCGCCGAGTCGCCGTGGCCGTGCGCGACCGCGATGGTCGTGAGCGGACCGAGCAGCGTGAGCGCGAATGCAGTGAGCGCGAAGCCGCGCAGGAGATCGGCGCCGAGCCCACGCATCTGCAGCCACGTGACGACGCTCGCGTCCCCCACCTCGAGGGCCGGGAGCGCGCGCTTCGTCCACCGTCCATTCAACCGACGCAGCAGATACATGCTCCAGCCTCCGACCCACGCGGTGATCATCGCACCAAGCATCGCGAACAGCAGCGCGCTCGTCGCGTCGCCGTGGCGCGACACGTAGAGCGCTCCCCCCACGACGGACGCCGTCCCCCACTCCGGATATCGCGACGCGCCCACCGGCAGCGTCTCCAGCGCCATCATCTCGAGGAAGACGCCCGCGAGAAGCCCATCGCCTGCACTACCGCCAAGCGTGCCCGCGAGCGTCGAGGCCACGATGGGACGCGAGAACATCGCTTGCGGGAAGCTCACCACGTCCAGACCGAGAAACGCCCCGAGCAGTGCGAACCCGAGAATCATCGTGAACGTCATGCGTCGCCCGCCTCGCCTTTTCCGTCCAGCAATGAGCTCAATGGAACGGGCCGCGACGCAGGCACATCTCGCGCCGTGACTTCCACTCCGCGCCGCTCGAGCTCGAGCAGCGCGTGTACTTCGTCGCCGGTGAGATACAGGTAGCGCAGCCGCTCGACACGTCCCGCGCGATGATGAATGCCGCCGAGGTTCACGGCGCGTATCGATTTTTTTGCGGCAACCAGTCGCACCATCGTCTCGATGTCCGACGTCAGTAGAATTCCCGGGCGCTTCTCCTGATTCCACTCATCGAGCTTCGTGGTCGCGTCCGCAACCGATGCGAAGAACACATCCAGCTCCGGCGGTACGCCCATGCGATAGAGCTCCTGCTCCCACTCGCTCCGCGCCACCTCGTCGTCGACCAACACGAGGAAGGCGAGTCCCATCGGCTGTCCCCAGCCGACAATCACCTGTCCGTGAATCAGCCGGTCATCGATGCGATAGAGCTCAATTGCCACGAGGCGTCCCGAGCGTCACCCTGAGCGTTGGAGCGCCGCGCTCCACCGCCTCCGTCGCCGCTTCCTCGGGCGACAGCTGCGGATGCGTGACGAAGTGCAGGAGCGTCGGCAGATTCACCCCGCTTACCACTATAACCTCGCGGTCGCGCAGCAGGCGGAAGGCGGCGATGTTGCAGCTGCCGGCGGGCAGGTCGGTGAAGACCACCTTGGCGCCGGTCTCCTCGACCACGGCGCGCAACTTCTGCTCCAGCTCAGCACCGCTATAGCCCGTGTTGGACATCGCCACGAAACGGCTCCCCATCCCCGTGATCTGCTCGACGGCGGAGACGAGCCCCTCGGCAAGCTGCCCGTGCGCGAGCACGATCGATACCGGATCACTCATCGTCTTCCGCCAGATACTGGCGTACATTCGCGGCCGTGCGCATTCGCCCGATCAGCCGCTCGTTGAACGCTTCGGCGGTGTTGACGCCGCTGAAGCGAAGGAGGTGGCTCATCGCCACGACCTCGGCGACGACCGTAATGTTCTTGCCGGGATTCAGCGGAATCACCGCAGTGGGAATCGGCACGTCGAGAATATTGGTCGTCGTCTCGTCGAGCCCCGTGCGGTCCAGCGCGTCGGCCTTGTCCCACGCCTCGAGCTTCACGATCACCTCGATGCGCTTCTGCAGACGCACGGAGCGGATGCCGAAGATCGCCGGCACATCGACGAGCCCGACGCCGCGAATCTCCATGTGATGCCGCTGCATCTCGTGGCCGCGCCCGATGATGATGTCGTGGCCGCGTCGCGTCGCGATGACGAGATCGTCGGCGACGAGGCGATGGCCGCGCTCGACGAGATCGAGCACGCACTCCGATTTCCCGATGCCGCTCTGCCCCACAAAGAGGAGTCCGACGCCGTAGACATCCGCGAGCGAGCCATGCAGCGTCGTCGTCGGCGAGAATTCCTCCGCGATCACAGGCTTGACGCGCGCGAAGAATTCGGCGGTCTTGAGCGCACTCCGGAGAATCGGCACCCCGCGAGCGCGGGACGCCTGAATCATCTCCTCGGGAACGCTCTGCCCCTTCGTCACCACCACGCACGGAACTTCGAAGGAGAAGAAGAGCTCCATCACCTTGCGACGACGCGTGGGCGTCAGCGATGCGAGATACGTCATCTCCGTCTCGCCGAAGACCAGCACGCGATGCGCAGGGAAGCGGTCGACGTATCCCGCGAGCACGAGTCCCGGGCTCGAGACCTCGCTGCTCAGGATCTCGCGCGCGAGCCCCGCATCATCGCTGAGCAGCTCGAGCTGCAGCGGCTCGCGCATGAGCTCGAACACGCGCTCGACGGTGAACGCCTTTCTCACGACGCCACGCTTCGCATCATGCGAGCGCTCCCGAGACGACGCGCTGCAGATGCGCCTCCGTCTGATCGGCGGCCGAGTCCCAGGTGAAGCGCATCGCGAAGTCGCGCCCCGCCGCCCCGAGCGAGGCGACGAGCGCCGGATCGCTCACGACGCGGCGCAGCGCGGCCGTGAGCGCGGAGCGATCGCCGTGCGGAACGAGGAAGCCCGTCTCGCCATCGACGACGGATTCCCTGAGCCCCGGCGAGCTCGATGCAACGACGGGCGTGGCACACGCGGCAGCCTCGAGATTCGTAATCCCCCACCCCTCCTTTGGCGACGTAAACGCCAGCACCCACGCGCTCCGCAGCAGCGACACTTTCTGCTCTTCGGTGATGAATCCAAGAAACTTCACCCGATCGTCGAGGTCAAGCGAGTGGGTGAGCGCTTCGAGCGCAGGCCGATAGTCGCCGCTCCCGGCGATCGCGAGCGTGGCAGTCGGATGCCGCATCTCGGCGAACGCGCGGATGATGAGATCCACCCGTTTGTAGCGCTTGAGCCGCCCCAGGTAGACGACGAGCGGCGCGGGTGATCGTTCCGCGGGAGCCGGGGTGTACGCCTCGATGTCGATCCCGGGATAGATCACGACGATACGCGAGCGCGCGATCCCCCGCGCAACGAGGTCGTCGGCCGTGCTCTCGCTGATCGCCTCGAATGGCGTGCTACCATAGACGAGGCGCAGGGGCTTCTCCTGCAGCCAAACCGCAGCCGCCAGCGGCACGGATACCTCCTGAAACGCCGTCGTGCCGAAGAGATGCGGAACGAGCGCGACCGTGTGCGGCGCGCCCCACCGCGGTGTCCAGAGCGGCACCTTGTTGATGTCCTCCACGAGCACGTCGGCCCGCTCCTTCGCGAGCACGCGCTTGTAATAGCCGCGTGCGAGGGACTGGAAGGTGTACCGGGTGCCCACGCGGTGTACCGACATTCCGTCGAGCGTCGCTCGCTGCGGCGCACCCTTCCAGCCGCTGCAGAGAAGCGTCACGTCGTGGCCGCGCGTCGCCAGTCGACCGAAGATCTCGTGCAGATGAATTTCGGCGCCACCAGCCTGCGGATTTTCGCGGTCCTGCCAATTGACCACGAGCACTCGCACTAGAGCTTGCCCATCTGCCGCGCCAGAGCATCGAGCACGCCGTTCACGAAACGGGCGCTCTGCGCGCTGCCATATCGCTCGGCCAGCTTCACCCCTTCCTGGATCACGACGCGTGGCGGCGTATCGTCGAGCCCGAGCTCGGCGCTGCCGAGGCGGAGCACGGAGCGCTCGATTGCGCCGATGCGCTCGAGACGCCAGTTCACGGTGACCTCGCGGAGCGCACGATCGATCTCGACGCCCTCGTCGATCACGCGTCGCACGAGCACGGCCGCACGCTTCCGCTCGTCCGCAGCCACGTGCAGATCATCCCAGATCTGCGCCGCGACCCGCTCGAGCTGCTGCCCCGGCCTCATGTCCCACGCGTACAATGCCTGGAGCGCAAGCGCGCGCGCCCTCGTCTCAACCTTCGCGCGCACGCAGCCTTTCGAAAAGATTCATCATTTCGATCGCGGCGAGTGCCGCATCCCATCCCTTGTTGCCGTGCGCGCCGCCCGCACGCGCCTCGGCCTGTTCGAACGTATCCGTCGTGAGCACCCCGAAGCCGATCGGCACATCGAAGTCCGCACCTGCATCCGCGATCCCGCGCGACGCCTCGCCAGCGACGAAGTCGAAGTGGGGCGTCTCGCCGCGAATCACCGCGCCCAGCGCGACGATCGCATCGTAGCGCTCGGTCGCAAGCAGCGCGCGCGTCGCCGCGGGGAGCTCCCACGCGCCCGGCACCCACACGACATCGATGTTCTCACGCGCGCCGCCGTGCCGCGTGAGCGCGTCGATCGCCCCATCGACCAGCTTCCGTGTGATGCTCTCGTTGAACCGGCTAGCGACGATCGCGACGTGCTTGTCGGCCATCTCGGCCGTTCCCACGAAGTCCGTCATCAGTGCGCGAGCAGGTGGCCGAGCTTCGTGTGCTTCGCGATGAGATAGTCGCGGTTCTCTGCGGTCTCGGGGGCATGGATCGGCACGCGCTCCTCGACGTGCAGCCCATAGCCTTCGAGACCTACGATCTTGCGCGGATTGTTCGTCATCGGCCGAATCGAACGAAGCCCGAGGTCGAGGAGAATCTGCGCGCCGATGCCGTAGTTGCGGAGATCGGGCTCGAAGCCGAGCCGCGTATTCGCCTCGACGGTATCCGCGCCGCCATCCTGCAGCGCATACGCCTTGATCTTGTTGAGGAGCCCGATGCCGCGCCCCTCCTGGTCGAGATAGACGACCACCCCCTTCCCCGCCTTCTCGATCTGCGCCATCGCCGCGTGCAGCTGCCATCCGCAGTCGCAGCGCATGGAGCCGAAGACATCGCCCGTGAGGCACTTCGAGTGCATGCGCACGAGGATACTCTCGCCCTGATCGACATCGCCGTGCACGAGCGCAACATGCTCGCGATCATCGACATCATTGCGGTAGCCGATGATCCGCCACACGCCGAACTCGGTCGGCAGTCGCGCCTCGGCAACACGGTGCACGAGCCGCTCGGTCTGCAGCCGGTAGGCGACGAGCTGCGCGACGGTGATGAACTTGAGATCGTGCTCGGCCGCGAACTCCTCGAGCTGCGGACGGCGCGCGGGCGCGCCATCGTCATCGCGAAGGATCTCGCAGACGACGCCCGCCGGCGCGAGCCCGGCGAGGCGAGCGAGATCGATCGACGTCTCGGTGTGGCCGACACGCTGCAGCACCCCACCCGCGCGCGCACGCAGCGGCTGCACGTGCCCGCCGTAGCGAATGTCGCCCGGCCCGCTCCCGGGATCGGCGGCGACGCGAATCGTCTGCGCGCGGTCCTGCGCGCTGATGCCGGTCGTGATCCCATACTTCGGCGCCGCGTCGATGCTCTGCGTGTACGCCGTGCGCAGCGCGTCGATGTTCCCCTCGCCGATGAGGCCGAGGCCGAGCTGGTCGCAGCGCTCGGGAGTGAGCGCGAGGCAGATCAACCCGCTCGCGCGCTTCGCCATGAAGTTGATGATCTCCGGCGTCACCAGCTCCGCGGCGCAGATGAGATCTCCCTCGTTCTCACGATCCTCGTCGTCCGCGACGATGAGCATCTCACCGTTGCGGATCGCTTCGATCGCGTCCTGTATGGTCGCAAATGCCATGTGTCAGTCCCGGGCGTGCAAGGTGGAAGGCGATTGGAAGCCTCCCTGGTACGGCGCGAGCATGCGGCGTGCGTATTTGCCGATGACGTCGCCCTCGATCTGCACGTGCTGCCCCTCGCTGAGCTGCCCCAGCGTGGTGTGCGCGAGTGTGTACTCGATCAGCGAGAGCTGCACGACATCGGATGCCGGCAGCTCGTTGACGGTGAGACTCACCCCATCGACGGTGAGCGATCCATGCGGAATCATGAGCTCCGACAAGCCGTCGGGGAGCGACAGATTCACGAGCCGCGCGTCGCCCTGGGTCTCGATCTCGCTGACGGTGGCGACACCATCGACGTGGCCGAGCACGAAGTGGCCGCCGAAACGCGCGGTGGCGAGCATCGCACGCTCGAGATTGACGCGACGGCCGACGGACCATTCGCCGATCGTGGTGCGCTCGAGCGTGGTGGTAACGGCTGCTACGGTGAACCAGTGAGGGCCATGCTCGCGAACGGTCAGACAGGCGCCGTTGATGGCGATGCTCTCACCGCTCGCGAGCTCGTGGTAGCCGCAACGCACGCGTAGCTCGCGCCCCGCGGGAGTGACCCGCAGCTGCTCGATCGTGCCGACCTCCTCCACGAGCCCCGTGAACATTCGCGCGCGCCACCCTTCGAAGTGTCAATTCGGCGAAGGAGGTGCGTACACGGTCATCGTGTCCACGCCGATCTCGCGCCGTTCGATCACGCGCCACACTGGCGCGCGCTGGATCTCCGTGGGTGGAACGAAGGCAAAGGCGCCCTGCGCACCCACCCCGAAGATCGCCGACCCCTGAAAGATAACCAGACGATCGACCATTCCGGCCCCAATGAGGGCCCCGGCGAGGCGTGCGCCCCCCTCTACGAGCAGCGAACGCACCCCTGCCTCGCCCAGGAGCTCGAGGGCGACGCGCAGCGACGACGCCTGGACGATGCGCACGCCGAGTGCTTCGAGTGCAGTCGCGCGCGCGACGGGGGGCGCGTCGCCGACGACGATCGTCGGAATGTCGCGAGCCGTGCGTGCGAGCGCCGATGCGGCGGGGAGTCGTGCCGCGCGGTCGAAGACCACGCGGGCAGGCGCGATGCGCGGCGCAGGTGCGTCGCGAACGGTGAGCGTTGGATCGTCGGCGAGCGCCGTGCCGATGCCGATCCCGATCGCATCGCTTCCGGCGCGCATTTCGTGCACCAGCCGACGCGAGTCGTCGCCGGTGATCCAGCGCGAGTGGCCGGCGGCATCGGCGAGCGCGCCGTCGAGCGATAGCGCGAGCTTGAGTGTGACCCACGGACGTTTTTCCGCGTACGAATGAAAGAACGGCTGGTTGAGCTCGCGCGCCGCACTCTCGACGACGCCGGAGGTCACCTCGATGCCGGCGGCGCGCAGCCGCTCGGCACCCCCCGCCGCCAACGGATTCGGATCGCGCGCGGCGATCACGACGCGCGCGACCTTCGCCGCAATGAGCGCTTCGGTGCACGGCGGTGTCTTGCCGTGATGCGCACATGGCTCGAGCGTGACGTATATCGTCGCACCGGCCGCTCGATCGCCGGCGCGATGCAGCGCGTCGACTTCCGCGTGCGGCGCGCCGAATGCCCTGTGGTGCCCTTCGCCGACTACCTCGCCGTCACGAACGACGACCGCGCCGACCATCGGGTTCGGTGCTGTGTGCCCCCATCCCTTTCGTGCGAGCTCGAGCGCGCGGCACATGAAGGCTGCGTCGTCGCGCGCGCTCGCACCGCTCGCCGTGCCGCCACCGGACTCAGAAACCAATGCGGAGTCCGAGCGAACCGTAGGTACGCGCGGCGCTCGCCTCGGTCGAGAAGCTGTTGTACGTGGTAACGTTGCCACCGCTCACGCGCCCGACCTCAGCCACCATGTGCGCGAGGAGGAAGTTGAACGAGACGTCGGCAAAGTAGTTGGTGCGCGTCGGCGAGATGTGCAGCGCAATCGGCGCATTCGGCGTGTCCCCGTCGACATTGTACGTCAGGAGCGCCTTCGTATCGTATTTGTCCTGTCCGATGCCGGCCGCGACGCCGAGGAAGAGCAGCTTCTTGCTCGCTGTGAGCCGCCACTGCTTCGTGCGGATTTTATAATCGGAAATGCTCACGGTGTTGCCCGAATTGTCCTCGCCGCTCAGCACCGCGGTAGGAAGATCGCGCACCATGTACGATACGCCAATTCCTGGGAGAAGCAGCGACTCCTGGATGATCCCAAGGCGACCGCCGAATCCGATATTCCACTTATTGTCCTGCGCGCCGACATGGATCGAGTTCTTCGTGTAGGTCGGCAGATACGACACGTTCACCAGCGCATCGATACCGCCGATGTTCGTGATGCCCACCGGAAAGCCCTTGAAGATCCCGATCGCGGCGTCGACTGACGGGAGTCCGACCCACTTGTCGCTGCTCGGGATGTTCGTGGAGACGGGTGGTCCGGGCTGCACGCTGATGTCGTCGACGCGCGGGATCGTCGCTTTCATCACGTTCGCGCGCACACCGACCGAAAAGTGTCCGAGTCCGCCGAGCGTGCCGCCCTGCCCCAACGTCGGATTGCCGCCCGCGACCCAGGTGCCGAGCTGCATGTTCATATAGTTGAAAAGGTCGGCGACCTTCTGGCACGCATCGCCACCCTGATGCGCGATGCCGACGATCGCGGGATCGGTGCAGTGCGGGTCGATCGACTGGGCGGGGAGCGAGGCGGCCGCGCCGAGCATGCATGCGACGAGGAACGTGCAGCGACGTATCTCCAGACGTATGTCCATCGGTCCTCCAGAAGCGCTACGCGAAGATGACGGCCCCGGTGCCGCGTCGCGTTTCACCGAGAACCCATGCGGGCACTCCCGCCGCCGCGGCGTGAGCGATCACCGAGTCGGCCGCAGTTGCGTCCGCGAGCACTACCATCCCGACACCCATGTTGAAGGCGCGCAACATCTCGTCACGCGCCACGCCGCCAGCCTGTTCGAGCGCCAGAAACTCGGCGGGAATCGTCCAGCTCTTCGTATTCACGACCGCGTCGACATCACCGGGCAGCGCGCGGTTCAGATTCCCCGGAAGCCCGCCGCCCGTGATGTGCGCCATCGCGTGAACCGTGCCGAGCACGGGACGCAGCGCCGCGAGATAGGAGCGATGCACGCGGAGCAGCACTTCTGCCACCGTACCCGTGAGGCCGGGAAAGGTGTCGTGTGGTGCAAGCTTCATGCGCTCACTCACGATTCGGCGCGCCAACGAGAAGCCGTTGGTGTGAAGGCCATTGCTGGCGAGGCCAATGAGCACATCGCCGCTGCGAACGCGCGCTGCACCGAGTACAGCATCTTCCTCGACACAGCCGACGATGAATCCCGCAAGATCGTAGTCCGGCGGCGTATACAGGCCGGGCATCTCCGCCGTCTCGCCACCAACCAGCGCACAGCCATTCTCGCGACATCCCGCAGCGACCCCCCGCACGACACTCTCGACGACCTCGGGCACCAGCGCACCGAAGGCGACGTAGTCGAGGAAGAAGAGCGGCGTCGCACCCTGCACCAGGATGTCGTTGACGCAGTGGTTCACGAGGTCGTGGCCGATCGTGTCGTGCACGCCTGCGTCGATCGCGAGCTTGATCTTCGTGCCCACGCCATCGGCGCTCGAGACGAGGAGGGGTGCGCGCATCCCTTCGGGGACCCTGAACATTCCGCCGAAACCGCCGAAGGCGCCGCGCGTCCCCGCGGTAAACGTCGACTCGACGAGCGACTTGATGCGGTTCTTCGAATCGACCGCCGCGTCGATGTCGACGCCGGCCGAGCGATAGTCGAGCGGCGCGGTCACCCGACGACTTCCTTTTCGAACGCGACGAGCCGACGGAACTCATCGATGCGCGCGTTGAGATCCGCTTCAGTGATCTCGAAGAAACGGTCGACGGAAAAGCGCTCGACGGCGAACGAGCCCATTGCGCAGCCACAGACGACCGCGCGGCGCATGTTCCCTTCGCTCAGATCGCCGCTGCGCGAGAGGTACCCGAAGAATCCGCCGGCGAACGAATCACCGGCGCCCGTCGGATCGAAGACGCTCTCGAGCGGATACGCGGGCGCGAAGAAAACGCTCCTCTCGTTGAACATGAAGGCGCCGTGCTCGCCTTTCTTGATGATGACGTGCTTCGGTCCGTGCTGCATGATCCACTTCGCGGCCTTCACGAGATTCGTCTCTTCGGTGAGCTGGCGCGCCTCGCCGTCGTTCAACGTCACCATGTCGACTTCCTTGAGCAGCGCGAGCAGATCACCGCGGCGGCTTTCGATCCAGAAGTTCATCGTGTCGCACGCCACGAGCTTCGGCTTGCGCACCTGACGGAGCACTTCGAGCTGGAGCCGCGGATCGATGTTGCCGAGAAAGACGTAGGGCGTATCGCGAAACTGCTCGGGGATCTTCGGCGCGAAGTGCGAAAAGACACCGAGCATCGTCTCGAGCGTCTCGGCCGCATTGAGGTCGTGGCGATAGCGGCCGCGCCAGCGGAAGGATTCGCCCTCCGCGTGCTCGAGCCCCGCGAGGTCTACGCCTCGTGCCTTCAGGCGATCGAGCTTCTCGATCGGAAAGTCGCTGCCGACGATTCCGACCACCTGCACCTTCGTCAGCAGGCTCGCCGATGCTGCGAAGAAAGTGGCTGAGCCGCCGATCACATTCTCGGCCTTCCCGAACGGAGTTTCGACCGAATCGAGAGCGACGGATCCGACGACGAGCACTGTCATGTGGCGGCCGGTGAGAGTCTGATGGTATGAACGTGTGCCGAGCCGGGCTTACATTCGGTCGGGTGCGGCGATGCCGAGCACCGCGAGACCGTTGCGCAACACGATGCGTGCGGCGAGCGCGAGAAACAACCGTGCATGCATGATCGCGGGCGGCTCGTCGAGCACGTGATGCTTGTGATACCAGGTGTGCACGAGCTGCGCCGTCTCGAGCAGGTAGCTCGCCACCCGATGCGGCTCGAGCGCCTCCGCGGCGCCGGCCATCATCGACGGGAAGTCGAGGAGCGCCTTGATCAGCTCGCGCTCCTCCGGCTCGACCAGCGCATCGTAATCGACCTCCGCCGCGACGAGCGACGATGCATCGATGTTGCCAACGCGGAAGATCCCGCACAGCCGCGCATGCGCCATCTGGATGTAATACACCGGGTTCTCCTCCGACTGCGCGCGCGCGAGATCGATGTCGAACACCAGCTCCGACTCGGCCTTTCGCATCGCGAAGAAGTAGCGCACGGCGTCACGTCCAACGTCGGCGAGCAGCTCCTCGAGCGTCACGATGGAGCCCGAGCGCTTGGAGAACTTCACCTCTTCACCGCCGCGCACGAGCTTCACGAGGTTGTGCAGGATGTAGTCGGGATAGCCCTTCGGCACTCCGATGTCGAGCGCCTGCACCCCCGCGCGCACGCGGCCGATGGTGCCGTGATGGTCGGTGCCCTGCACATTGATCGCGCGCGGGAAGCCGCGTCCCCACTTCGTGACGTGGTACGCCACATCGGGAAGGAAGTACGTGTACGTGCCGTCGCGCTTGCGCATGACGCGATTCTTGTCGTCGCCGAAATCCATGGTGCGGAGCCAGAGCGCGCCGTCTTCCTCATACGTGTGCCCGCTCGCCTCGAGCTTGCGCACGGTCGCGTCGACCGCGCTCTCGCCCTCGTTCCCACCGAGCATCGGGGCGAGCGCGCGCGCGGATCCCGGCGCGTAGAGGCTCGACTCGAGGAAGTACGTGTCGAAGGCAAGGCCGAAGGTCGTGAGATCACGATCCTGCGTTTTGCGCAGCTCGTCGACGGCGACGCGCACGAAGTCGGGATGCTCGCGCACGAAGCCGAGGATCGCATGCGAGAGCGCCGACGTGTCGTGATCGAACGACGGATCGAGCAACCCCGGCGCCTCGTGCTCGAGCAGCGCCTTCGCATCGCTCGCGCCGCGGTCGGCGATGTAGGCGCGCGCGACTTCGAGCACGTACTCGCCCTGATACCACCCCTCGGGAAACTGCGTCGCGTATCCGGCGAGCGCGCGTAGGCGCACCACGACGGAGGCCGCGAGATTCGTGATCTGCACGCCAGCATCGTTGTAGTAGTACTCGCGTGACACTGACCACCCCGACCACTCGAGCAGCGCGCTGATCGTGTCGCCGAGCACGGCCTGGCGCCCGTGACCGACGTGGAGCGGGCCCGTCGGATTCGCGGAGACGAACTCCACCACGACGCGCCGTCCCGCACCGCTCCCATCGCGACCATACGCATCGCCCGCCGCAACGATGGCGGCGAGCCCGCTCGCGTTCGCGCCCGCCGCGATGTAGAAGTTGATGAAGCCGGGACCCGCGATGTCGACCTTGCTCACCCCGGCCGCGTCGAGATTCATCTTCTCGATGAGTCGCGTCGCGAGCGTGCGCGGCTTCTCACCGAGCGGCTTGGCGAGCATCATCGCGAGGTTGGTGCTCCAGTCGCCGTGCGCGGGATCGCGCGGGCGCTCGAGCACCGGGGCGATCGCGTCGGGCGCGCCGAGCTCACGCGCGGCATCCACCAGCGCCGCACGAATGAGATCGACCGGCATCATTCGGAAGAGCTGCTGCTCTTGGGCGCGCTGGGCTTCGACTCGGCCGGCTTCGCCGCGGGCTTCGACTCCGCCTTCGATTCCGATTTCGACGACGATGGCTTCGAATCGCCAACGGATTTCGAATCGCTCGAAGACTTCGAATCACCGGAGGACTTGGCGTCGCTCGACGATTTCGAATCGCTCCCGGAGCTGCCGCTATCGGAGGACGACGATGACGACGACCCACTCTCGCCATTTGACGACTTGCGCGGAAGATTCTGGTCCTTCTTCCCGTCCTTGCCGTAATCCGTGATGTAGAAGCCGCTTCCCTTGAACATGAGGCCGGCGCCTGCGGAGATCTTGCGTGCTGCGATCGCTCCGCAGGTCGGGCACGGCAGCTCGGACTCGCCGCTCGAGATCGTCCGGAAGAACTTCTCGAAGTCGTGTCCGTTCGGGCACGTGAACTCGTAAGTTGGCATCGCTGTGAAAGTTATGCTGACCCGCAAAAGCGGACAATGAGTGCGACGCTCGCGCGCGGCCCGATCACTCAATGCGCCGGCCGGTACATCCCCCATGTGCTCGCGAGCGTGTCCGCAATCTCGCCGAGCGTCGCGCGCGCGCGCACCGCGTCGATGATCAGCGGCATGAGCCGCGCCGAAAGCTCCGCACTCTCCGACGCGCTTGCGGCACCGAGCACGGATAGCGACGCGGCGACCGCGCCCTGATCCCTCGCCGCCTTCGTCTTCACCAACCGCCCGAGCTGATCCTGCTCCAGCGCGCGAAAATCCGGCGCAGGGATCGCGAGCGGCGGTTCCTCATCCGTGAATGCGTTCACGCCGACGACGATCGTCTCGCGACTTTCCACGCGCAGCTGATACTCGTACGCGGAGCGGCCGATCTCCTCCTGGAAGAAGCCCTTCTCGATCGCGCGCGCCGCGCCGCCGAGCTCCTCGACCCGCGCGAGCAGCGCGAGCGCGCGCTCCTCGAGTTCCGTCGTCAGCTTCTCTACGTAATAGCTCCCGGCGAGCGGATCGGCCGTTCCCGCCACCCCCGACTCGTAGGCGACCACCTGCTGCGTGCGGAGCGCGAGCGTCGCGGCGTCGACCGTCGGCAGCGCGAGCGCCTCATCGTAGCCATTCGTGTGCAGCGACTGCGTGCCTCCGAGCACCGCGGCGAGTGTCTGCACGGTGACGCGCACGACGTTGGTCAGCGGCTGTTGCGCGGTCAGCGTCACGCCACCGGTCTGCGTGTGGAAGCGCAGTCGGCACGACGCATCCGATGCGCCGAAGCGCTCGCGCATGAGACGCGCGTAGATCCGTCGCGCCGCGCGGAACTTCGCGACCTCCTCGAACAGATCGCTGTGCGCGGCGAAGAAGAACGAGAGACGCGGCGCGAAGCTGTCGATCGCGAGGCCGGCTGCGAGCGCGCGCGTCACGTACTCGATCGTGTTCGCGAAGGTGAAGGCGAGCTCCTGCACCGCCGTCGATCCCGCCTCGCGCATGTGGTAGCCCGAGATCGAGATCGGATTCCAGAGCGGCACCTCCGCCGCGCAGAACGCGAAGATCCCCGTCACCAGCGCGAGGCTCGGCCCCGGCGGATAGATGTAGGTTCCGCGCGCGATGTACTCCTTGAGGATATCGTTTTGCACCGTCCCCGAGAGCTTCGCTCGCGCGATCCCCCGCTCTTCGGCGACGACGATGTACATGGCGAGCAGCGTCGCCGCCGTCGCGTTGATCGTCATCGACGTCGACACCTCGTCGAGCGGAATCTCGGCCAGCAGCGCGTGCATGTCGTCGACCGTGTCGATCGCGACGCCGACGCGACCGACTTCACCGAGCGCGCGCGGGGAGTCGGAGTCGAAGCCCATCTGCGTCGGGAGATCGAAGGCGACGGAGAGCCCCGTCTGCCCCGCGGCGAGGAGCGTGCGGAAGCGCGTGTTGGTCTCGCTCGCCGTGCCGAAGCCTGCGTACTGCCGCATCGTCCACAGGCGGCCGCGATACATCGACGACTGCACGCCGCGCGTGAACGGAAAGCTCCCCGGATCGTTCAGGTCGCGAGCGTAGTCGACCGGTGAATCTTCCGGACGGTAGAACGGTGCGAGCGGTACGCCCGCAGGTGTGGTGCGTGTGTCGTCGCGCGCGGGCATCAGCGGATGCGCGTCATCCCCCGACGCCGACGGCGACACCACTCACGACCTCGGTGGCGAGGTCGACTTCGCGCTTGCTTCCGATGTAGAGCGGCGTGCGCTGATGCAGCTCGGTGGGCTGCACGTCCATCACGCGATGCGTGCCATCGTACGCCGCGCCCCCGGCCTGCTCGACGATGAAGGCGAGCGGGTTCGCCTCGTACAGCAGACGGAGCTTCCCCTGCTTGCGCTTGGCGTTCGCCGGATAGGCGAACACGCCGCCGCCGAGGAGGTTGCGATGGAAGTCGGCCACGAGCGAGCCGACGTAGCGCACGCTGAGCGGCCTGTGATTCCCCTCGAGCCCGCGATAGCGGCGCATGAGCGTCTTCACGTTCTCGTCCCAGAGCTGCTCGTACGAGTCGTTCACCGAGAGATAGCGCCCCGCATCGGGGATGCGGATGTTCGGATGCGAGAGGAGAAACTCGCCGATGGACGGATCGAGCGTGAACCCGTGCGCGCCCTGTCCCGTGGTGTAGACGAGCATCGTGGACGAGCCGTAGATCACATAGCCCGCCGCGACCTGCTGGTGTCCCGGCTGCAGGAGGTCGGCCATCTCGCCGCGCGTGCCGCCGGTGACTTTGCGAAGCACGGAGAAGATCGTGCCGACGGGAACGTTCACATCGATGTTCGACGAGCCATCGAGCGGATCGAACAGCAGCACGTACTTCCCGCACTTGAAACCATCGGGAATCGGGATGATGCCCGGCTCTTCCTCCGATGCCATCGCGCAGAGACGGCCGCCGTGGTCCATCGCCTTGATGATGATCTCGTTGGAGAGCACATCGAGCTTCGCCTGGACCTCGCCCTGCACGTTCTTCGACTCGTTGGAGCCCAGGATGTCGGCGAGACCGGCGCTGCGAACCTTGTTCGCAATCATCTTCGCCGCGAGCGCCACATCGTACAGAATTCCGGAGAGCTCTCCGGTGGCCTCGGGGTAGAGGCGCTCCTGCTCGATGATGTATCGGTCGATCGTGACGACGGACGTGGGCGTATGTTGAACCACGGGTAACCTCGTGTCGGGAGCGGCCGCATGGCCGCAGCAAGTGCAAAGTGGCGCCTGCGCGATGCATCGTGCAAGTGCCCAAAGCGTGCCATCCGGGGCATTGCCTAGGGCGCGCGTTGGGGCGCGACTGCCCACCGGTCGCCGCCCTCCTCGATTTCGAGCGTCCGCCCGTCGGTGCGGCAGACGATCGACCCCTCCAGATCCGTGCGCAGCATCGCGGCGCCGACGCCCGCCAGCGAACGGAGCGTGCCGGCGCTCGGGTGCTTGTACATGTTCCCGGCCCCCACCGAGATGAGTGCCACGCGCGGGTGCACGAGCGCGAGAAAGGCTTCCGTGCTGCTCGTGTTGCTTCCATGGTGCCCCACCTTGAGCACGTCGGCACGGAGCGCGTCTCCATACGCCTCGACGAGACGCTCCTCCTCACCTTTCTCGGCGTCCCCCATCATCAACATCCGTACGCTCCCATATTCGGCCCTCACCACGACGCTCCCGGCGTTCGGATCCCTGAGCCCAACCATCCACGCCGAATCGGGAGCGAGCACGTGCAGGCGCACGCCGTCCACTACGAGTGAGTCGCCCGGATGGACCCGGCGCCACGCCACGTGCCCGTCGCGCGCAGCGACGAGCGAGGCGCGGTAGGGCGGACTCGTTCCCGCGTAGGCGCCGTCCCAGTACGCGGCAGGGTGCAGCGCGGCGATCACGCTCGCGCCCCCACCCACGTGATCGGCGTGCGGGTGCGACAGCACGAAGAGCACGACGTCGCCGCCGCGACGGCGAAGATATGGGATCACCGTTGCGCGACCGGCGTCGCCGCCCGTCCAGTTGCGCCCCGCATCGAAGAGGAGCCAGCGTCCCGCGGGGGTGCGGAGCGCGATCGCGTCTCCCTGGCCGACGTCGATCATGTGCAGCTCCATCTCACCGGCTCGTTCGGGCCAGAGGGGGCGCCAGGCGGCGATCGAGAGCGCACCAAGAGCGACGGCGATCGCGCGCGCGGGCGCGCGACTCATGCACGCCACGAGCATCGCGATGCTCGCGGCGCCCGCGAGGAGCGCAGTGCCGAGCGCCGGCGCGACGGTCAGCGCCGCGTACGGCACGCTCGCGCCGACCGTCGCGATGGTGTCGAGCGCGACGAGCAGCGGATGACACGCATCCGCTACCAGCATTCCGAGAAAGTGGATCGGCGAGATGGCGACCGCGAGAAAGAGCGCGGGCTGCAGCACCGCCACCACCGGCGTGGCGAGAATGTTCGTGATCGGCGCAACGAGACTGATGCGCCCGAACGTCCAGGCGACCAGCGGCGCGCTCGCCGCGCATGCGACGAGCGATGTGAGGAGCGTGCGAGCGAGCGCGCCGCGCGCGCCCTTCCACGTAGCGGCAATCACGCGCGTGCCGAGCGCGCCGCTCGCGACGAGACCGGCCATGCCGAGCACGCTGAGCTGGTAGCCGAGATCGAGTACGGTGGCGGGCACCACGAGCGGCGCGGCGGCGCCGAGGGCGAGGGCGGCCCAGGGAGATGTTGGCCGCTGGACCATTCGGCAGATCGAGCGCACGCCAAGCATGACACCGGAGCGCACGGCCGGCGCAGGAAGCCCGATCACCGCGATGTACGCGGCGGTGATCGCGAGCGTGGCGATGCTCGCGCTCGCGGGACGGAGTCGCGCCATGCGGCAGAGAAGCTCGACGGCCATCGCGATGATCGCGACGTGGAGTCCGGAGATCGAGAGCATGTGCACGATCCCCGACACGGCAAAACGATCCTTCACGGCGGGATCGACGGCGCGCTCGTCGGCGATGAGCAGCGCGCGCACGAGCGGCGCATCGCGCCGGAACAGCGTGTCGATGCGCGCGCCGATCGCCGCGCGCGCGATGAGGAGCGGGTCGTGCGCGCCCGCCGGCGCGATGTGCGCGTGCGCGATCTTGAGCCCGCGCGCCGTGACGAACACGGTGCCCACGATCGACAGCTCGTCCCCCGCCGCCGCGCGCCCTCGCTCCACCGACATCGATGCGGCCATCGCGCAGCCGGGCCAGCGCACCCTCGCGCGCACATAAGCGCCGGGCGCGGCGGCATCCTCCAACTCGGCGCTCCACCTGCCGCGATGGGGCGCATCCGCCCGGCACCGCGCGTCCCGAGCGACATCGTACATTGCGACGCAGGCCCCCGCGGCGACGAGCGCGCCGAGCGCCGCATGCGTCGCGCGCCGGCGCACCGCCATCACGGCGGCGAAGCCGCCGCCAGCAAGGAGGGCCGCAGCCGACGCGCCGAGATATCCGGCGGCGAGTCCTGCGGCGTACGCGAGAACCGCGAGGGCGATGAGCGGCACCGCTCACCATGCGCTACCATGGAGCGTCGCGTCGCATCGGCGCGGCGCGGCTGCAATCCCGCTAGTGCGCCGGGTGCCTGGGGTTCGCTGCCACGCGCTGGATCGCCTCGAGCACCACCACCGCCAGTTGCGCGCGCGTCTGATCCTTCTGCAGGTCGAGCGCGATCAGCGCCATTCCGGTGTCCGTGCCGCCGCTGTAGCGCGGGCGCGTCTTGTTCAGCACGTAGGCGAGCACATCCTCGCGACAGTTGTCGCAGCTGCACGTCTCCGGCGACTTCGCTATCAGCTCCTCGTAAATGCCGACGACCGCGCCCTCGAGGAGATTCTTCATCCGGCCATCGGGAGCGCTGCCCGTGTCGGCACGACTGCGCCGGTGAACGTGGAGCCCGTGGTTCCCGTGAGCTCGACCATCAGGTAGCGCCCGATCAGCGATGCGTCGCCGGGAATCAGCACGGTGCGGTGATGCCGCGTGCGCGCCTGCAGCAGCGTCCCGCGCCGCGACAGCTTCTCCACCAGCACCTCGTGTCGCTCGCCGAGCATTCCGAGATTAATGGTGCGCGTGCCGCTCCGTACCGTCTCGATGAGCCGCGCCAGCCGTTCGCTCGCGACTTCGTCGGAGATCGTCCACGACTCCGGCAGCCGCGTCGCCGGCGTGCCTTCGCGCGCCGAGAACTTGAAGGTGTACGCATCGTCGAAGCCGATCTCCTCGACCATCTCCAGCGTCCCGGCGAACTCCTCTTCGGTCTCGCCCGGGAAGCCGACGATGATGTCCGTCGTGAGCGCGAGGCCGGGAATCGCCGCGCGCAGGCGGCGCACGCACTCGCGATATTCTTCGCGCGAATAGCGCCGGAGCATGCGCTTGAGTGTCGTCGACGATCCCGATTGCATGGGCAGATGCACGTGCTCGCACACCGCGCTCGTCGCCGCCATCGCCTCGATCACCCGATCGGAGAAGTCGTTCGGATGCGGGCTCGTGAAGCGAAGCCGCCGCACGCCCGGCACAGAGCCGACCGCACGCAGCAGATCCGCGAAGTCGTGCGTGCCGTCGTTGTACGAGTTCACCGTCTGGCCGAGCATCGTGATCTCGGTGATCCCGTCCGCCACCGTCTCGTGCGACTCGCGCACCACATCGTGCAGCGCGCGACTGCGCTCGGGCCCGCGCGTCGTCGGCACGATGCAGTACGTGCATCGGTAGTCGCAGCCGCGCTGCACGGGGATCCACGCGCTCACGCCGTCTACTCGGCGCGCGCGGAAGTCTTCATAGTGCTCCTCGAGATCGAAGTCGACCTTCGCCACGCGCTCGCCGTTGCGCGCGCTCTCGATCAGCGACGGCAGCGCGCGATAGCCATCGGGGCCGATCACGAGGTCGACGTGTTTCGCGCGCTCGAGCAGCCGCGGCCCGAGCCGCTGCGCCATGCATCCGGTCACGCCGAGCACCGTGTCCGCCTTCATGTGCCGCTTGAGCTCACCAATGCGCCCGAGCACGCGCTGCTCGGCGTGATCGCGAATCGCGCAGGTGTTGACGAGAATGACGTCCGCGCCCTCGGGCCCGCTCACCGCACGATAGCCGTATTCCGCGAGGCGACCGAGCATCAGCTCCGAGTCGCTCGCGTTCATCTGGCAGCCGTAGGTTTCGATGTAGACGGTGGGCGATTCGCTCGACATGATGCTCGGGCTGACGGTGGGCCAACCTTGAAAGCTAACTATGCCCCGCGGGGAACCGCCAACGGCTGTGGGGGTGGCTGGACCGGCATCGCGATGTGGAACTGGCTCCCACTCCCCTCCGTGCTCCGCACCCAGATGCGCCCGCCGTGAAGCTCGACCGCGAGCTTGCAGAATGCCAACCCCAGTCCCGAGCTCCGCACCCGCGGCACCTCGGGCTGCTTCGCGCGCTCGAACTTCCGGAAGATCAGCTCGTGGTACTCCGGCGGAATGCCCGGACCGTTGTCGGCCACCGTGAACAGAATGCCGCCCGTCGCCGTATCCCGGTGCGCGAGCAGCGTGATCTCCACCGCACTCCCCGTGTGCGTCAGCGCGTTCTGGATCAGATTCGCGAAGATGCGCTTGAGCAGTCCCTTGTCGGCGTGAATCACGGGCGCATCTTCCGCCACATCGACGAAGATCTTCGCCCCCTCCTGCTGGAAGCGCACCTCCCACTCGTGCACGATCTCGGCAATGAACGCGCCCGGCGCGATCGGCGCGAGATCGAGATCGAGCACGTTCTCCTCGATGCGCGCGACCTCGAGCAGATCACCGATGAGCCCAAGGAGGTCCTCTGCCTTCGCCTCCGCGTCGCCGAGCACGCGGCGCTGCATCTCGCTCACCGCGCCGAAGTCTCCGTCCAGCGCCATCTCGAGCGATGCCAGTACCGAAGTCAGTGGCGTCTTGAGATCGTGCACGATCATCTTCATCAGATCGTCGCGCACCTTCTCGAGCTCGCGTAACTTGCGATAGCTGTCATCGAGCGCGTCCGTCGCGAACTTGAGGCGCAGCAGCGACCGCACGCGCGCACTGAGGATCTGACGGTTGTGCGGTTTGGTCAGAAAATCATCGCCGCCGGCCTCGATCGCCTTCACGCGATCCGTCGTGTCGTTGAGCGCAGTGACGAAAATGACGGGGATGCGCTCGGTGCGCGGGTCGCGCTTCAGCCGGCGACACACCTCGAAGCCCGTCGACCGGTCGTCGACGCGGAGCGATCCCGCGGGCATCGCGACGTCGAGGATGCAGAGATCCGGCTTCTCGGAAAAGCATAGCTCGATTGCGCTCGGACCATCGACCGCAGAGATCACGCGATAGCCGAGCATCGCGAGCTGATCGTAGAGCAGCTCGACGTTCGCGGGAACGTCGTCCGCCACCAGGATGAGCGGAACGTGCGTCATCGCCGACGCCCGCTCAGGGACGGACGAAGAATCCGGCGCTCAGGATCCACGCGTGCTCCGTGACATCGGGAACGTTCGCGCTGCGATTCGATCGCGTGAGTGAAAAATCGACGCGCGAGGTACCGCGCCGGATCGGGATGCCGATCCCCGCGCTGTAGTCCGTCTCGTGCACCACCTCGCCCGCCGCCTCGAAGGGGAGAATGCGATGCCGGTAGCCTATCCGCACCGGGATCTCCTGGCCGAACAACGCGGGCGCGCGCACCTCGGCGCCGACGCCGTAATCCCAGCCGTCGACGGCGTGTGCATCCGCATCGCCGAGTCCGTTGAGCGCCGACCACCCGTTCCACTCGGCGTTTGCGGAAAGCAGCAGCCCCGAGATTCCGCCGAAGAGCCCACCGAAGCCGAATCGCTTCGGAACCTTCGCTGTGCTCAGCGACGTGTCGTTGCGGAAGGAGTGCATGGTACCGCCGGCGACCCCTGAAACGCCGAAAGAGAGCACCGGAAGCGGTCGCCACGCGATGCCGCCGGAAACCGAATGCCCGGTGTAGCTCAACGTCGATCTCTCGCTGAAGATCGCCGTCGAGGTGTCGGTGAATTCGCGTGTGATGAGGAGCCGGTTCTGCCCCGTCAGCACGTGGCCTCCAATGCCGATGCTCAGCGTCGGCAGCACCGCGAACGCAAAGGCGGCGCGCAGATCGTTGATCGCGCCATCGGTGCTGAACTTCTCACCATAGAGCGAGCTGTCTGCGCCTTCGTGCACGTAGCCCGAGCGTGTGACTTCCCAGGTGCGGTCGAGAAAGGTCGTCGCCGAGAGACCGAAGGTGAACCGCGGGCCGATGTTCAGCGCGCCGGCGACCATCGGGAATCGCGCGGTGAGCGTGCTGCTGTTGTTGCCGCCGCCACTGACCGTCCGGAATTCGGGATCGTATTGAAAGTACAGCCCGGGGCGCCCCCAGGAGGTGAGCGTTGCGGGATTCACCGGCGACAGTGGATCGCTTTCGGCAATCGACCCGCCAAGGGCCTCGGCGTGCGTCGAGAGCCCACCTGCGGGATAGCCGAAGCCCTGCGTGCTGAGCGTGCCCTGAGCGGCTGCGGACGTGGCAACGGTCGCGCAGAGGACGAGCGTGCTGATCGTTCGCATCACGGAAGTCCGAAGCCGCTGCGCGGGATATAGGTCAGGCGCAATCGCGGACGGAGTGAGTCCGGCAGCGCAGTATTTGAGTAAATCAGAAAGCGTCGCGCATCATGGCCTTCGCTCGACGACTGCAGCACGATCGCTCGCTGCATCACCACCGGTCCCTCCGCACGCCAGAGCGAGACGATGCTCGCCGCGCGCGAGACGAGCGCGATGGTATCGCTCCGCGTCTCGCCCGGATTGACGCGAACACCGGTGAGCGGAACGGTCGTCAGATCGGCGAGCAGCAGCGCCGCCTTCGATATGTCCGTCACGATCGGCGACGCGATCACGACTCGAGGAGTAAGTGTGATCGAATCCACATCGCTGAATGCCGAATCGCCGCGCTGGTGTAGAATGAGCGCGGCGCGCACGATCGTCGTCGACGAATCGATGAGCGAGGTGGGAAGATCGAAGCGCAGATAGACGCGGTTCGATGGCAGGCCGCCCACCGGCAGCAAACCTGCCGGCGCAGGGGGCGAGCCCTTGAGCACGAGCTGGTAGTTCGCGAGGTAGCGAAACTCGGGACCGCCGGACGACTTCGAAACGGAGAAGTTCGTAAAGGTGAGCGAGTCCACCGTGTCCGCGACCGCAGCATGTCCCTCGTACACCAGAGACGATCCCGACGACCTGCTGGCCGCCGACGTAGCCGAGGTGATCGGGGTGATCGCGATCGCCACACGACCGGTCGAGTCGCTGTGCCCGTAGCTGTACACGCGCACGCCGAGCCGAATACGCGCTCCCACCGTCACGTGCTGACGCACGAAGGTGGTGTCGAGCGGCACGACATGCGCGATCGACAGTGAGTCCTTGTTCACGTTCAGCGTGCCGAGCGACGGGCGCGTGACGAACAGCTGATGGATCGTCGCCGTATCCAGGTCCGGCACGTTCGCGTCTACGTCGATCACCTCGAAGCGCACCGAATCGCGGACGAGCGATGTGTCCGGCGTCGAGGTAAAATGGAGCGACGCCGAGCTGATGCTGACCACGGGTCGCGGCGCCACCGTCGTATCGACCTGCGGGAAGAATCGCCGTAGCGAGTCGAAGCGGAGCACGGCGCCGGATACGACGCTATCGCCGTTCGCGTCGCCATAGCGGGCGACGAGCAGCCCGGTCTCGGTGCCGAGAGGCGGCATCCCGCTCACGACGACCGACGTATCGATCACCTCGGAGGCGACGAGGATCGTGTCGTGCACCTCGAGCGTCTGTCCGGGACAGAGCGATGGACTTGCACACCCGCCGGCGATATCCTCCTTGCACGCGGCGAGCGCGAGCAGAGCGATTCCGAAGATCGGGAGCAAGCGGTAGGACGCGCGGCGCACAATCATGAGCGAGGCAGAGAATTCAAAGTGAATGGCGCGGGGAGCAGCTGGTCGAGCGACCAGTGCGACTCCGCGCCAGCGGTCGTGAAGCTCGCGATCACGAGCGACGGGGTAAATTCCGCGAGCACCTGGCGACAGATGCCGCACGGGGCGGCGGGCTGCGCGCCTTCCGTCGCGATCACGAGCGATGTGAAGCTGCGCTCGCCCTGTGCAACCGCGCTCAGGACCGCAGCGCGTTCCGCACAGATCGTTGCGCCGTAAGCAGCGTTTTCGACATTGCAACCGACGAACGTTTTCCCCGTCGAAGTCGCCAGCGCCGCGCCAACCCGAAAGTGCGAGTAGGGAGCGTAGGCCCGAGCCATCACGGAGAACGCGGCGGCACGGAGCGAGTCGTTCGTGGCCGCTAGCGTCATTCGGCGGTCGGAGAGTGCAGGTCGTCCTCGGGAAGTGACTGGTAGATGTCCGACGTGCCGGCCACCTGGGGTGTCCGAGCCCTCATTGAACCCCGCTGCCGCGGTTCGGTGCCCCGCAACTCGCGGAAAGCTACTAGGATGGGCGACCGCCGCCCACCATTCGCCCGGCGCTCACACCGCGTCGCCTCCGTAGTAGTGGCGCGGCAGCCGCGCATGCAGCCCGGTGAGCAGCTCGTATGGACTCGCGCTTGCCCATTCGGCGAGCTCCGCGAGCTCGATCGGCGTCGCGCCATCGCCGCCGAGCAGCGTCGCGACATCGCCGATCTCCACTGGCAGATCGGTGACGTCGAGCATCGTCATGTCCATCGTCACGACACCGACCACCGGTGCACGACGCCCGGCGATGAGCCCGTGCGCGCGATTGCCGAGTGCGCGCCGATAGCCATCCGCGTAGCCGAGTGGAAGCGTCGCGATCCGCATCTCATGGTCGGCGCGGAAGGTGGCGTCGTAGCTCACGCTCTCGCCGGCGGCGACGGTGCGGAGCTCGACGATGCGAGCGCGCACGGAGACCACCGGCTCCGGCCGCACGTCCACGACGCCGACATCCCCGCCATAGAGAAAAATTCCCGGGCGTCCAACGCTCCACCTCGACTTCGCGGCCCTCGCGAGCGCCGCGGAATTCTCGGCATGCAGCACCGACGGCATTGCGGGGAGCGCCGCGAGCGCGCGCTCGAATCGCGCTTCCTGCTCGCGCAGCGTCCCGTCGTCGAGCGCGGCCGAGTGAAAGTGGGTAAATGCACCCTCCGGAGGGTGACGTCGCAGCAGCGCGGCCAGCGCTCCGACTTCGCTCCAGCGAATACCTGCGCGCGACATGCCGGTGTCGATCGCCAGATGCCATGCTCGACCCGCGATGCTGTTCCATCGCTCGATCGCCTGCGCGGATGCCAGCGCGGGGGTGAGCGTCGCGTCGCGCACGGCTGGAAGCTCGGCGAGGTCCACGGAGGTGAAGAGCACGATCGGCCTCGTGATCCCCGCGAAGCGGAGCTCGCGTCCTTCGTCCACGGTCGCCACGCCGTACCCCCACGGCGAGAGCTGCTCGAGCGCGCGCGCGACACGAATTGCGCCGACGCCGTACGCATCCGCCTTCACCATGGGAAGAATTGCGGGGACGCGCGCCGCCAGCGTGCGCGCGTTGCGCACGACTGCGTCGAGGTCGACCTCGATCCAGCCGCGCGTCAGGCGCATCGGCATTGCCGCGCGAGCCCGGAGGCGAATAGCTTTCGCGCCCCGGAGGAACGATGCCCGACAAACCGACGCTCGACGACGCGCTCGCGCTCATGCGCGATCTCCGCGCGCGCTGCGACTGGGACCGTGCGCAGACGCACGACTCTCTTCGCCCCTATCTCATCGAGGAAGCCCACGAGCTCGACGACGCACTTCGGCGCGGCGATCGCGCGCACATGCGCGAAGAGCTCGGCGACGTGCTGCTGCAGGTGCTCTTTCACTCGGTGATCGCCGAGGAAGAGGGTGAGTTCGATGTGAACGATGTGGCGGAGTCGCTGATCACGAAGATGCACGAGCGGCATCCGCATCTCTTCGGCGGCGGCGAGCGACGTCCGTGGGAGGAGATGAAGGCAGCGAAGCGCGAATCGATCGCGGACGGGCTCCCCGCCGCGCTCCCGACGCTGCATCGCGCGTACCGGCTGCAGGAGCGCGCCGCCGGCGTCGGCTTCGACTGGGACGACACCGAAGGTCCGGCGAAGAAGGTCGAAGAGGAGCTCGCGGAAGTGCGCGGTGAGCTCGCGCAGCAGGACAAGATCGGCCCCGGCGGCGACGCGCGCGCGCACGCGCATCTCGAAGACGAACTCGGCGATCTGCTGTTCGCGAGCATCAATCTCTGCCGGCGCGCCGGCGTGCATCCCGCACTCGCACTCGATCGCGCCACCGACAAGTTTGCGCGGCGCTTCGAGGCGGTCGAGACGCTCGCGCGCGAGCGCGGCATCGTCGTCGCGGACGCTGGCGTCGTCGCGCTCGACGCGCTCTGGAACGAGGTCAAGCTCGCGGAGTAAGGTCGCGCTCATGCGAAGCTCGCGCGCGAGGCTCAGGGACGCAGCCGATGCATCATGCGCGGAAACGCGATCGCCTCGCGCAAATGCGGAAGACCGCAAATCCACGCGATCGTCCGCTCGAGGCCGAGACCGAAGCCCGAATGCACGAAGGTACCGTAGCGGCGAAGGTCGAGATACCACGCGTAGGCCGCGGGATCGAGCCCCTCTTCGATGATGCGCTTGAGCAACCGGTCGTAGTCATCCTCGCGCTGGCTCCCGCCGATCATCTCGCCGTAGCCCTCGGGCGCGAGCAGATCGTCGCAGAGCACCGTGCGCGGATCAGCGGGATTCTCCTTCATGTAGAACGCCTTCGCTTCCTTCGGATAGTTCATCACGAAAACGGGGAGGCTGTAGTCGGCGACGATGAGCGACTCGTCCTCGGCGCCGAGATCCTCGCCCCATTGGGTCGTGCTTCCCTTACGATGGAGCAGGTCGATCGCGTCTGTGTACTCGAGGCGTGGGAAGGGCGGCTTGATCCCTTCGAGCTTCGTCAGATCGCGCTCGAGCTCCGTCAGCTCGGCCGAGCGCTTCTCGAGCGCGCGCTGCACGAGATACGACACGAAATCTTCCTGCAGCTTCATGTTGTCGTTCGAGTCGTTCCACGCGACCTCCGGCTCGATCATCCAGAACTCGGTGAGATGCCGCCGCGTCTTCGACTTCTCGGCGCGGAAGGTTGGGCCGAAGGTGTAGATCTGTCCCCACGCGGCCGCGGCGGCCTCGCCGTAGAGCTGTCCCGTCTGCGCGAGGTAGGCGTTCCCTTCGTCGAAGTATTCGGTGGAGAAGAGTCCGGAGCGCTCGCCGATGGCGGCGGTGAGGATCGGCGTGTCGACGCGGAGGAATTCGCGCTGGTAGAAGAAGTCCTGAATTCCCTGCTCCAGCTCACTCCGGATCGTCGCGATCGCGCGCTGGCGTGGCGAGCGAAGCCAGAGGTGGCGATGATCGAGGAGGAAGTCGATCCCGTGCTCCTTCGGCTGAATCGGATAATCGAGCGGGCTCGTGCCGATGATCGCGAGGTCGGTGACGCCGAGCTCGTAGCCGCCGGGGGCGCGCGCGTCTGCGCGGACGTCGCCGGTGACCGCGACGGAGGTCTCGAGCGACAGCTGCGCGAAGCGATCCCAGACCTCCTGGGTCACCGCGGATTTCACGAGGACGCACTGCAGCAGGCCGGTGCCGTCCCGTAACACGAGGAAGGCTACTTTGCCGGAGGAGCGAACGGTGGTGATCCACCCCCGGACGGTGACCGGCTTGCCGACTTCGCTGCTCAATCCGCTAATGCGCGTGAATGCCAATGTCATTGATCTGGCTGAGGTTACGTTTGGGGAGCGCAAGCTATCCCGCCGCTGTGACGAGTGTCAACGTACCTATACGCAGAAATGACCGTATGAGCGGAACAAAATCGAGAGGTTGCGGCTAGTGGTAGCTGGGGCCGATTTTCATGAAGTGTTCGGATGGCCAATCATTTGCGAGTCCGTCGGCTGGCGGCCCTTGGCGCAGGCAATGGCAGGGCTGCGATCATGGAGATGGTGAACGAGATGCGATTTGAGCCTGCACCTCCGGTTCGGTCCACGGCGGGGCGCCCGATAACGGCGCGCCCTTCGTGCATCTCGCCGGCGCCGCGCGAGTGTGCAGCGTGACGATTCGCTCGAAGCTCGCGCTCGGACTGTTCGCGAATCTGCTCATCCTGCTCGCGCCACTCGCCTTCGCGCTCCACTCGCTCGAGCAGCTCCACACCACCACGCGGCAGCTGCGCGATCACGCGTTCGGCGCCTCGCTGCTGGTGGGCCGAATGCGTGCGACGGCGGACGAACTCCGCCAGAGTGAGGAGCGCCTGCTCTTCGTGCACGACACGGCTGCCCTCGCGCACGTGAACACGCTGCTCGAAACCATGCACGCGACGAACGACTCGCTGCAGGGCTACGATCTCGAGAACGCGCGCGCGCGCATCGACAGACAGATCGAGAAGCTGCGCCGCATCGCGCCGGTGGAGATGTCGCACGCGGCCGCGAGCCCTGCGATTGCAGACACGATCTCGACGCGCCAGTACCTGCCGGCGACGCGCGAGATCGAGACGGCGCTGCGCGACGCGGAGCTCGTACTCGCCGACCGCACGCGCGGGCTCGTCGACGACGCGACGGCGCTCGTCGACAACACCACCGAAATCGCGGGGATCGGACTCGCGGTCGCGGCGAGCGTCGCGCTGCTCGTCTCCATCGCGCTCTGGCGCACCGTCAGCAAGCCGGTGCAGGATCTCGAGGCGGGGATGGAAGCCGTCGCGACCGGGCAGTTCGACTACAAGCTGTCGGTGTCTCCGGAACGGAACGACGAGTTCGGGCGACTCGCGGCGAGCTACAAATCGATGGCTGCGCAGCTCGCGCAGCTCGACCGGTTGAAGGCCGAGTTCGTGTCGGTCGCGTCGCACGAGCTCAAGACACCCATCAACGTCATCCTCGGCTACCTGCAACTGCTCAACGAAGGGGTGTACGGATCGATCTCGGCAAAGCAGGGCGAGATCCTCCACACGGTCGATGCGCAGACGCGATCGCTGTCGCGCCTCGTGCACCAGCTGCTCGACATCAGCCGTTTCGAGGCCGGCGGCGGGAAGCTCGATCTCCGCCCGACGGAGCTCGGGCATTTCCTGAGCGAGCTCGAAGATACGTTCCACGTGCTTTCGCTACAGCGCGAGATCAATTTCCGTGTCGTGCGTACGGGGCCGCTCCCGGCGGAAGTCGTCTGGGATCCCGACCGCATCAACGAGGTGCTCGGCAACCTGCTGTCGAACGCCTTCAAGTTCACGAAGAAGGAAGGAACGGTGGAGCTGGACGTGCAGGCCGACGGAGGGCAGCTTCGTGTGACCGTCACCGACACCGGTGCCGGCATCCCGCCGGAGCAGCTGCCGCACATCTTCCGGAAGTTCTTCCAGGCGGACAACCAGCACTCGGCGGCACACGATGGCACCGGACTCGGACTCGCGATCGCGAAGCAGATCGTCGACGCGCACGGCGGCAAGCTGACCGTGGAGAGCCGCGTGGGCGAGGGGACGACGTTCAGCATCGTGCTTCCGGTGCGCACGGGTCCTCGTGTGCGCCGAAAGTCGATGAGCACGACGAACGTGGACGCCAGCGCGTGAAGAGTGCGCGACTGATCTTTGTCGGCTTCGTCCTCGCGCTGGGCTGCGCCCGCCCTCACGCTGCGGCGACGAAGCCGGTCGACACGAGATGGGCGGTGACGCTCGACTCCGCGCAGCGGCTCGCGGCGGAGGCGCAGTACGCATCCGCGGACTCGCTGCTCGCGGCGTTCTCGCGAAATGAGCCGGGCTCGCTCGGCGCGCACGAGGCGATCTTCTGGCACGGCGTCTTTCTGCTCGACCCTGCGAACAAGAGCGGCAGTCGTCACGAGGCCAGCTCGGCATTCGAGGGCTATCTCTCGTCGACCGATCCGCTCCCACATCGCACCGAGGCGATGGTGCTGCGGCACACCGCGCGCATGCTCGACTCGCTTTCGCAGTCGCG